>DDWF01000221.1:0-12416 GCA_002345845.1 Betaproteobacteria bacterium UBA2293 | reverse complement strand
TCGACGAGCCCTTCTCCAACCTCGACGTCGGCCTGCGCGAACGGCTCTCCGTCGAAGTGCGCGAAATCCTCAAGCGCGAAGGCTCAACCGCCATCATGGTCACCCACGACCAGCATGAAGCCTTCGCCATGGCCGACGAGATCGGCGTCATGTATCAGGGGCGCATCCAGCAGTGGGACGTGCCCTACAACCTCTACCATCGGCCGGCCAACCGCTTCGTCGCCGACTTCATCGGCCAGGGCGTACTGGTTGCCGGCACCGTCGGCGACAACAACAGTGTCGCCATGGAACTCGGCACGCTGATTTCCGACACCCCGGTCGAGTGCAACGAAACCTGCTCCAACTGCGACAACGGCTGCCGCGTCGACATCCTGCTGCGCCCCGACGACATCGTTCACGACGATGCCAGCGAAGTGAAGGCGGAAGTCCTGCACAAGGCCTTCCGCGGCGCCGACATCCTGTACACGCTGCGCCTGGTCAGCGGCACTGAAGTGCTGTCGCTGGTCCCCTCGCATCACAACCATGCGCTTGGGGAAAAGATCGGTATCCGCCTTGATGCCGACCACGTCATCGCCTTCAAGAAGCACGAGGAATGTGACGACCCGCAGTGCGAGATCCGTCTCGAACAGGTGGAAAAACCCATCGCCTGGCACGGCGAGCTCGCCCGCTGAGTTCGATGATCCCCTATCTCGGCCCGCTCGACGCCTTTCCGCCGGTCGCGTCGGCCCGGACCGAAATGGGTGGCCTGCTCGCCATCGGTGGCGATCTGTCGGCCCCGCGCCTGCTCGAGGCCTACCGCCAGGGCATCTTTCCCTGGGGCACCGTTGAGGGGCATCCCCTGTGGTACTCGCCCGACCCGCGCATGGTGCTCTTTCCCGAAGAGTTCCGTCTCAGCCGTTCGCTGCGCAAGACCCTGCGCAGCGGCGCCTTCGAAGTGCGTTTCGACAGCAACTTCGCCGGCGTCATCGCCGCCTGTGCCGAAACGCCGCGACCGGGCCAGGACAGCACCTGGATCACTGCCGACATGAAGGAAGCCTACTGCCGGCTGCATGAACTAGGCTGGGCGCATTCGGTCGAAACCTATGCAGAAGGCGACCTGGTCGGCGGTCTGTACGGCTTGCTCATCGGGCGGATGTTTTACGGCGAATCGATGTTCGCCCGTCGCCGCGACGCCTCGAAGGTCGCCTTCGCTCACCTCATCGGCCGGCTGAAGGCCGACAACGTTGCCCTGATCGATTGCCAGATGCGCACTGTGCACCTCGCCTCGCTCGGCGGTCGGGAAATTCCCCGCGCCGAGTTCCTCACCCGCCTGCGTGCCCTGACCGCGGCGGAACATCGTCGCGGGTCATGGCCAGCGCTGGCCATCGACTGGAACTGACCGGCCATGGCCCAGCCCGACGACGCCGCCCTGCCCTTCTCGCTGCTGCAGTTTTACGCCACCTCGCCCTATCCGTGCAGCTATCTGGCCGACCGTCAGGCGCGCTCACAAGTCGCCACCCCGGCCCACCTGATCGACAGCGAAATCTACGCCTCGCTGGTCCGCGCCGGCTTCCGCCGTAGCGGCATCTTCACCTACCGGCCGCACTGCGACGGCTGCCGCGAATGCGTGCCGGTGCGCCTGGCCGTCGCCGAACTGCAACTCAAGCGCCACCAGCGCCGTGCCCTCAAACACCACGCCCAGCTGCACGCCCGCGAACTGCCGTTGCACTTCCGCGACGAACACTACCAGCTCTACAGCCGCTACCAACAGGCCCGCCACCCCGGTGGCGGCATGGACGACGACAGCCACGACCAGTACGCCCAATTCCTCCTGCAAAGCCGCGTCGACACCCGGCTGGTCGAGTTTTCCGAAGACGGCATCGTCCGCATGGTCAGTCTGATCGACGTCCTCGACGACGGCCTGTCCTCGGTTTACACCTTCTACGAACCGGAGATGCCCGGCGCCAGTTACGGCATCTACAACATTCTCTGGCAGCGTCAGCAATGCCTCGGCCTCGGCCTGCCCTACCTCTATCTCGGCTACTGGATCGCCGCCAGCCGCAAGATGGCCTACAAGACCGACTTCCAGCCCATCGAGGGCCTCATCGAAGGACACTGGCAACGCCTGCTCACCACGCCATGAAACCATCCGCCATCGCCACCCTGCTGCCACTCGTCCTCGCCGGCAGCCTGCACGCCGCTGACGCCATCACCTACACCTGCGACAACGGCCAGACGCTCGCCATCGCCTACGGCATCGCGGCCGACGGCCGGCCGCAGGCCACTCTGCACCGTCCCGGCGGCGAGCTCGTCCTGCCCCAGGTAGCCGCCGCCTCCGGCGCCCGTTACCGCGCCGATCCCGTCGACCTGCACACCCAGGGCGACGACGCTTTTCTCGAAGATGAACAAGGCCGCCAGCTGCGCTGCTCGCGTGGCGCCCCAGCGGCCGCCACCACACCGTCACCGCCGGCCGCCAGCAGCTTCATCACCCTCAACGGTGGCGTCGCCTACCGCGCCCGCAACGCCCTGCCGCCCGACGCCATCCTGGTCATCCTCGTCCACGACGTCAGCCGCGCCGGCGCCCCGGCCCGCGTGCTGGCCGAACAACGCTACGAACTGAACGGCGCCCAGGTGCCGATCTTCTTCACCACCACCATCGACCGCGACCTGATCGGCAAGCGCGCCCGCATCCAGGTTGCCGCCCGCATCGAAATCGACGGCCAACTGCACTACATCAACGACCGCGCCTACCCGGCGCTGGCCAACGGCCAACCGCTGCCGCTGGCCATCATGCTCAAGCCGGTTCGATGAGCATTGCTCGCCAATCAACCACGGATGATCCATGGACACCCGCTTCCTCGACGACCTCACCCCCGGCCAGCGCTTCACGACGCCTGGCCTGACGCTGACCGAGGCGGAAATCATCGATTTCGCCTGGCGCTACGATCCGCAGCCCTTTCATCTGGATGCCAACGCGGCGGCGGAATCGCCGTATGGCGGGCTGATCGCCAGCGGCTTTCAGAGCCTGGCCATCTGTTTCCGGCTGTTCATCCAGTCCGGCCTCTTGGCCGATGCCAGCATGGGTTCGCCGGGTATCGACGAGTTGCGCTGGCTGGCGCCGGTGCGGCCGGGCGATACGCTGCATAGCGAGATCGAAGTGTTGGAGGTGCGCCCGTCGACTTCCAAGCCGGACCGCGGCATCGCCCGCCTGAAGTACCAGGCGGTGAATCAGCGCGGCGAGGTGGTGCTGGGCTTCATCGTCAATCACCTGCTGCGCCGCCGGCCGGCCTGAGGCGGCTGTTCAGACCGTTTCGCGCTGCGCAAAGCCGGTGAAGTCGCCCGCCCCCGGCGCCACTTGCACACGTTCGACATGGGCCGCCGGCGGGCCGTTGCCTGCCCATGCGATCAGCGCTTCCACCGCCGCCGCTTCACCGCCGATCATGGCTTCGACGCTGCCGTCGCGCCGGTTGCGCACCCAGCCGGTAACGCCCAGGCGCACGGCCTGCTCGGCCATGCTGTAGCGATAGCCGACGCCCTGGACGCGGCCCTCGATGATCAGATGATGTTTTCTTTCCGGCATGACGATCTCCACGGGTACTCACGGCCGTCGGGCGATGAATTCGACGGGTGTGGCGGCCGGACTGCCGCCGCTGGTTTCGAGCACGAAGCGGATGCCTTCCGGCACCTGACGGCCGCGGTAGCGGTGCGTCAGCGACGGGCCGCTGAGGACTTCGCTGCCGGTGATGAATTCGAGGCTGCCGTCGCCATCCACCCGACCATCGATGATGCGGCGCGGCAGGCCGAGGTAGCTTGCCGTGCCACGCAGGCGCCCGTCTTCGACCTGCAGATCAAAGCGTTCGCCGTGTTCGTCACCCCAGTCGTAGCGCACCTGAGCGACCCAAGCGCCGCTGACGGCGGCGCTTTTGTTGGTTCCCGAAAACAGCCAGAAGCCGCCGAGCAGCAATCCGGCGATGCCGGCGGCACCGGCCACCAGCCACTGCCGGCGCGACCGGCCGGGCGCTGGTAATTGCCGGCGCAGGGCGGTGATCAGGCGGTCGACATCGTCCTTCCAGGCAGCATCGGCCAAGGTCAGCGCCTGGCGCCGGGCGAGTGGCTGCAGTGATGGCGGCAGTGCCGTCTCGGCCGGCATCGCGGCGCCACCGATGAGCACCGGCCAGATGGGTTTGTCGGCAGCCAGCGCCAGTTCGATTTCCAGGCGGACGAAATCGGCCGGGTCGTCGAGACGCCGCCCGCTGTCATTCCGGGCAGCTAGCCAGTCCGGCCCGATGACGACGAGCACGACATCGACGCTGGCGAGGCGGCTGGTAATGGCCTGGATGAAATCGGCGCCGGGGGCGATATCGTCTATGTCGCGAAAAACGAAATCGGCGCCGAAGGCAGCGTCAAGGGCGTCGGCCAGCCGGCCGGCGAATCCGCGGCTGTCGTCACGCCGATAGCTGATGAAGATGCCTGACATGGGCTGGCTCCATTGCGCATGCTCGTCCCGCTGTCGAGACGTTGAACTAGGATGCCACACTCGCGTCCGGCTGGCTTACTGGTAGCGCAGGGCCTCGATCGGATCGAGCTGCGCTGCCTTGCGCGCCGGATACCAGCCGAAGAAGATGCCGACGGTGGCGGCGACGGCGAAGGCGACGATGGCGGCGGTACCGGAGATGACGACGACCATGCCGGTGAAGGCATTGATGCCGAGGGCAACGGCCAGGCCGATGAGCAGCCCGAGCAGGCAGCCGGCGAAGGAGATCATCACCGCTTCAAGCAGGAACTGGCTGAGGATGTCCTTCTGGCGGGCGCCGATGGCCATGCGGATGCCGATTTCGCGGGTCCGCTCGGTGACCGAGACGAGCATGATGTTCATGATGCCGATGCCGCCGACGAGCAGCGAGATGGAGGCGATGGCGCCGAGCAGGATGGACATGGTGCGCGTCGTTTCCGCCTCCGATTCGGCGGCGGCCGACAGGTTGCGCAGGAAGAAATCGTTGGGGGCGCCTTCGCGCAGGCGGTGACGCTGGCGCAGCAGGGATTCGGTGGCGTCGATGGCGCGCTGCATGCCGTCGGCCGAGTCGGCCTGGACCATGAGCATGCGCACCGAACCGACGAAGGGGGTGCCGAAGACCTTGCGCTGGGCGGTGCTCAGCGGAACGATGACGGTATCGTCCTGGTCGCGACCATCGAGGTTCTGCCCCTTGCTGCCGAGCACGCCGATGACCAGGAAGGGATTCTGCTGGATGCGCATGGTCTTGCCGACCGGGTCTTCGTCGCCGAACAGATTCTCGGCGACGGTCTTGCCGATCAGCGCCACCCGCGTCGCCGAGCGCACGTCGGAATCGCCGAAACTGGCGCCATTGACGATGTTCCAGGCGCGGGCATCGAGATAGGGCGGTGTCGTGCCGATCACCTGGGTGCTCCAGTTCTGCGAGCCATAGACCAGTTGCCGGCCACCCTGATGGGTCGGCGCGACGTTGGCGATGCCGTCGAGTTCGGCGATCGCCTCGGCATCGGCGACCGTCAGCGTCGGCCCACCGGCGGTGCCGCTGCGCACACCGCTGGCGGTGAAGGAACCGGAGAGGACGATGAACAGGTTGGAACCCATGGTGCTGATGGTCTGCTGCACGGCGTACTGGGCGCCCTGGCCGATGGCCAGCATGATGACCACGGCACCGACGCCGATGACCATGCCGAGCATGGTCAGCGCCGTGCGCAGGCGATTAGCCCCCATGGCCAGCCAGGCTTCGCCGAACATCGCCCTCAGCATGGCTGCGCCTCGGTCAGGTGGTCGTCAACGATCTCGCCATCGAGGAACTTGACCTGCCGCTTGGCGTGCTGGGCAATGTCCGGCTCGTGGGTGACCAGGACGATGGTGATGCCATCGGCGTTCAGTTCGCCGAACAGGCGCATGATGTCTTCGCTGGTGTGGCTGTCGAGATTGCCGGTCGGCTCGTCGGCGAGAATCAGGCGCGGCCGGTTGACCAGGGCGCGGGCAATCGCCACACGCTGCTGCTGACCGCCGGAAATGCGGCTGGGCAAGGACTCGGCGTATTGGCCGAGGCCAACTTTGGTGAGCAGCTCACGGGCTGTGGCGCGGCGCGTTTCCTTGTCGATGCCGGCATAGACCAGCGGCAGCGCGACGTTGTCCTGCAGGCTCATGCGCGGCAGCAGGTTGAAGCCCTGGAAGACGAAGCCGAGGGTGCGGTTGCGCAGGTTGGCCAGCGCATCCTTGTCCATCTGGGCCACATTCTCCCCGGCCAGGAAGTAGTCGCCCTGGCTCGGCGTATCGAGGCAGCCGAGCAGGTTCATGAAGGTGGATTTGCCGGAACCGGACGGCCCCATGATGGCGATGTACTCGCCGGGATGGATTTCCAGGTTCACGCCCTTGAGCGCCGGGAAGAGGCCGGCGGCAGTGGCGTAGGACTTGCCCAGGCCGACCACCCGGATGACCGGCTGGCTCATCAGAACATCCGCATGCCGACGGACGACGGTGCCTTGACGCCGTTGCTGTTTTCGCCAATAACGACGCGGTCGCCGGCTTTCAGTTCGCCACCAAGAATTTCCGTGTTGCGGTTGTCGGTGATGCCGAGTTGGACGCTGACCGGTCGCAGTTCGCCGCTATCGAGCACGTAAACGGTGCCGCTCTGGCCATCGCGTTTCTTGCCCTTGCCGGTAGCGGCCTTGGCGCCGCTGCCATCGGCGCCGGCGCCGAGGCCCGGAGCCATGCCACCGCCCGCCTCCGGCTGAGCGTTGGCCGGCTTTTTCTCGGCCGCTTCGGCCGGTTTGAAGCGCAGCGCGGCGTTCGGCACCAGCAGCGCCTCCGCCCGCTGCTGCACGCCGATATTGACGTAGGCGGTCATGCCCGGCAGCAGCACCAGCTCCGGATTGGATACGTTGATCCGGACGTTGTAGGTGACGACGTTCTGCTGGCTGGTCGGATTAAGGCGGATCTGCTGCACGTTGCCGACGAAATTGCGATTGGGGAAGGCATCGACGGTGAAGCGCGCCTTCTGACCTTCGCGGATGAGGCCGATGTCGGCTTCGGCGAAGCTGGTGTCGATGCGCATTTCGGTCAGATCCTGGGCGATCTTGATCAGCGTCGGCGTCTGGAAACTGGCCGCCACCGTCTGTCCGAGATCGACAACGCGGTCAATGACGACGCCGTCGACCGGCGAGCGGATGACCGTGAACCCGAGGTTGGCCCGGTCGCGCTCATTCTGCGCGCGGGCCAGCGCCAGTTGCGCCTGCGCCGACTTGAGCGCCTGCCGGGACTGATCGTATTCCTGTTTCGAAACATACTCCTGGGCGAACAGTTGCTTGATGCGCGCCTCGTTGGCTTGCGCCAGTTCCAGGCTGGCCTGGGCGTTGGCGATGCTGGCGGCGCTCTGCCGTTCGCTGGCCGAAACCAGCGCATCGTCGAGTTCGAGCAGGGCCTGACCTTTTTTCACCGGGTCGTTGAAATCAACGTAGAGCTTCTTGACGGTGCCGGACACCTGGGTGCCGACGCTGACCAGCACCACCGGATTGAGCGTGCCGTTGGCCGAGACGGTCTGGGTGATCTCGCCTTGCTCGACGGTCGCCAGCCGGTAACGCTTTTCCGGATCCTGCGCCGCCTGCTGCTGAACGAACCAGACGGCGCCGCCGATCAGAGCGGCGACGACAACGCCACCGAGGAGAATCTTGCTGCTTCGTTTCATGGTCTTCCTTCCGCTGCGCCCCGCAGCAGCGTGTAATCGAGTGCGCCCATGGCCTGGGCCAGGGTGGCGCGGAATATCTGCCAGTCGAGTGCCGCCTGGATACGCTGCAGGCGGGCGCTGGCCAGGGCGCTCTGCGCCGCCAGCAGTTCGAGCACGGTGCCGACGCCGGCTTTGTAGCGCCCGAGGGCGACGCGTTCCGACTGCTCGGCGCTGGCCACCAGGTCGGCGGTCGTCTTCAGGCTCTGCGTCGCGGTGTTCAGGTTCTGGTAGGCGCGCCAGACATCGAGGGCGATCTGGCTGCTCAGGCGGTCACGCTGCGCCGCCCGCACTTCGGCCTGGGCCTCGGCCGAACGCACGCGGTAGGTGGTTTCGAAACCGGAGAAGATCGGCACGTTCAGCGTCAAGCCAAGGCTGCCACCATTGCTGGCGACACCGCGGACTTCCTGCCAGCTTGGTCCGGCCGACAGGCTCAGGGTCGGCCGGCCCTGAGCGCGCGCCAGGTCGATGCCGGACTCCGCCGCTTTCAGCTGCGCCTCGGCCGCCTGCAGGTCCGGCCGGCGGGCGCGTGCAGTGGCGATCAGCGCATCGATATCGCGCTGGAAGGTGACGTCCGCCTGGGTCGGCGGCAGGTCCGCCAGGTTGATCGGCATTTGTGCATCGAAGCCCATGACATTGGCCAGGGCCCCGAGCGCATTGCGCGCCTCGCCTTCGGCCCGGATCCGGTTCAGGATCGCCTGCGACAGCGCCGTCTGCGCCTGCAGGCGATCGGCCGGCGTGCCGACGCCGACCTGGTAACGGGCATCGGCTGCAGCGAAGCTCTCGCGGGCCGAACGCTCGGCCTCGCCGGTCGAGCGCACGGCGGCGCGAGTGGCCTGGGCGTTGTAATAAGTTTGCAGGGCGGCCAGAAACAGCGTCTGCACCGTCGAACCCTGGGTCGCCGCGGCGGCGGCCAGCAGTTGCCGGGCATTCTCGCTGCCCGCCGCGCGCTGGCCGAAATCGAGTAGCAGCCAGGACAAGGTCAGCGCCGCATTGCGCTGGTTGAAGTTGTCAGCGTCGGTGAAGTTGCGGCTGGTCGCAAGGCGGCCATCAAGATCGGGCAGCCAGGCCGACTGGGCGACGCCGACCTGCGCCGCCTGGACACGCGCCGCGGCCCACACTTCGCGCGTCTGCGGGTTGTTGCACAAGGTCAGGTCCACGGCATCGATAGCCGTCAGCGGCGTCGCCGGAATAGCCGTGGCGCAAGGCGCCTCGCCGACCCGGGCAGCCAGTTGCGGCGACGGCCGCAGCGGCGCCATGCCCTCAGTGCCGAAGGGATCGGCCGGCCCAGCCGCGGCAACCGGCAGGCTCAGGCAACACAATAGGGGAGCAAGATGGCGGAACATGTTTGGCATGGCCGCTAGTTTAGCCGCAGCGCCCGTCAATAGGCTGTGAGCAATTGTTTCGGGGTGCCGCCGGGGCGGCGAGAATCAGGGGAGATAGCCCAGCTTGCCGGCCTCGATTCGCCGACGCAGCTCGATCGAGTCGGCGACCTCGCGGGCCGCAGGCGAGCGTTTGAGCAGATCGGGGAAGTCATTTTCCGGATCGACCAGCGAGAAGATCCGGATCAGCAGGTCGCCGCAGGCCCGGTAATACTCGGGGTCCAGCCGACTGTTCCCGGCCCCGGAGTCGCAGGCATCAAGATAGGTAGCCGAAGCCGCGGCAGTGGCCTCCAGTGCTTGCAGCGTTAACTTGTCGAAGTTGGACATGACGGCGTAGCAGTCAACTTTCTTGGAAAGTGTGGACTGCAAACGCTAGCGGAAGCAACAGTACCTGTCAGCGAACTATTTCACGAAATATTGCATGTCCTTGCCCGTCCCCGCACCGCTGGCAGCCCTGCTTCGAATCGTGTTTCTTGGTCTTGCTCATAGCAGCTCCATTTATTCAGATAATGGAGCCTCCTCAATTCCCGGGGCGATTCAGACTGGTTGTGTTCGAAACGGTACGAAAGCCCTTCTTCGGCCAGCAGGCGAGTGATGAAGGCCAGCTCGGTTTCGCGGTATTGGGTGGCAGGAAATTCAGCGGACCGGCCACCGGCGAAGCGGGTGGCCGGTCCGCTGCAATGCCAGGGTGATTACAGCGTCGGCGCCGACTGGTCTGGCGACCATTGCCAGTAGGTGTCGCCGTAGTCGCCACCGACGGACGGCATGGTTTCGCCCTGCTTGAAGTAGCGGTGGGAGTTGGCCTGGGCCGGGGTGAACCACCAGCCAGCTTCCGGACAGTGTTGGTTGGCGGGGACGTTCGACCGGCGCTTGCTGTTCTCACTTTCGCCCTGCGGGCCGCAACCCGTTCCGCCGCCACTGTCGGCAATGCGTTCGATCAGTGTCCAAACGGTCGGTTGGCTGGTGAAGGAACGATCATCCAGATTCTCGGGATGGTTCATCACATTCGCCTCCCAAGCCTCATATCCTTCAATCAGGAACTCGGCACAGCTATTCGGAACATCCGGAAGATACACGCCGTTTTGCGGTACCTTCTCGTCGGTCTTGACGCGGATTGCGGTATTTAGACGGTAGAGTGGCCAGCTTGCTGGGGAATGTAGGATGCCTCGCGCACCAGTGTGGTAAAAGTTAGTTAAATCTCCCACAGCCCAGTTCCCTTGCTGCGTATGGCAGATGTTCGAGGACATCGCCCATGCCTCTGGCTTGTGCTGCAGGTAAATGCTTCTGAAAGGCTCTGGCATCCAGTCAGCAACGTAGTAATCGCGCGACATCGAAGCAAATGAAGTATCGACATTCCCCGCCATGCCAAGTACGTCGGCATCGCCGCGTGAAAGCAGGACATAACCCTCGTTCAGGCCCTGCAATGCCCATTGCAGATTGGGGATAACCCGCTCGCCCCAGACCTGATCAGGCTGATCGAACTCGCGCCGGCTGCGATAATCGGCCGGCAAATTCTTCATGAATTCGGCCAGTGCATCTTCAGCGGCTTTGACACAGGCAGCGAACTCATCACGCATGCGACCGAAGTATTCGAGTGAACTGTAACGTTCAAGCAGGTAGATTTCCTGCGGAATGAGAGGAGTGGACTTGTGCATATTTTCCTGCAACGCAATCGCTATGGCGTTGCCGAGGACTGGTCCAGCGAGCATTGTCAAGATGCAGTCATCTACCCCGTCGACACCGCCGCTCCAGCGCTGATGGCTATTTACTGTATTCCAATAGAAGTTCCCGAATCTCATCTTTGGTGAGGTAGCCAGATTTCAAAATCGCAGCAAGTTCACTTTTGCTAAGTGGATATCCCGCCAATAGCTTTTTTATTTCACTTTCATCAGGAGGAAATGCTGTTAGCGGGTCGAGCCAGAATTTGTCTGTTGCCTCCTGAGACTCAAGACGAACACCTTCGACATTGAAATAGACCTTGTACCGCACGAATCCCTCGGGAAACGCTTGGTCGAAATAAAGATTTGTGCCCGCGGGCAATATGTATTGATGCTCAGCTGCGCCAGCACCATTGAACAGCAGTGGGGCTTGAAGCTTATGGACGAGAGGCATGGATTGCTCCTTGATGATTTGGTAGGTCAGGAATGCGCCGGAACAGAACGAGAGGGCCACTATGACTACATACTGGAAAATACGTTTATTGCCCATGATTGAACGCCTTATTTTGTCCCGCCATAGGTATCAACGCGCGCAGGTTTTTGTGCTGGCTTCGTCATAAGAAACGTTTCGAGATTTGCTGGCAAAAATATCCTTGCAGGCGTCCCACCACCCACAGTTCTCATTGCCAATCGCTCGCTTAGGGTCATCACGGCCTCCGGTTTGTTGAACGCAGAACTACCCTCTTCAAAATTCGGAATTGCTTTTTGCGCCCCATCCAAACTGAGAGTCGTGCAGTTGTAACCAAGGGCATGGTAGTTCGCCGCAAGACGATAAACCTTAAGGCCAGAACGACCTCTCTCCATTTCAGGACGTGGGGTAGCAGCATCAATGATGGCCTTGTAGTAATTGTTGATTGCCGATGCTTGGTGATCAAAAATCAAGAAGACAAACCCAGTCGTTCGCCTGCCCGTGGCGTTCTCACCCGCAATATATGGTGAGAAATTAGACCAAACACGCAGAATGCCTTCACCCTCGGCACCAAAGTCTCCCGTAACCCGACCATACCTTCCAAAGTCGTAGGTAGTGTCATAACCCCTTATCTTGACGCGGATCGCCGTATGACCGTAACGGTGCTGTGTTCCTTCCAGGGTGTAAGGCCCACCCACGAGGATATGCATTTCCGATGACGGCGTCAGCTTGTCATCAGCGACACTGCCACGACGATCATTCGTGGTGGGCTGAAACGGCTTTGACTTATCCATGCCCCACTCCATCTTCCATCAAGTCTTTCGGTGGCAATTTTCCCCAATACACCTTGATCTGCTCAGGATTCATCGACGCTATACGCATGGTCTTGCCTTCAGCGTCGGTGAAGCCGTAGAGCACGTCACCATCACCAGTTTCAATTTTGTAGGGCAGATCGGGAATTGCCTCTCCGGTCAGCGAGTTGATAGCGCGTGCCTGTTCATCGAACATCTTCACCCTCGTATCCGGCAGCTTCTCCATCTGTGCAGCCCCACTCCCCGGCCCGACAAACGCATTGTTGCTGCCCTTGACCGAGAAGGTCCCCGGACAAGCGAAGGTGATGTTCTGCCCCTCCAGCGTCACGGAAGATTGCCCGGCTTGCAGGATGATCTTGCTCTTGGCCAGGATGTGG
>DDWF01000191.1:546-2824 GCA_002345845.1 Betaproteobacteria bacterium UBA2293 | reverse complement strand
GGCGCCGAGCCGACCGCCAGCGCGGTGATCGCCGATCTCGTCGATGTCACCCGCATGCAAACCGCCGATCCGGAACACCGCGTGCCGCATCTGGCTTTTCAGCCCGACCAGATGGACGACCTCAAGGTATTGCCGATTGGCGAGGTGCGGACCGGCTACTACTTGCGCATGCGGGTCGAGGACAAGCCGGGGGTGCTTGCCGACATCACGCGCATCCTTGCCGATCAGCAAATTTCCATCGACGCCATGATCCAGCGCGAACCCGCCGAGGACGAGACGCAGACCGAAATCATCATGCTGACCCACATCGTGCGTGAAAAGCAGGTCGATGCGGCGATGCGCCTGATCGAGGCCTTGCCGGTCGTGACCGGGAAAATCGTGCGTTTGCGCCTCGAAGAGTTGAGCTGACAGCTCCAGCAGATGCTGGTCTATCTCGGCATCTGCGCCGTTCTGGCCTTTCTGGCGGCGCTGTTCGCGGCGTTACTCGCCGTACCGCCAGCGCCGACTATTCATATCGCCTTTGCCGCCGGCGCAATGCCACTGGTATTCGGCGCGATCATTCACTTCGTGCCGGTCCTGACCCGGACCGCCACGCCCGGGCGCCCGCTGCTGCTCCTGCCGCTCCTCGTCCAGCTTGCTGGCATTGCCACTCCGCTCGCCCTGGCCGGAATCCTGCCTGGTTGGAGCCTGCATGCCGCGGCGAGCGGGGTTGCGCTGGCAGCCCTGCTTCTGCTGGTGTGGATCACGCGTCGCCTGCGCGTCACGCTGGGCTCCCCGCATCCTGGTGCGCGCTGGTACGGGGCCGCGCTGCTCTGTCTGTTTTTTGCCGTCAGCCTGGTGCCGGTCTGGCTGGCACGGCCCGAACTGGGCGCGGTCTTGCGCCTGTTTCACCTGCATCTCAATACCGTGGGATTCATCGGCCTGGCGGCCCTGGGCACGCTGCCGGTGCTGGTGCCGACGGTGCTGGGACGCCCCGATCCGGCTGCCGCCGCCCGCTTGCGCCGTGAGCTGCCGATTGCCGCAGGCGGGGTGGTGCTGGTCGCGGCAGGAGCGGCCGGCGGTAACCCGGTCGGTGCCTGGCTGTCCCTCGGCGGTGCCGCGCTGCTGCTCTGGGTGGTCGGTAACAATCTGCTGGCCTGGCGGCGTACCTTTGGCTTCGCCGCGATAATCAACGCCGGAGCGGCGGCGTCATTGCTGGCGGCCACCACCGGCCTGGCGCTGCTGCTGCTGCTGGGCATGGCGCATGGTCTGGGGCTAATGTCAGCGCGCCCGGCGATTGCCAGTTTCGTGGCGGCCTTCCTGTTGCCGCTCGTCACTGGCGCACTAAGCCACTTGTTACCGGTCTGGCGCCATCCGGGCGCTAATTTGCCGCAGCGCCGCATCCTGCATGCACGTCTGGCCTGGGGCGGTCGCTGGCGTGCCGTGCTGTTTCTGGCGGGCGGGCTCTGGCTCGCGTTTGACGATGCGCGTGGGTGGCTGCCCGTGGCAATCGGCATGCTGCTGTTTGCCCTGCAGCTACTGCGCGGATGGGTGGACAGGCCAGAACCCAGCGACGATAATTCCCGTCCGCATTAGTCACTCGATAGCCAATACATCTCATGAAATACATTTCCACGCGCGGTGGTGCCGCACCGCAGAACTTCAGCGACATTCTCCTCGGCGGCCTGGCATCCGACGGCGGCCTTTATCTGCCCGAAACCTATCCGCAGGTCAGCGCTGCAGAACTCGCCGCATGGCGCGAACTGCCTTATGCCGGGCTGGCGCTGCGCATCCTCGAAAAGTTCATCGACGACATTCCTGGCGACACGCTAAAGGATCTGGTTGAACGCGCCTACACGGCCCATACCTTCCGCCATACCCGCCCCGGTTGCGATGCGGGTGACATCACGCCATTGACTACGCTCGAGCCGGGCTTTCACCTGCTCGAACTGTCGAATGGCCCGACNNACATGGCGATGCAACTGCTCGGCAATCTGTTCGAGCATGTGCTATCTGTGCGCGGTGAAACCATCAATATCCTTGGTGCAACCTCGGGCGATACCGGCTCGGCGGCCGAGTACGCCATGCGCGGCAAGCACGGTGTGCGCGTCTTCATGCTGTCGCCGCATGGCCTGATGTCGGCNNGCGCCCAGATGTATTCGCTGCAGGAACCGAATATCTTCAACATCGCCATCGAGGGCATGTTCGACGACTGTCAGGACATCGTCAAGGCGGTTTCCAACGACGCCGCCTTCAAGGCGCAATACAAGATCGGTGCGGTCAACTCGATCAACTGGGC
>DDWF01000191.1:0-507 GCA_002345845.1 Betaproteobacteria bacterium UBA2293 | reverse complement strand
ATTTCGGCAACATCTGCGCCGGCCACATCGCGCACCAGATGGGTTTGCCGATTCACCGGCTGGTCCTGGCCACCAACGAGAACGACGTGCTCGACGAATTCTTCCGCACCGGCGTCTACCGGCCGCGTGGCGCGAGCGATACCTGGGTGACATCGAGTCCATCGATGGATATCTCCAAGGCGTCGAATTTCGAGCGCTTCGTCTTCGACCTGGTCGGCCGCGATGCGGCGGTGGTGCGCGAACTGTGGGCCAAGGTGGATACGGGCGGCAGTTTCGATCTCAATGACACACCTTATATCTCCCGGCTTGCCGACTTCCGTTTCGTCTCCGGCAAGAGTACCCATGCGGATCGTCTGGCCACGATCCGCGCTGTCTGGCAGCAGCATCGGTTGATGATCGATACGCACACGGCCGATGCGCTCAAGGTGGCGCGCGAACAGCGTGAAGTAGGTGTGCCGATGATCGTACTGGAACCGGCGCAGCCGGTGAAGTTCGCCGAGACCATCC
>DDWF01000148.1:2604-12679 GCA_002345845.1 Betaproteobacteria bacterium UBA2293 | reverse complement strand
TGGTCTGGATGATGTGCTCGTTGATCTTGAAGCGCTCCTCCTCGGTCAGCGTGCCGCGACCGACGCTGAGGTTATAGAGCTCGCCGAAATTGTAGAGATGCTCGGGCACGGTGACCTGCCAGCCATGGCGGGCCGCGTAGGCCGGGTTGTCGCGCAGGCGCGGTACAACATGCCAGGGCTGATCGGCGAGCAAGTGCTCACGTACCGGCAATTGCCCGGCCGGCGTGGCCACATAACGCTCGGCCTCGTCGTGCGACAGGCCGAGGCGATCGTCGAAATGGCGCAACCAGGTTTCTTCGGCGATGCGCTGGAGGCGCTCGACGCGCTCCGGGGCCATGAACTCGCCGCCGAGATTGCACTCGGCGACGAAGGTGAAATCGTCGAGCAACTGCTGCCGACGTTCACCGTAGCGGGTATCGGCCTCGGCCGGCGCCAGGCCCTGCTGATGGATGGCGGTCAGGCGCTCGATCTCGGCATCGCGCAGCAGCACCTCGAAGCGGGTGCGTATCTCGTGGATGCGGTTGTAGATGGTTTCCAGCTTGGTCGCCTTGTCGACCACGTACTCCGGCGTCGTCACCTTGCCGCAATCGTGCAGCCAGGCGCCGATGCGGAATTCACGCCAGGCCTCCTCGTCGGCGAAGCGAAAATCGGCCAGCGGCCCGCTGTCGGCGTCGCAGGCCGCCTGCGCCAGCATGAAGGCGAGTTCCGGCACGCGCTCGCAATGGCCGCCGGTATAGGCACTCTTGGCATCGATGGCGCCGGCGATCAGGCGGATCAGCGCCTCCATCAGCTCACGCTGGGCTTCCAGCAGGTTGTGGTTTTCCAGGGCCACCGCCGACTGGGCGGCCAGTGCCTCGACGAAGCCGAGCAGGTCGCGCGGGAAGGCGACGATCTCACCACTGACCGGGTCGACCGCATTGACCAGCTGCATCAGGCCGATCACCTCGCCTTCGCGCGGGCTGAGCGGCACCGTCAGCATCGACACGGCGCGGAAGCCCGACTCTTCGCTGAAGCGCTTGGTGCCGCTGACGTCGAAGCGGGTTTCGGCATAGACGTCGTCGATCAGCACGATCTCGTTGTGCAGGGCGGAGTGCACCACGACATATTGCGTGTTCGGCGTGCCGTCAGCCTGGTACAGCGGAATCTCGACATCGGGAATGTCGTCGTCGAGCAGCCGCTGGGCGAAGACCAGGGTATTGCGCTCGGTCTTCAGGTACAGCGTCGCCGCGGCGCAGTTGGTGATCTCGCGGGCCCCGGCCAGGATGTGGTGTAGCAGCACCGCGCGGTCCTGCTCGCGGGTCAGGCGGATACCGTTGTCGACCAGGCTGGCCAGCTTCTTCTGCGCCTTGGCGAGATCCTCGGTACGCCGGTGGATAGCCCCCTGCATCACACACTGCGCCTCGCCCAGCACCTTGATTTCGTAGAGGAAGCTATCCGGCGGCTGAGGTTCCTGCGAGAAATCCAGATGCTTCAGGCGCTCCGAATCCGCAGCCATCGTCTGCAGCGCATGCACCACCTGGCGCGACCCAAGATAGGCGAGCGGCAACAGGATCAGCAGGATGATGACGGACATCAGCAGGACGTCCTCCTCGGCTTGTCGGAACGGCCCGAGAAAGTCGCTGAGCGGCGCACTGACGACGACGGTGAACACGCTGCCGCCGACCGGCTGCGACTGCTGGCGGGCGACGACGAAACGTTCGCCGGCGCCGGCCCCGAGCGTCACCACCTCGGCGTCGCGAGCGGCGGCCGTCGGCGCCAGCACGGCGAGATAGGGGTTGTCGACAGCCGTCGGCAAGCTCAGCGGCGCCACCCGGAGTCCCGCATAGCGCTCGCCCCGGGCATGCAGGGCAAGAATCCGTCCCTGGCCATCCTGGATGGCCACCAGGCCGTTGGCCGGCAGCGAGAGGCCGCCCAGGAAAGACTGCAGCGACGCCAGGCTGATGTCGCTGGCGAGCACGCCGACCTGCCCGGGCAGCGGCGTCGCCACGGTAATGCCGAGCTCGCCGGTGGAAGCGAAGAGATAAGGGTCGGTGACGATCAGACCCTGGCGCTGCAAGGCGGCGGCGAACCACGGGCGCTGGCTGGGCAGGAAGCGGCCATCGCCCTGGCGGCTGCGCAGCGGCTGACGCTGCCGGTCGAGGAACAGCCATTCCTCCCGGGCATCCTGAGCAGGCGCGCGGACGATGCTGCGGATGGCGAAATATGCCTGCGGCGGGGCCTGCAGCGCGGCGATCAACCGTTCATCGCCACGCAGGCCGATGACCTGCAGGAATTCCTCATTGCCCAGGCCGAAAAAATGCGAATAGATGCTGGTCTCGGCCTCCACCGCGGCGATGAAGCCGGCGACCATGTCGCGCCGGTTGAGCCGACCGGCTGCATCGACAAACTGACCGCTGTCGCCGTTGGCCTGTGCCGTGACGAAACGGGCACTGCCCTGCAGCAGGCTGTCGAGGCGCAACCAGGTCTGGTCGGCAATCAGCGAAAAGTTGCCCAAGGCGCGATCTTCGGCGACATGGGTGAAGGTCTTGAAGACGGTGGCCAGGAACAGGGCCGACAGCGCCACCACCAGCAGCATCACCAATCCCAGCACCCAGTGCTGGAAGCGGACCGTCACGTTCTTCAGCATCGTCCCCCCCTCGCGGGCCCGGTGAACAGGCGGCCGCCTCAGCGCAGCGATATTTCAACCCGGCGATTACGTGGCTCGGCCGTCTCGTCCGCCGTCCTGACCAGCGGATTACGCTCGCCGTGCGATTCGACCGCCAGCGCATGCACCTTCAGGCCCTGCGCCTTGATCAGCTCGGCGATGGCCTGCGCCCGCTTCAACGCCAGCTCCTCGTTCTGCTCGGCGCGGCCGACCGTGTCCGTATGGCCAATGATCGAGACATCGACCGCCGGTCGCTGGGCTGCGCCGGCAACGATTTTCGGCAGCAGTGCCTGCGACTCGGCGGTCAATTGCGCACCGCCACTGGTGAAATAAAGCAGGAAGCGCTCCGGCAGCAATGGCCGGGCCGCCATGGCACCGGCGAAATCGCGCTGGATATCCGCCTTGGCCACCGCTGCCGGTTTACTCGAGCCATCGAGCGCCGCCCCGTGGCCGGCCTGGTCGATCACCTGCTCACCCTGGCTGCCCTTGACGACGACAGCGCCCGTCGAGCCGTCCGGGTTCTCCAGCAGGACGACGTAGGATTTGCTGGCGCAGCCGGCCAGCAGTGCGAGAGCGAGCGGCACGAGAAGCCTGCGCAATGATGAAGACATCGCCTACTCCTCGACCTTGAGCAGGAACTGCGTGCCGCGCACGCCGATCAGGCCGCTCGGCGTTCTGACGGTGACTGCCTCCGGCTGCAGCTTGGCGATGACACCGGAAACGTAGTTCAGGCTGCCCTTGGCCAGCTTGCTGTTCATCCGCAGCTTGCCGCGATTCGGCTCGTACAGGTATTCGTCAACGGTGAGCTCGGTATTCGGCCCGAAGGACATCACCGTCTCGTCCTTGAAGGTCACCCCGAGGCTGGATTGCGGCCCGGTTTTGAGCAGCGAACCGACATGTACCGGCGACCCGACCTCCGCCTTGCGCGTCTGGCCGGCGGTGATCACCACCGCCTCGCCAGCAACATTCTTGACGTAGCCGATGGGCACCAAGTCGGCCTGTGCCAGGCTTGCCCACAGTGCGCTAACGAACAGCAACTGACGACGCATTCTCGTTCTCCTTGAGGGACCCCCGCTCCCTCAATTTAACCCATTGGCGTTAAGCCGCCAACCGCAGCCTCAAGACGAAGGAACTCCTGCTGTGCCTCAGGCGATCAGCAGCAGGCGGCGCAGGCCGAGCACGATCAGCACGCCGGCCGCACCGCTGAGCAACCAGCGCCCGAGCCAGGCCCGGCCAGCGCGGATTTCGCGGCCGAGACGCCCGGCCAGCGGCACCAGTACGATGATCGGCGTCAGCGCCGCGCCGCAACCAAAAGCCAGCCCGTAAGCCGCTCCCTGCGTGGCGCTGCCGGTATTGGCGGCGAGCAGCAGCAGGGAGGCCAGCGGCGTGCACGGCGTCAGCGACAGGGCGGCACCAAAAAACAAGGGCGGCAGGCCATCCCGGCGCCGGTGAAAGCGTAGCGGTGCGACTGCCGCCGGCCCGGCGGGACGCGCGCAGCCGCCAGCGGAATGTCCGAACAGCAGCCACAGGCCGCTGGCGATGCTGACGGCACCGATCAAAGCATTGCCCCAGCTGCCGCCCAGCGCCTTGGCCAGGCCGACACCCAGCGCACCGGCGAGGCTGGCCAGCAGCGTGTAAGTGAGCACCCGGCCGCCGAGGAAGACGCCGGTGTGCAGCATCGCCTCAGCCGTACCGCTGGCCCGGCCGAGCGCCCAGGTACCGATGAACGGCAGGCAGGTGACGGTGCAGGCGGTCAGCCCCATCGATAGCCCGAGCAGCCAGACCGTGGCCAGGCCTACCTGGCCGGCAGCCAGTTGCTCAAGCATCGCCGGGCGCCGCCTTGGCGGGCGAGTGGACGAATTTCAGCGGCTTGACAGTGCCATCCGGCAGTTCCGCCGCCACCTTCTTCTTGTAATAGGCGCGGCTGGAGGCGAACAACGACAACGGCCCCCACTTCAGCTTGATCGTCCCGTCCTGCGGACAGTACTCGGCGCAGCGTCCGCACAACGTGCAGTCCTCGTTGTAGGCCTTGCGTCCGTCCGCCTGCGAGATTTCCGGAATGTCCATCGGGCAGGCATCCGTACAGATATGACAGCTGCCACAGTTCTCATGCCGCGTCTTGACCAGGCGCATCGGCGACAGGCGCTGGGCCAGGCTGTTGAAGGCGAGCAGCGGGCAGATGCGGCAGAAGGGCTGACGAATGGCCAGGGCAGCGAGAATGATGAAGCCGAAGAGAAAATTGGCCGTCGCCCCGAGTACCAGCTTGATATTGTCGTCGACCGCCACGGCCAGTTGCTCGGTACTGCCGGTCAGCAGCGTCGTCGCGATGCGCGCCGGACAGACGTCGCAATACGGATTGCCCAGCGCGTGCGGCGTGACGCCAAGACCGGTCAGCAGTGGCAGCAGGAAGACCAGGCCGAGCAGGATCAGCCACTTGACCGGGCGCACGCGTTGTACCGGGCCGAGATCGCCGGGCGCGACACGGCGCAGGCCGATACCGAAGCGCCGGCCGACCCGACCGAGCAGTTCCTGCAGCGTGCCGAGCGGACAGATCCAGCCGCAAAAGGCCTTGCCAAGGACGAAGAAAAAGGCAAAGAAGGCGGCGAAACTGAATAGCAGCGGCAGCACCATGGTCAGCGTCAATTGCTGGGCGCGCACCATGGCTTCGCCGATGCGGTGATGCAGGATGTGCTGGGTCGGAATCAGTACGCAATAGCCACCGTTCATCTGATCGTAGGCGCAGGACAGGGCCGGCAGCGCGTTGGATAGCTTGTCGGCCATGTAGGTACCGACGAAGACGCTGCCGTAGACAGTGACGAACAACATCAACAGCTGCACCGTCAGGCGGAAGCGCGACAGGGTGGGGAACATCACCTTACGCATGGGGCACCTCGCGATTCTGGCGTCGGCGTAGCAGGGGCGCTGCTGCCAGCATGCCGGCCAGACCGAAGGCTGCCCCCCAGGCCAGGCTGCGACCGCGATCAGCATCCGGGCCGTAGCGCAGGTTGAAGGCGGTCTGATAACGATGTTCGCCCTCTGCGTGTTCGGTACTCAGGACGAAGGCGGCACTCGGCCGGCCGTGGCCGCCGGCCTGCTCCGTCGGTGGCGGCGGAAAGTCGCGCGGGAAAAGCACGGTGGCGATACCTTCGCCATCGGTAACGAACTGCGAGCGACTGCCGAACTCGGTTTCCAGCAGCAGCCGCTGACCGGCCAGCGGCTTGCCATACAGGCGGACCAGGAAGGGCCATTTCTCGCTCTCGCGATACTGGCCATGCTCGCGCGGCAACGGCTGGGGAACGATTTCCAGCTCGTGCTTCGGCGTCGCCAGCAGCTCCTCCGGCGAGGCGCCCGGATTGCTGAAATACCAGGCGGTGGAAGCGACGCGGATACCTGCCGGCGAAGCCTCGCGCAACACCACCCAGTGATAGTTGCCGATCTGCGGCCCGGCGCTGCTGATCCGGGCGCTGCCATCGCTCAGCGAAAACTCGCGCTGGCGAACCGCCGGCTCGCCGGCCGGTGCATGGACGCTCAGGGACGAGGCATTTATGCCGACTGCCCGCAGACCGGCCACATCGCGCTGGCGGCGACCGCTCTCCGGCAACAGCAGGGGCTGCTGCGTCCAGCTAACGGCCAACTCCGCCCGGTGATCATGCTGGGCAAGCGCCGGCCCGGCCAACAGCCCGGCGACGAACAAGGGAATGGTTCTGCGCATCGGCCGCCTCACCGGAAATCGTAGCGATAGGTGAGCATCACCGTCCGCGGCGCGGCGGCGGTATAGGTCACCTTGCCGGTAGTGTCCTTCTTGGCTTCGAAGGCGTAATGCTTGTCGAACAGATTGTCGGCATTCAGGGTCAGCGAATGGCGGTTGAACTGGTAGCCGAGCGAGGCGTTGGTCACCCACTCCCAGCCACCGTATTTTTCGCTGTTGGCATTGTCCAGCCAGTACTCGCCCCAGGTGTTGGCTGCCACCCTCGCCCGCCAGCCCTGATGCTTCCAGGCCAGGAAGACGCCGTACTGATGCTTGGGTACGAAGGGCAGGGCATTGCCGCCGCGATCGAGGTTGACGGTCACCCCGCCGACGCGCACCGGTTCGCTGAAATCGCGGTATTTATAGTCGGCATAGCCATAGTGAGCGCCCGCTTCCCAGGCGCGCCCAAGGGCCATGCGACCGGCGATCTCGAAGCCGCGCTTGTCGGTTTTCCCGGCGTTCATGTAGCTGGTGACGCCACCGTTGTTCTGCTGGACGATCTCCTTGTCGACCGGGTTGTAATAGACGCTGGTATCGAACTGCCAGCTTTCGCCGCGTCCTTTCAGGCCAATCTCGTAATTGGTCGATTGCGGCGCCTCGAGCCCCGGGTTGGACGACAGTTCGCTCGATGACGGGATCTGCCCGGCCCGGGCAACCATGGCGAACAGGTTCAGCTGCTTGTTCACGGCATAGCTGGCCGCCAGCTTGGGCGCCGGCAGGCGGAAGGTCTTGTCGGTTTCGCTGCGCCCGGCGCCGGCAACATATTTGCCGGTGGCGTAGTCGTAGCGGCTGAGCTGATTGTTGTCGCCGGTGAAGTGAACGACGTCGTAGCGCATGCCCAGATCGATGATCCAGCGTTCGTTCGGGCGCCACGATTCCTGCAGGAAGACACCGCTGAGCAGGGTCGTCGAATCATCGGTCTCGGCCAGCGCCCCCTTGTTGTCCGACAGGGTCGCCGTGATGCGCCCGGCCTGCGGACCGGCCAGCACCTTGGTGACGTCGCGGTACTGGTATTTACGGGAATCCGGCGTCCGCTCCTGGCGAATGGTCAGGCCACCGACCAGCGAGCCCTGGCGATGCTTGTAGCTGGCTTCCAGATCGGCCCCCAGGTTCCACACCCACTTCTCGGCTTCGTTGATGATGCCGGTGACCGGGTGATAGTGATACCAGGTGTTGTAGTAGAGCCGTGGCTTGAAGGTGAAGTCGCCGCGCTGCATTTCCAGGCGCGTGTTGAAGAACCAGACCTTGGAGTAGCGACCGGAGTGCTTCCAGGCCTCAGAGGTGCCGTCCTGCTTGCCGGTATCGCGGAAGCGGTCGAACAGGTAGCCGTTGGCCGCCGTGTTGTCGATGGCGCCCGGTAGCTGGATATTGGCCTCGGAATAGGAGATCTCGCTTTCCAGTACGTCGTCACCGGCGAGTTGCAGGCCATGTTTCAGCGACACCTGGGTGGTATCGAAGCGATTCCAGGAGCGCCAGTCGTTGTCCATCTCGCGGTGCGTCAGGGTCAGCGCCATGGCCTGCCCATCTGCGATTTGGCCACCGTAGCGCAGATGGAGATTCTGGGTGCCCTCGCTGCCGACGCCAAGCCGCAAGTTATTGGCGCTGTCGTCAAAAACCGAGCGCGAAATGATCTGGATGGCACCGCCAGCGCTGCCGGTGGCGAACAGGTTGCCCGGCCCCTTGGCGACCTCGATGCGCTCGATATCCTGGGTATCGACGAAATCCAGGCGGGTGAAGCTGTCCGGATCGCTGAGCGGCACACCGTCGCGCAATACCATGATCTCGCGAATGCCGTAGGCGGCCTTGAGACCGGCGCCGCGGATGATCAGGCGGGCGTCGAAACCCCCGTTCTTGCTGTCGATGAGCACGCCGGGAATGTCCTGCAGCGCCTCCTTGACGTTGAACATCTTCTTGTCGGCCATCTCCTCCTTGCCGACGACAGCGATGGCCTGCGGCACCTGGGCGCTCGGCCGCGCCTCGCGGGTGGCGGTGACGGTCACTTCATCGAGACTGCGCACCGCCTCCTCGGCGCCGGCCAGCGGAGTCAGCAAGACGCTACCCAGCATGGCCAGTTCGACCGCCCGACGACCGGCCGCAGACGGCCCGTACAGATTGATCCTGATCAATTTATCCCCCTGATTTAGCTACGTTTTAGGGGGCGAATCTTAGAGGCGGCAGACGGCCGGAACGTGTGACAAAAAGTCGCGTGCGACACTATGCCGCACTAATGCCGGGAACTTTGCCAAGCCCGAATGGAGCGCGCGCAACTGCAACCGGCTGGCGCTAACTGGACCGTTGGCTCAGCCAGCGCTGCAGGCAGGCAGCGAAATTGTCGATATTGATCGGCTTGGCCAAGTAGTCGTCCATCCCGGCCGCCAGGGCACTCTCGCGGTCGCTGTCGAGAGCGCCGGCGGTCATGGCGATGACCGGGATCGTCGGATCGAGACCGGGCACAACCCCGGCGCGGATGGCGGCAACCGTCTCGAAGCCGTCCATGACCGGCATCTGGCAATCCATCAGGATCAGGTCGTAGGCTTGTTCGGCCAGGAGATCAAGCGCCTGGCGACCATTTTCGGCCAGACCGACGCTATGCCCCATGCGCTCCAACAAGCGCAGCGCCAGACGGCGGTTGGTCAGGTTGTCCTCGACCAACAGGATGCGCCCGCGCCGTGCCGATTCGGCCAGGGTGTGGCGGGTGACGATCGGATGCCCGGCCGCCGGTATGCCGGCCATGCCGATCAGCGTACGCAGGCCGCTGGCCAGCAGCGACTTCTTCACCGGCTTGGTCAGGTAGGCATCAAAGCCGGCCTCACGGCTCAGCCGGGCATCGCCACGACTGGTCAGCGACGTCAGCATCATCAATGGCGTCGCCGCCAGGGCGGCATCGTCGCGAATGTGGCGCGCCATCGACAAGCCGTCGATGTCCGGCATCAGCAGGTCGATGATGGCGACATCGAAGGGCCGGTCTGCGGCATGAGCAGTGCGCATCGCCGCCAATCCGGCGACGCTGCTGTCGGCCGTGACAACCTGGCAGCCCAGTTCTGCCAGTTGCAGTTCGAGTACCCGGCGATTGGTCGGATTGTCATCGACGACCAGGATGCGCCGGCCGGCCAGATCGTGAACCGGCCGCGGCCGCCGGACGTCGCTACCCGGCTGCATGGCGAGGCGTATCTCGAACCAGAAGGTCGAGCCCTTGCCCGCTTCGCTTTCGACGCCGATGCTCCCATGCATCAGTTCGACCAGACGTTGCGAGATGGCAAGGCCCAGCCCGGTGCCGCCGAAACGCCGGGTGGTCGAGGTGTCAGCCTGGCTGAAGGCCTGAAAGAGTCGCTCCTGCTGCGCCGCCGAGATGCCGATGCCGGTATCGCGCACCTCGCCATGCAGCGTGAGCAAGTCGCCGTCACGAGCGCTTACCCGGATGCGGACGTCAACTTCGCCGTGGTCGGTGAATTTGATGGCGTTGCCGATCAGATTGATCAGGATCTGCCGCAGGCGCCCCGGATCGCCGCGCAGCAGGGAAGGCACCGCGGGATCGAGACTGGCGTTCAGGGTGAGCTGCTTTTCTGCCGCCCGGAAGGCCAGTATGTCGACCACATCATCGAGCAGGACGCACAGATCGAAGTCGATGATCTCGATGTCCATCCGCCCGGCCTCGATCTTGGAGAAGTCGAGGATGTCGTTGA
>DDWF01000148.1:0-2502 GCA_002345845.1 Betaproteobacteria bacterium UBA2293 | reverse complement strand
ATGTTGGCCAGGAACTCGCTTTTCGCCCGGTTGGCGGCTTCCGCGGCATCGCGGGCAACGGTCAGCTGGTCGTTGGTCGAAGCCAGTTCAGCCGTTCTTTCCGCGACGCGCTGTTCAAGGTGAGTGGTGTCGTCGCTGACCGTTTCCGCCATGCGATTGAAGGCCAGCCCCAGTTCGTCGAGCTCCGCCGCCCCGCCCGGCCCGACCCGGGCCGCGTAGTCGCCGGCGGCAATGGCCCGTGCCCCCGTCTGCAACCGGCGCAGTGGCCGGATAACCAGCCGCTCGAGCAAGGCCAGGACGACGACGATGGTCAGCAGCATGGCCCCGGCGATCAGCAGGCCGAGCCGGGTGAACTCGCCAGCGCTGACCAGTTGCCTGGTATCGACGACCGCCAGATTCACCCACCCGATCTCCTTGAGGTGGGTCAGCGCCACCAATTCGGCGCGACCGGAGAGATTCAGGCGCAGCACCTCCACGGGGCTTTCGCCGCCGACAACACGGTCCAGCGCGGCACGCAGGTCCTGACGCTCCGCCTCGCTCGCTAGCAGGCCGAAGATGGTCTGCCGGGCCTGTTCCGCCTTGGCCTGCGTATTGAAATCGATCAGCCGGCTGTCCGGATGTACTTGTATGGCACCGGCTCGGTCGATCAGGATGCCGTAGACACCGGGCGTCGCCGAGGCAGCCACGGAGCGGGTGAAATTACCGAGATCGATACCGGTGCCGGCCATGGCGACGACGCGCTCACCCAGACGCACCTGGACATTTATCCAGACATTGGTCTGACCCAAGCCCGGATTCGGGTCGACATTGAGTTGCACGCGCTCAGAGCTGTCGACCGCGGCATAGAACCAGGAGTGCTCCGCCACGCCGGGACGCACCACCTGGACGACCTGGCCACCCGGATAGCGGTTGGTGCGGTCGTTGTGATAGTAGTTGCCGGATGCCCGCGGGATGAAGAAGTAGCTGCCATCGCGGAAATGCCGACGATAACTGGCCAGTTCGGCGAGCGCCTCGCGCTTCAGGGCCGGGTCGTCTTCGCGCACCGCCCAGCGCTGCAGCAACGGCGAATCCGCCAACTTGCGCGCCAATGCGATCTCGGTGAGCAGCGGCCCGAGGATGTGCTCACGGTCGTACTGCGCCTGACGCTCGGCGAAACTACGGCCGAGGGCGTCGACGATGCGGTCGGTGGCGAAGGTGAAGAAAAACAGCGCCAGGCTGCCGATCAGCAGAAAAACCACCACCAATCCAGCGACGAAACGCCAGCGCAGCGGACGCGTGGCAGCGCGGCCGCCGGCGCCGCCGCTCATCGCTGACGATCGCTTTCGCTGGCCGGCCTGAGGCTCATTGCCTACTCTTCCTCGTCATGCAACTGGAAGCGGCTGGCCAGTTGCTGCTGCACATTGCCCGGCACCGGCGCGTAGCGGGCAAACTCGATGGTGTAACTGCCCTGGCCGCCGGTCAGCGACTTCAGGCGCGACTGGTAGTCGTTGAGCTCAGCCAGCGGCACTTCGCCGGTGATCGCTGCCAGGCCGTGACCGCGGCCGTCAGTACCGGTGATGTGGCCGCGACGGCCGGACAGGTCGCCAGCCAGGTCGCCGATGGCCGTTTCGGGAACGATGATCTCGATATTGACGATCGGCTCCAGCACGATCGGCCGGGCATTGCGGATGGCCTCGATGACCGCCTTGCGGCCGGCGATGGTGAACGCGACTTCCTTGCCGTCGACGGCGTGGGTCTTGCCGTCGAAGACCGTGACTTTCAGATCCTCGACTTCGTAGCCGGCGACAACACCGCCTTCCAGGCCCTGGCGCACGCCCTTCTCCACCGCCGCCATGAAGACACCGGGAATCACCCCGCCCTTGACCGCATCGACGAACTCAAAGCCCTCGCCGCGGCCCTTCGGCTCGATGCGCAGATGCACTTCGCCAAACTGGCCGGCACCGCCCGACTGCTTCTTGTGGCGGAACATGGCCTCGGCCGAACCGGTGATGGTCTCGCGGTAGGGGATGCGCGGCGGCTTGGTATCGACCTCCAGCTTGTACTGGCTGGCCATCTTTTCCAGCTTGGCCTTCAGATGGATTTCACCGAGGCCGCGGATCACCGTCTCGTTGCTGGTCGGATGACGCTCGACGACGAAGGTCGGATCTTCCATGGCCAGCTTGCCGAGGATGTCGAACAGGCGCTGCTCGTCGCCCTTCTTCTTGGTTTCGACAGCCAGGCCGGCCATCGGCTTGGGGAATTCGAGCGGCACCAGATGGATGTGATCCTCGTCGTGACTGTCGTGCAGCACGCAGTCGAACTCGATCTCGTCGACCTTGGCGATGGCGCCGATGTCGCCGGGCAGCAATTCATCGACCTCGATGCTGTCCTTGCCCTGCAACTGGTACAGGTGGGCGACCTTGAACGGGCGCTTGCCGTCGCCGACGAACAGCTGCATGTCCTTCTTCACCGTGCCCTGATGGACGCGGAAGATGCCGATCTTGCCCATGTAGGGATCGGCGA
>DDWF01000139.1 GCA_002345845.1 Betaproteobacteria bacterium UBA2293 | reverse complement strand
GGCGAAATCCTTGATTACCTGATCTACGACGACCAGACCCGCCACATCCTGATTTACGTCGAGCAAATCCGTAACGCCCGCCAGTTCATGAGCGCCCTGCGTTCGGCGGCGCGGGTCAAGCCGGTCATTCTGCTCAAGGGCGGGCGGCACGCGCCCGACGGTATGGCCAGCAGCGACGCGGTGTTCGACGCCGCCATCCGCCGCGCCGGCGTCGTCCGCGTGCAGAACGTGGACCAGCTGTTCCATGCCGCCAAGGCGCTGTCCAGCGGCTTCCGGCCGCGCGGCCGGCAACTGGCGATTCTGACCAATGGCGGCGGGCCGGGCGTCATGGCCGCCGACCGCGCCGGCGACCTGGGCATTCCGCTGGCCCGCCTGGCCGGCGACACCTGTGAAAAGCTCGATCGCCTGCTGCCGCGAGGCTGGGCGCATGGCGGCATGATCGACATCGGCGGCGACGCCACGCCGGAGCGCTACCGCGATGCGCTGCTGGCCGTCGCCGGCGACCCCAATGTGCACAGCACGCTGGTGCTGATGGCGCCGCACGCCATGGCCGAGCCACTGGCGGTGGCCGAGGCCATCGTCGAGGCCGCCGGCAAGAGCACGAAAACCATCTGCTGCTGCTGGATGGGCGGCGGCCAGGTTGCCGCAGCCCGGCAACGGCTCGAAGACGCCCGCCTGCCGGTATTTCCGACGCCGGATACGGCGATCGAACTGTTCCACAACATCGCCAAGTACTACCGCAACCAGAAACTGCTGGTGCAGACGCCGGGGCCGGCCGGCAAAGCTGGCGTCGCCCGCGCCGGCAATCCGCGCCTGCTGGTCGAGTCGCTGCTCGCCGAACGGCGCAGCGTGCTGTCGGTGATGGAATCGAAGGCGGTGCTGAGCGCCTACGGCATCGCCGTGTCGCAGACGGTGGTTGCCCGCAGCCCGACCGAGGCCATCTTCATCGCCCAGCAGCTCGGCTTCCCGGTGGCGATGAAGATCGACTCGCCCGATCTGGCGCAGAAATCCGAAGCCGGCGGCGTGCGCCTCAACATCGCCAGCACCGAATCGGTGCTCAGCGCCTACCAGGACATCGTCGGCGCCGTCCGCCAGCGCCATCCCGAAGCGCGCATCAACGGCGTCTCGATCGAACCGCACCTGGCGCGCGCCAATGCCCGCGAAATCATGATCGGCACCTTCCGCGATCCGGTGTTTGGCCCGGTCATCACCTTTGGCGCCGGCGGTGCCGACAACGAACTGCTCAGCGACCGGGCGCTGGCCCTGCCGCCGCTCAACACCTACCTGGCGCGCGACCTGATCGACTCGACGCGCATCGGCCAGGCCCTCGGCCAGGTGCTTGGCCAGGACGGGCAGCAGCCGGCGATCGACCGGACGCTGCTGGAAAAGGTGCTGGTCGGCATTTCCGAACTGGTCTGCGAACTACCCTGGGTGCGCGAGCTGCAAATCAACCCGCTGATCATCGACGAGAACGGCGCCGTCGCCGCCGACGCGCGCATCGTCATCGACCATGCCGGCGGCGCCGAGCACGGCGATTTCAGCCATCTGGCGATCTGCCCCTATCCGTCGCACCTGCTGCAGCAGTGGCAGATCAATGGCAGCAGTGTCACCGTCCGCCCGGTGCGGCCGGAAGACGCGCCCCTTGAACAGGCTTTCGTCACCGGCATGTCCGAGGAGTCGCGTTTCTTCCGCTTCATGGATGCCATCCGCGAACTGCCGCCGAGCCTGCTCGCCCGTTTCACCCAGATCGACTACAGCCGCGAAATGGCCCTGCTCGCCACCATCAACGAAGACGGCAAGGAGCGTCTGGTCGGCAGCGCCCGCTACGCGCTGTCGCCCGACGGCGAATCGGTCGAATTCGCGCTGGCGGTCGCCGACGACTGGCAGAAATGCGGTCTCGGCCGGCGTCTGATGGGTGCCCTGATCGACTGCGCCCGCCAGGCCGGCTACCGGACCATGGTCGGCGACGTGCTGTCGTCGAATGCCAAGATGCTGCGCCTGATGGAAAGTTTCGGCTTCGCCATCCTGCCGCATCCGGAAGATCGGGCGGCCAAACGCATCGTCAAGTCGCTACTGGCTTGATTGCCCGAACGCCTCGCAATGTATCAAGCCCCTCCTCGGCAAGTTGCGACTTTGTCGGAAAGACCACGCACGGCGCGCCCGCAAGTGACTGATTTCATGGAGTGGCGGCGATGGCGCATGTCTTGCGTGCGCAAGCACTCCTGATCAATCTCCCGTACCCCTTCCGGACATGAGAAAACCGACGCTCTATCAAAGCTTGAAAGCCAAACGCCGCAGCAAGTCGCTGGTCATTGGGGTCACCTGGTACACCGCCGATACTTGGGCTGAGGTCAAAGCCCGCGCCACGGACCCGGAATGCTTCGAGGATTCCTTCGAGAAATGGAAGGCGATGGCCGTCGCGGCACGTCGCAACTTCCAGCGCTCAGGCGTGCTCGCCCTCGAATGCCAGATCGATCCCGAGGAGTTCTTTGCCTGGTGCGCGCGCAACAATCAGGAAAACAATTCCACCGCCCGCGGCGAGTTCGTCTCGGAAAAACTCAGCGCTGCTCATACGGCAACAACCTAAGTCCACCGCCAATTTGGCGTGCACCTTGCTGTTGTGCTCGATAACATGGCTATGCGGCAGGCCGAACCTGGTCTTGCCGAGAACTCCCCGTTCATCGGCGAAACGTGATGCGGTTTCCATCCCGGCGGGAATCGTGGCGTTTGGCAGAAAGGCCGCCAGCAATTGATCAGACCGCAAGCCAACGTGATCTACCGCATCGAACTCTGTAGCGGCGAAATTCGCCGCTGGCGCAGTCTGCCGCCCAGGCCGGGCGAGGCGACGGGGTGGTGGCGCGATCTGGAGAGCGGTCGCGAATTCAGCGAAGCCAGCCTGATGTACGCCTGGCGGATTCTGTCGCGCGAAGATGATGACCGGTCTGAGGAGACGAGGTGATCATGAACGACAGCCCCAGTCTGACATCGAGCGCCGAAATGCTACGGTCAAGCGCATCGCTCGAAGTGCTACAGTGACTGCATGGCAATCCAAACGAGCACCGCAATCGGGTTGCGGGCAGTTCAGGAGCACATTGGCATGACAACCAGAATCACTGTAGTCGCTGGCGATATCAGGATCGGCGACATCATCTACAACGGCCTTGGCACTAGCAAACACCCAACCGATACTTGGGAAGCAATCACCCAGGTCAATTCGGTGGATGGTTTAATTCAGCTGATTACGGGCCGCCTCGACGGCCCGCACGGCGAGTTCTGGTTCGAGCCAGAGGAATCCGTGGTCGTGATTCGCCACCCACCGGCAGAGCCCGAACCCGTTATGGAAAAGCCCCATAACAAGCGCGCTCACGGCCATTAGGATTGTTTTTGTTGGCCTATTTCCCCGCCTCTCCCCGATAGGCCGCGCGTATTCGCTCCATGCGTTCCCGATTGACGCCGAAGTCCTCACTCCCCAGCCGGCTGGCGCTGCGGACTTCGATCACGCCTGCCTGCGGGTTGAGCCAGAACTCCAGATCGTCGACGAAACCGAGCCAGCGGGTGCGGGCTTCAGCGCGCAGGTAGTCGGGGCGCTGCTCGATGACGGTCACCCCGGGCATGGCGGTCAGCGTTACGTGCAGCGCTTGTAGCGAGGCGCTGGCGTCGCCGTTCATCAATTCCAGCGGTGCGATGCGTGCATAGTCGAGTTGCGGATGGCCGGGATATAACGCCGCCTGACTGCTGACGCTGTTGCGGGTCGCCGAAGGCGGTTTCAGGCGGCCGTCGGTGACGCCGAGATCGTTCGGCGCGGCGCCGGCGAAGAGGCCGAAGCGGGCGCCGATCAGGATCAGGGCGAGCAGGCCGAGGAGGACGTAAAAGATTATTTTCATCAGCCTGTTGGGAGTTGTTGCACCGGAGACAGTGTGCCCGATTGAACGTTATCCTGCACAGAGGTCGAACCTGTCTGGTTTTAATACCGCGGCGCTACCTAAACGTTGTGGTTGAGTTCCTGGAAAGGATCATGACGCACTCTGCTATTGCAATCAGCCAGGAAGAAACGCCGACAGCCTGGTACCGCCAGGTGGCGGCGGTTTTCTTCCGGCATGGCTATCTCAAGGGGGTGGGAACGACGGTTTTCATCACCCTGTTCTTCAACCTTTACTTCTACTTCCTGAAGAACCCGGCTTTCCCGATCACGGTCATGCCGCTCACCTGGCTCGACCACCAGATCGAGCTCCAGCCCCTGGCCCTGCCGATCTACCTCTCGATGTGGGTCTATGTTTCCCTGGCTCCCGCCTTGCTGGCGACGCGCCGCGAACTGGGCTTCTACGCGCTGGCCATCGCGGCCACCTGTCTGGCAGGACTGCTTACCTTCTACTTCTGGCCGACGACAGTACCCGCCGCCCTGGTTGACTGGACCCGCTATCCCGAACTGGATTTCCTGAAAACCATCGACGCCTCGGGCAATGCCTGCCCTTCGCTACACGTCGCCGCCGCTGTCTTCTCCGGGGTCTGGCTCCATCACCTGCTGCGCCGTTATGGCGGCCCCTTGTGGATACTGAGCCTCAACTGGGCATGGTGCATCGGCATCGTCTATTCGACGATGGCCATCCGCCAGCATGTCGCCCTGGATGTTCTGGGCGGGCTGCTATTGGGTCTGCCGGCTGCCTGGCTATCGTTGCGCTATCGAGGTCTGGCGCAAGCTCAATAGCGGTTGTCGCCGGCTTATTTTCGCCACTTTGCCCAGGGGTCCGCATCGTTGCCCGCCGCGGCGGTGGAGCGCGGCGGCCGCTGCCGGCCCGAATCAGCCCGCTTGCCGCCTTCGGCGTCGTGGAGCGCGGCTTTTCTCGCCCGCTTCTCGCGCAGTCGCTCGGCATCTTCCAGGCTCAACACCGCCGGCTCACCGGGAGTTTGATCCTGGGGCACGATACGGTCGCGCGGCGGCAATTCAAACTGCTCGGCCGAGGCCCGCGGCAAGCTTTTGAACTGGTACAGATAGAAGGCCTCAATCTTTTGCCGCGCCCAATCCGTCTTTTTCAGGAATTTCACACTGGAGTCGATACTCGGGTTGTTGTTGAAACACTGGATATTCAAATAGGCATAAAGAATATCGAAGCCGTAGTAATCAACGATTTCCGTCAGCAGCTTTTTCAGACTGAGGCCGTGCAGAGGGTTGTTTTTGTAATCTACTTCGCTGTTCATGTTGCGGCTCGAAAACGGGGGAAAGGCGCGATTGTACGCGTCGTGGACTACCGGCCAAACAGACATGACCTGCGTTGCTAACTCGCTGCAGAAGTGCCAGCTTGCGCGCAACGGGGCGCTTTTGGTCGTGCCGGCCCCCGTGGGCTTACAGCCAGCCCGGCGGCCGTTTGTCGAGGAAGGCGGCAATACCGTCCTTGGCTTCGTCGGTGGCGCGCTGGCGGGCGATGCGTTGGGCGGTTTCTTCGCTGATGGTTTCGTCGATGGGTTTGCCGTTGACGGCGGCGATCAGGTCCTTGGCCGCTTTCTGGGCGAGCGGGCCGCCTTGCAGCAGGGCGTCGGCGAGTTGGGCGATGCAGGTATCCAAAGCTTCCGGTTCGACCACTTCGCCGACCAGGCCGATGGCCAGAGCGCGCTGGGCGTTGATCCGTTCGCCGCTCTGGAAGTAGCGCAGGGCGTGGCGCGGGCCGATGGCGCGCAGCACGTAGGGGCTGATCGCCGAGGGGATGATGCCGAACTTCACTTCCGAGGTGGAGAACACCGCGTCGCTGCTGGCCACCGCCATGTCGCAGGCGGCGGTCAGGCCGGTGCCGCCGCCCAGGGCGGCGCCCTGGACGCGGGCGATGGTCGGCTTGCCCATGCCGGCCAGCGTGCGCAGCATGCCGGCGAAGCGGCGGGCATCGGCGACGTTCTGTTCGTGCGTGAAATTCGCGGCGCGCTTCATCCAGTTGAGGTCGGCGCCGGCCGAGAAGTGCTTGCCGCGCCCGCCAAGAACGACGATGCGCACGGCCGGATCGGCGTCGAGTTCGTGGCAGGCCGTGCTCAGTTCGTCGATCAGCTGTTCGTCGAAGGCGTTGAAGACAGCCGGGCGGTTCATCCAGATCGTCGCGACCTTGCCGGTGCGTTCGATTTCCAGGGTTTCGTACATGGCAGGCTCCTCAGCGGTTGTTGAACACCGGCTTGCGCTTGTCGACGAAGGCAGCCATGCCTTCCTTCTGGTCTTCCAGCGCAAACGTCGAGTGGAAGACGCGGCGCTCGAACAGCAGTCCTTCGTTCAATGACGACTCGTAGGCCCGATTGACCGATTCCTTGATCATCATGATCACCGGCAGCGAGAAGCCGGCGATGGTGGCCGCCGCCTTCAGCGTCTCGTCGAGCAGGGTGTCGGCCGGATAGACGCGGGCCACCAGGCCGGATTTCTCCGCTTCGGCGGCATCCATCATCCGCGCGGTCAGGCACATATCCATCGCCTTGGCCTTGCCGACGGCGCGCGGCAGGCGCTGCGAGCCGCCGAGGCCGGGCATGGTGCCCAACTTGATTTCCGGCTGGCCGAACTTGGCCGTGTCGGCAGCGAAGATCATGTCGCACATCATCGCCATCTCGCAGCCGCCGCCGAGGGCGAAGCCGGCCACGGCAGCGATCACCGGCTTGCGCGTGCTCTTGATGCGTTCCCAGCCGGCGGTGATGTAATCCGCCTTGTAGGCGTGCATGTAGTCGTAGTCCTTCATCGCGCCGATGTCGGCGCCGGCGGCGAAGGCCTTCTCGTTGCCGGTGATGACGATGCAGCCGATGGCCTCGTCGGCCTCGAAGGCATCAAGGGCGGCGGCGATGCCGGCCATCACGTCGGCGTTCAAGGCGTTCATCGCTTCCGGCCGGTTGATGCGGATCAGGCCAACCTTGCCGATGGTTTCGTTGAGTACTACTTGTGTCATGTCTGCTCTCCAAAAAAATGGCCGCCCCCGGAGGGAGCCGGTGGGCGGCCCAAGTGCAGTTTCAATTGCAGGAGGAAATCAGCGGTCGTCGAAACTGACGGTGATCTGCTTGGTGGTCGCCCGGGCCTGGCAGCTGAGCACGTAGCCCTGGGCCATTTCGTCGGCTTCCAGCGTGAAGTTCTTGTCCATCACCACTTCGCCGCACAGCACCTTGGCGCGGCAGGTGCAGCAGACGCCGGCCTTGCACGAGAAGGGCAGGTCGAGGCCGGCATCGAGCGCCGCGTCGAGCACATGCTCGTCGGCGCCGATGTGCAGTTCGTGCTGCTTGCCGTCGAGAACGATGGTCAGGGCGATGTCCTTGACCGCCGCCTGGCGGTCCGGTGCGCTGTCGGTGTCGGCCTGGATCTTGGCCGCCTGCGCCGGGCCGGAGGTGAAGCGCTCGGCATAGACGCGGTCGGCCGGCACGCCGGCGGCGACCAGCGCCTCCTCGGTGGCTTCGATCATCGCTTCCGGGCCGCAGATGAAGACTTCGTCCATGCTCGCCACCGGCAGCAGGGCCTTGATGATGGCGCGCACCTTGTCGCCGTCGATGCGCCCCTGCAGCAGATCGACTTCCTGCGCCTGGCGCGACAGGATGTGGATCAGCGTCAGGCGGTCGCGGTAGCGGTCCTTCAGGTCCTGCAGGGCTTCGTTGAACATGACGCTGGACATCCGGCGGTTGCCGTAGACCAGCGTGAACTTGGCTTCCGGCTGTTCTTCCAGCGTGCTGGCGGCAATCGACAGGATCGGCGTGATCCCCGAGCCGGCGGCGAAGCCGACGCGGTGGATGGCGCGCTGCTTCTTGACCGTGAAGCGGCCGTCCGGCGGCATCACGTCGAGCCTGGCGCCGGCCTTGATGGTCTGCGCCGCCCAGTTGGAAAAGACGCCGCCCTCGACCGGGCGGATGCCGATTTCCAGTTCGCCGGCCTTGGCCAGGCGGCTTTTCGGGCTGCTGATCGAGTAGGTGCGGCGCAGTTCCTGGCCGTCGACCTTGGCGCGCAGGGTCAGGAACTGGCCCGGCTGGAAGTTGAACGTGTCGCGCGCGGCGGCGGGGATGTCGAAGGTGATCGCCACCGAGCCGGCGGCTTCGGGGGTCACGCGCTTGACGGTGAGTTCGTGAAAGCGGAGGGCTGACATGGTGGGGGCTCCGGTATTGTTTTGTGCCACTAGTAGGGCTTGAAGTAGTCGAACGGTTCCTGGCAATCCAGGCACTTGTACAGCGCCTTGCAGGCCGTCGAGCCGAAATGGGAGGACTCGACCGTATGCGTCGAGCCGCAATGCGGGCAGGGCACGGTCTCGGCCTGGGCCGGCTTGGCGATGAAGCGCACGACATTGCTGCCGGCCGGCGTCTGGTGCGGCGGGGCGATGCCGTAGGCGTGCAGCTTGGCCTTGCCTTCCTCGCTCATCCAGTCGGTGGTCCACGCCGGCGCCAGTTGCGTGACGACGCGGGCGGCGATGCCGGCGCGGGCCAGCGTCGCCTGCACGTCGTCCTCGATCTGGCTGATCGCCGGGCAGCCGCTGTAGGTCGGCGTGATGACCACCTCCAGGCCGTCCGCCGCCTGCCGGATGTCGCGCAGGATGCCCAGCTCGCGCAGGGAAATGACCGGGATTTCCGGGTCGGTCAGTTCGTCCAGCGCGGCCCAGGCGGCCTCGATGTGGGTGGTCATCGCCTTACCACTTGCCGTGCGGATGGGCGCGGGCCAGGCTCTGCATCTCGGCGAGCAGGAAGCCGAGGTGCTCGGAGTGGATGCCGTTCTTGCCCTCGGTGATGTAGCCGCCGAGCGCCGGGCGCTGCAGCGTCGCTTCGGCCAGCGCCGCATCGACGATGGCGTCCCAGTCGGCCTGCAGCGTGGCCATGTCGACGCCGATGCCGGCTTCGATGGCGGCCGCTTCGGCCGGACTCTGCACCCAGAATTCCTGGGTGTAGGGGAACAGGTGGTCGACCGCCGCCTGGCTGCGGGCGTGTGAATCCGCGGTGCCGTCGCCGAGGCGGACCAGCCAGTCGCGCGAATGGCGCAGGTGGTAGCGCACTTCCTTCAGCGACTTGCCGGCGATCGCCGCCAGGTCGGCGTTGGCCGATTTTTCCAGGGCTTCCCAGAGCAGAGCCATCAGCGCGCTGTAGAGGAAGTTGCGGACGATGGTGGTCGCGTAGTCCGGGCTGGCCTGGGCGTAGCCGGACAGTGGGCCGTGCTGCGGCAGCTCGACCAGCGTGTAGTTGCGGAACTCGTGCGTGTCGCGGAAATAGGCCAGCTGGTCCTCGGTGCAGTCGCCGCCCTTGAGCGTGGCGGCCAACTGGTAGAGCAGGCGGGCCTGGCCGATCAGGTCGAGGCTGACGTTGGACAGCGCGATGTCTTCCTCGAGGATCGGGCCGTGGCCGCACCACTCGGCATTGCGCTGGCCGAGGACCAGGGCGTTGTCGGCGAGGTGGAGGAGGTAATCGAGAGCGGCGTTCATTACATGTGCCCCACTTCTTCCGGGATCTCGTAGAAGGTCGGATGGCGGTAGATCTTGTCGGCGGCCGGGTCGAACAGCTCACCCTTTTCATCGGGATTGCTGGCGGTGATCGCCTTCGATTCGACGACCCAGATGCTGACGCCTTCCTGGCGGCGGGTGTAGACGTCGCGCGCCATGTCCAGTGCTTGGGCGGCGTCGGCGGCATGCAGGCTGCCGCAGTGCTTGTGTTCGAGACCCTGCTTGCTGCGGACGAAAATTTCCCAGAGCGGCCATTCTTTCAATGCGGTAGTCATGCTGCCTCCTTGATGCTGCGAGCTTGCTGTTTTTGCGCGTAGGCGAGGGCGGCGTCGCGCACCCACTGGCCTTCGTTGTGCGCCTTGACGCGGGTCGCCAGGCGTTCCTTGTTGCACGGGCCGTTGCCGTTCACCGTTTCCCAGAACTCGTTCCAGTCGATCTGGCCATAGTCGTGGTGGCCGCGTGCTTCGTTCCACTTGAGGTCGGGATCGGGCAGCGTGACGCCGAGTACTTTGGCCTGCGGCACGGTGGCATCGACGAATTTCTGCCGCAGTTCGTCGTTGGACACGCGTTTGATGCCCCAGCGCATGCCTTGCGCGCTGTTCGGGCTGTCGGCGTCGGGCGGCCCGAACATCGCCAGGCACTTCCACCACCAGCGATTGACCGCGTCCTGGACCATCGCCTTCTGTTCCTCGGTGCCGGTCATCATCACCAGCAGGGCTTCGTAGCCCTGGCGCTGGTGGAAGGATTCTTCCTTGCAGACGCGCACCATGGCCCGGGCATAGGGGCCGTAAGAGCAGCGGCACAGCGGCACCTGGTTCATGATCGCGGCGCCATCCACCAGCCAGCCGATGACGCCGACGTCGGCCCAGGTCAGGGTCGGGTAATTGAAGATCGAGCTGTACTTGGCGCGGCCGCTGTGCAGACCTTCCAGCATCTGGTCGCGGCTGGTGCCCAGCGTTTCAGCGGCGGAGTAGAGGTAGAGGCCGTGGCCGCCCTCATCCTGGACCTTGGCGATCAGGATCGCCTTGCGCTTGAGCGACGGAGCGCGGGAAATCCAGTTGCCTTCCGGCAGCATGCCGACGATTTCGCTGTGGGCGTGCTGGCTGATCTGGCGCACCAGGGTCTTGCGGTAGGCGTCGGGCATCCAGTCCTGCGGCTCGATGCGGCCGTCGGCATCGATGCGCGTATCGAAGGCGGCCTGCAGCGCCGGGTCTTCGCTGGACGGCGCCAGCGGGACGGTCTTGCCGCCACCGTCGGGGACATTGAAAGACTGCGTATACATGGAATTCTCCTGGGGTTGGCCGGCACCGGGGGCGGTGCCGGCCTGTTGTATTTATGCGGGCTGCTCCGACGGCTTACTGGGCAAGGCTCCAGTCGCCGTTCTTGACTTCGAGCAGGCGGAAGGCCGACAGGTCGAGACCCATGTGATCGGTCGGCGACATGTTGAAGGTGCCGCTGGTGGCGACGAAGCCCTTGGTCGCTTCGAGGGCGTCACGAACCTTGGCCTTGTCGGTGGAGCCGGCGCGCTTGATGGCATCGACCGCCAGCATCAGGCCGTCGTAGGCATAGCCGCCGAAGGTCGACACATCGGTCTTGTAGGCAGCCTTGTAGGCTGCGTTATAGGCAGTAACGACGGCCTTCTGCGGATCGTTGGCTGGCAGCTTGTCGGCGATCAGTTGCGACGGCGACGGCAGACGCACGCCTTCGGCAGCCGGGCCGGCCAGCTTCAGGAATTCATCGGAGGCGACACCGTGCGACTGGTACAGCGGCAGCGTGATGCCCAGCTGCTTGTAGTTCTTGGTGACGATGGCCGGACCCTGGCCGAGACCGAAGACGAACACGGCCTGGACGCCGGCGGCATTCTTGATCTTGGTCAGCTGCGGGCTCATGTCGGTGTCTTTCGGACCGTAGGTCTCGTTGGCCACCAGCGTGATGCCGTACTTGCCGGCGACCAGCTCGGTTTCCTTCTTGCCGGAACCGCCGAAGCCGGAGGTCTCGGAGAGCAGGGCGACCTTGCTGATGCCGCGCTTCTTCATGTCCTCGAAGACCTTCTCGGCAGCCATGCGGTCGGTGTGCGGGGTCTTGAAGATCCACTTCTTGACCGGCTCGACGATGACCACGGCGCCGGCCAGGGAAATGAACGGAATGCCAGCCTTCTCGACCAGCGGCGCGGCCGACATGGTGGCGCCGGTGGTGGTGCCGCCGATCAGGAGGTCCACCTTGTCGTCGTCGATCAGGCGCTTGGTGAAACCGTTGGCCTTGCCGGCATCGCTGCCGTCGTCGTAATGCACCAGTTGCAATTGACGGCCGAGGACGCCGCCCTTCTTGTTCAGGTCGTCGACGTACAGCTGCAGCGTCTTCAGTTCCGGTTCGCCGAGGAAGGCGGCCGGGCCGGTGACCGACAGCACCGAGCCGATCTTGATCGGTTCGGCGGCCTGGACGGTAAAGGCGCCGAGCACCAGGGCGGTGCCGGCAACGAGCTTCGTGATGGTTTGCTTCATGTTTTGTCTTCTCCGGGGGTTGTAGTTGCTAATGACTAATCAGACACGCTCGATGACCATGGCGATGCCCTGGCCGACGCCGATGCACATGGTGCACAGCGCGTAGCGGCCGCCACGGCGTTTGAGTTCATAGGCAGCGGTGGTCACCAGACGGGCGCCGCTCATGCCGAGCGGGTGGCCCATGGCGATGGCGCCGCCGTTGGGATTGACATGGGCGGCGTCGTCGCCGAGGCCGAGGTCGCGCAGGACTGCCAGGCCCTGGGCGGCGAAGGCTTCGTTGAGTTCGATGACGTCCATCTGGGCCAGCGTCAGGCCGGTCCTGGCCAGCACCTTGCGTACGGCAGGGGCCGGGCCGAAACCCATGATCCGCGGCAGCACGCCGGCGGTGGCCATGCCGACGACGCGGGCCAGTGGTTGCAGGCCGTACTGGCCGGCGGCACTTTCCGAGGCGAGCAGCAGGGCGCAGGCACCGTCATTGACGCCGGAGGCGTTGCCGGCAGTGACCGTCAGCTCCGGGCCATTGACGCCCTTGAGCTTGGCCAGCATCTCCAGCGTCGTTTCCGGACGCGGATGCTCGTCGGTATCGAAGACCAGCGGCTCGCCCTTTTTCTTCGGGATGACCACCGGCACGATCTCGTCGGTGAAGCGGCCGGCGGCGTTGGCGGCGGCCCAGCGCTGCTGCGAGCGCAGGGCGAAGGCGTCCTGGTCGGCGCGGCTGATGCTGAACTGTTCGGCGACGTTGTCGGCCGTTTGCGGCATCGAATGTGTGTCGTACAGCTTCTTCATCAGCGGGTTGGGGAAGCGCCAGCCGATGGTCGTGTCGTAGATCGCCGCCTGGCGGGACCAGGCGGATTCCGCCTTGGCCATGACGAACGGCGCGCGCGACATGCTCTCGACGCCGCCAGCGATCATCAGTTCGGTTTCGCCGGACTTGATCGAACGGGCAGCCAGGCCGATGGCATCCATGCCGGAGCCGCACAGGCGGTTGATCGTGGTGCCCGGCACCTCGATCGGCAGGCCGGCGAGCAGGCCGGACATGCGGGCGACGTTGCGGTTGTCCTCGCCGGCCTGGTTGGCGCAGCCGTAGATGATGTCCTCGACGGCCGTCCAGTCCACCTGCGGGTTGCGTTCCATCAGTGCCTTCAGCGGCACGGCACCGAGATCGTCGGCGCGCACGGCCGCCAGCGTGCCGCCGTAGCGGCCGATGGGGGTGCGGATGGCGTCGCAGATAAAAGCTTCAGTCATGGTCATTTCCTCAATCCTGCTTCGGGCGCTCGTCGAGCACGCGCTTGGCCTTGCCCACCTGGGTACGCGGGATGGCGTCGAATTCCATGACCGTGATCCTGGTCGACACGCCGATGATGGTCTTGATGCGGTGCTGCAGTTCCTTGCCGATCTGCTGGATGTCGCTCGGCGACAGCTTGCCGGACAGTTCGCGCTGGACTTCGCAGCGCACTTCCAGGTTGTCCATGTGCCCCTCACGGGTGACGACGACCTGGTAATTGCCGGCCAGGCGCTGGTCGCGCAGGATCTGTTCCTCGATCTGGGTCGGGAAGACGTTCACGCCACGGATGATCAGCATGTCGTCGGAGCGGCCGGTGATCTTGCCGATGCGGCGGAAGGAACGGGCGGTCGGCGCCAGCAGGCGGGTCAGGTCGCGGGTGCGGTAGCGGATGACCGGGAAGGCTTCCTTGGTCAGCGAGGTGAATACCAGTTCGCCTTCCTCGCCGTCGGGCAGCACTTCGCCGGTTTCCGGATCGATGATCTCGGGGTAGAAGTGGTCTTCCCAAATCACCGGACCATCCTTGGTCTCGATGCATTCGCTGGCGACGCCCGGGCCCATGACTTCGGTCAGGCCGTAGATGTCGATGGCATCGATGCCGAGCTTGCGCTCGATCTCGTGGCGCATGCCTTCGCCCCACGGCTCGGCGCCAAAGATGCCGACCTTCAGCGAGATTTCCTCGGGCTTGATGCCCAGGCGCTCGAATTCCTCGGCGATGACCAAAGAGTAGGAGGGCGTGACCATGATGATCTCGGGCTTGAAGTCCATGATCTGCTGGACCTGCTTCTCGGTCTGCCCGCCGGACATCGGCACCGCGCAGCAGCCGGCGCGTTCAACGCCGTAATGGGCGCCGAGGCCGCCGGTGAACATGCCGTAGCCGTAGGCGACATGGACCATGTCACCGGGACGTCCGCCGGCAGCGCGGATCGAGCGGGCGACGACGGTTGCCCAGTTGTTGATGTCGTTCTGGGTGTAGCCGACGACCACCGACTTGCCGGTGGTGCCGCTGGAGGCGTGCAGACGGGCCAGCTTGTTGCGCGGTACGGCGAACAGCCCGAACGGGTAGTGGTCGCGCAGGTCGAGCTTGGTCATGAAAGGGAATTTGCTCAGGTCGCTCAGCGTCTTGAGGTCATCCGGATGCACGCCCTTGGCCTCGCACTTGGCGCGGTACGGGGCGACGTTGTCGTAGGTGTGGCGCACCGACCACTTCAGGCGTTCGAGTTGCAGCGCCGAGATCTCGTCGCGGCTGGCGGTTTCGATCGGCTCGAGGTCGCCGGGCAGGGGCTTCTTGACGGTCATGTTTGTCTCCTCTGTAGGTTTATGGCTTAGGCAGCCTGTTGATCGGCTTGTTGCAAACCGGCGATGACTTCGCCGTTGATGCGGTAGCTCTTGCCGCGGAACAGGGCGATGGTGCGGCCACCGACGCGGACGGTGATGTCGTAGACGCCGGTGCGGCCGGAGGCAGAGCGTTCGACGGCTTCGGCTTCAAGCATTTCGCCTTCCTTCGCCGGGGCCAGGAAATCGATGTGGCAGGCCGAGGCGACGGTGTTCTTGTTGTAGCTGTTGCAGGCGTAGGCGAAGGCGGTGTCGGCGAGGCTGAAGATCATGCCGCCGTGGCAGATGTGGTGGCCGTTGACCATGTCGGAGCGGACCGCCATGGTGAGCAGCGAGGCGCCCGGCTGGACGCGGACGATCTTGATGCCCAGCGCCTGGGCGGCGCGGTCGCGCGACCACATCGCCTCGGCGGTGGCATCGGCCAGGACTTGCGCCTCGGCGGGGGAGAGTTTGTGTTCAGTCATGAATTTTCCTTGCAGCAAAGACGGCCCGCTGGATCAGCGGGGAAATGCGGTAACGATCCTCGCCGTAGCTGGCGCCGAGGTTGGCGAGTACGGTACGGATGGTGGCGACGCCGGCCTGGTCGGCCCAGGCCAGCGGGCCCTGCGGGTAATTGACGCCGAGGCGCATCGCCTGGTCGGCGGCGGCTTCCGAGCAGACACCCTGGTTCACAGCGTCGGCAGCCTCGTTGGCGAGCATGGCGACGGTGCGCATCACCGCCAGGCCGGGTACATCGAGGAAGCGGGAGATGGCGAAACTGGCGGCCTGCAGCAGGCCGATGGCGGCGGCCGCGGCAGCCGGTTCGCATTGCTCGGCGACGGCGACGGCCAGCCGGCTGGCCTTGCTGTAGTCGAGCGCCAGGTCGATCAGCACCAGGTTGGCGATATCCGACTCGGCAGCGCGCTGCGTGGCGCTGCGCCCGTCGGTGACGGCGAGCACGGCGCGGCCGATCTCGGCGATGCGACCGTCACTACTTTCCGGGGCGCGGGAGAACGACAGGCTGCAGGTTTCCAGGCGCTCGGCCAGGGCTTCGGCAGCGGCCGATTCGCCGAACAGCGTGATCTTGCCGGCCGGAGCCTGCGCCGCCTCGGTCTGCGGGCCGGGGCGCAGGGCGCCTTCGCGGTAATCGTAGAAACCGCGGCCGGTCTTCTTGCCGTAGAACCCGGCATCGACCAGTTCCTGCTGGATCAGCGAGGGCAAAAAGCGCTGGTCGTTGTAGAAGGCGCGCCAGACCGAGTTGGTGACGGCGAAATTGACGTCGTGGCCGATCATGTCCATCAGCTCGAACGGCCCCATGCGGAAACCGCCGGCCTCGCGCATGACGGCGTCGATGGTGGCGTAATCGGCGGCGCCTTCCTGGGCCAGGCGCAGGGCCTCGGCGTAGTAGGGGCGGGCGACGCGATTGACGATGAAGCCGGGCGTCGACTTGGCATGCACCGGGGTCTTGCCCCAGGCGGCGGCGGTGGCGAACAGCGTCTCGGCGACGGCCGCATCGGTGGCCAAGCCGGAAACGATCTCGACCAGGGCCATCAGCGGCGCCGGGTTGAAGAAATGCAGGCCGGCCAGGCGCTCGGGGCGTTGCAGCGCGGCGCCGATGGCGGTGACCGAGATCGACGAGGTGTTGGTGCCGAAAATGCAGTTGGCGCTAACGATGGCTTCGAGGTCGGCGTACAGCTTCTGCTTGGCTTCCAGGCTTTCGACAATGGCTTCGACGACCAGGCCGGCGTCGGCCAGGTCGGCCAGCTGCTGCGCGGCGACCAGGCGGGTGCCGGCGGCCAGCGCCGCTTCCGGCGTCAGCTTGCCCTTGTCGGCCAGCTTGTTGAACTGGGCGCGGATACCGGCGATGGCGTTTTCGGCAGCGCCCGGGCGGTTGTCGAGCAGCTTGACGACATGGCCGGCGGCCGCGGCGATCTGGGCGATACCGGCGCCCATGGCGCCGGTGCCGACGACGGCGATGACGGTCTGTTGGGGGAGGGGGGCGTGACTCACGGTTTCACTCTCCGGTGAAATTCGGGGCGCGCTTTTCCATGAAGGCTTTGACGCCCTCGGCGTAGTCCGGGCTCCAGCCCAGTTCGCGCATCATGCCGCCCTCAAAGGACAGCTGCTGTTCCAGCGTGTGGCCGGGGGCGGCGTGCATGGCCTGGCGGGTACGTACCAGGGCCTTGGTCGGGGCGGTGGACAACTGCTTGGCCAGCGCGTCGATGCGCGCCGGGAAGTCGTCGTCGCCGACGCATTCCCAGATCAGCCCCCACTCGGCAGCCTTCTCGGCCGGCAGCTTCTCAGCCAGCAGGGCGAGGCCCATGGCGCGGGCCATGCCGACGCGCTGCGGCAGGAACCAGGTGCCGCCGGTATCCGGAATCAGGCCAATCTTGGAGAAGGCCTGCAGGAAGGAGGCCGACTTGGCGGCGATGACCAGGTCGCAGGCCAGCGCCACCGAGGCGCCGGCGCCGGCGGCGATGCCGTTGACGGCGGCGATGGTCGGCACGCGCAGGTTCTGCAGGCGCAGCACCAGCTGCTTGTAGTTGCGTTCGACGACATTGCCGATGTCCGGCATCTTGCCGTCGACCATCTGCATGGCGCGGTCGGCCAGATCCTGGCCGGCCGAGAAAGCGCGGCCGGCGCCGGTCAGCACCAGCACGCGGACCTTGCTGTCGTTCTGGATGCTGTCCAGCGCCACGCGCAGCTCGGCGTGCATGTCCTCGGTGAAGCTGTTCAGCTTGTCCGGGCGGTTCAGCGTCAGCCGGGCGATGCCGGCGTCGACTTCAAACTTGATGTTTTCGAAATTCATGCGTGATCCTCAGACGTGGTAGCGGCGCTGAACCACGCGGAAGCGGTTGGCGACGAAGGCCGAATCGGCGTACGAAGCATTGGCCGACGGGTTGCCGCCGGTGCCGTGGTAGTCGGAATAGGCCGCCGACTGGTTCACGAAGACGCCGCCGGTCAGGTTGATCGATAGCGCGACCTTGGAACGCCAGGTGGCGGCGGTCATCGCGTCGATGACTTCGGCCTTGGTCGAGTACACGCCGGCGGTCAGCGCGCCGTGGGTGCTGATGATGCGCTCGGACAAGGCGATGGCGGCGGCGGTGTCGGCGACCTTGACGATGAAGCTGATCGGGCCGAAACGCTCTTCCATGTACTTGGCCTCGTCACCGGCGTCACAAGTGAGCAGCACCGGAGTGCGCACTTCGGCCTTGGGGAAGTCCGGGCTTTCCAGTTTGCTCGGGGCGAGGATGACCGTGCCCAGCTTGCCGGAGCCGGCTTCCTCGATGCGCTTCAGCGTATCGGCCGACTGGATGGCGCCGAGCACGGCATGGGCGACTTCCGGCTTGCTGAGGAAACCGGTGACCGAACGGGCGAGGTCGGCACAGACCTCGTCGTAGGACTTGTGGCCTTCGTCGGTATCGATGCCGCCGGCCGGGACCAGGATCGCCTGCGAGGTGGTGCACATCTGGCCGGAGTACAGCGACAGCGTGAAGGCCAGGTTGCCGAGCATCTTCTTGTAGCTGTCGGTCGAGTCGATGACGATGTTGTTGACGCCGGCCAACTCGGCATAGACCTGGGCCTGGCGGCAGTTGTTGATCAGCCACTGGCCGAAGACGTTGCCGCCGGTGAAGTCCACTGACTTCACGGCCTTGTGGGTGACCAGCTTCTGCGTGGTTTCCCGTTTGTCGGTGACGCACAGGCTGACCAGATTGGGGTCGATGCCGTTCTCGGCCAGTACGGCGCGGATGGTGCGGACGGTGATGGCGGCCGGCAGGATGGCGTTGCTGTGCGGCTTGACGATGACGGCGTTGCCGGTGGACAGCGCGGCGAACAGGCCGGGGTAGGTGTTCCAGGTCGGGAAGGTGCCGCAGCCGACGACGACGCCGACACCACGGCCGACCAGTTCGAAGTGCTTCTTCATGACCAGCGGCGGGTTCTTGCCCTGCGGCTTTTCCCAGGTGGCTTCGGCCGGCACGAACTTCTGCTCGCGGTAGGCGTAGGCGACGGCTTCCAGGCCACGGTCTTGGGCGTGCGGGGCGCCAGCCTGGAAGGCCATCATCCAGCCCTGACCGGTGGTCATCATCACGGCGTGGGCGAGCTCGAAGCTCTGCTGGTTCAGACGGGTCAGGATTTCCAGGCAGATGCCGGTGCGGCCGTCGGTGCCGGCGGCCTGCCAGCCGCTCATGGCTTTCTCGCCGGCGGTGATCAGGGCTTCGATATCGCAAACCGGGTACTGCACATTCAGTTCGACGCCATAGGGCGACTGTTCGCCGCCGGCCCAGCCGGTCTGGCCTGGCTGCTCGAGGGCGAACTGCCGGCCAAGGTGGCTCTCGTAAGCCACCTTGCCATCCACGGGCGCGGTTTCGCCATAGACCTTGGGGCTCGGCATTTCATTGAAGGCCGACCAGTAGCCACGGGTGTGAATGGCGTTAACGGCGCCTTCGAGCAGGGCGCGGTGCTTGTCGAACAAGGGGTGGGTCATGGGTTTTTCCTCCGATGGGGACGGTGTTCCGTCGTCTTCAGGCGGGCCTGGATGCCCGTCTCCTATTGATTCGTTACCAATAATGGCTGCTTGTGTTCAATTAATGTATCAGATGTGATGTGTCGTTGTGAAGTTTTAAATTGCAGAAGTTGTTCTGCGTCGCACAAAAAAAACAAATAAAAACAATAAAACTGTTTCCGATAAGTCACGCACTTTCGGTTCGTTTACGCATGGATCAAAAAGTTCCCGGTCCGATTAACTTTAAAAGCGATACAAAAATAGTTGACATAGCGCACTCGTATGTAACATGATTCATCCACGGCAACCTGATCCGGGTTGACCCCGACCCTACGATTTGAACAAGGAGTGAGACATGGCAAGCAATAAGGAACGTTTTGCAGACAAGATGGAATTCCCGCCGGCGACCCCGCAGCCGAACATCTATCCGCTGTCCTGGAACAGCAAGACCAAGAAGCTGCAGGAAGTCTGGGAAGCCTCCCTGCGCGAGAACTGGGATCCGGAAAAGTTGCCCTGGGACACGCTGGATGTAGACAGCTACTCCTGGGAAGAGCGCGAATCGATCGCTTACTGGTGGAGCCTGCTGTCGGTGTTTGACGCCTCGGCGCCGCCGGTGTTCGCCGAAGCCCTGATCAAGACCTACGAAGTGCATGAGGAAGATCCGGTGCGCAAGTGCTTCTTCTCCGTCACTCGCGACGAGCAGAACCACGAAATCATGTGCGGCCTGGCCATCACCAAGCTGCTCAACCATCCCGATCCGCTGACCTACGTGCCGAAGACCGAACTCGGCAAGCGCCTGCAGAAGAACGTCGCCTGGCTGTACTTCAACGGCGGCCGCTACTGGACCGGCTACAAGCAGGCGGTACCCAAGTACGACCTGGCGGTGCTGTTCAGCTCCTTCCTGATGGGCGAAATCGCTGCCGCGACCATCTTCAAGCAGATGTACGAGAATTCCCGTGAAGCCGTGTTCAAGGAAGGCTTCAAGAACATCGGCCGCGACGAAGGCCGTCACATGGCCATCTGCATGGCGGTCATGGAACGCGATTACCCGGGCCTCAAGGACGAGACCAAGGCCATCGTCACCAAGCAGATCCGCGCTGGCTACCTGTTCCTGTCGGCCGTGCTGTTCGAGCCGCCGATGGAATTCTGGGACCTGCCGGCCGACTTCATCGCCAACCAGCGTGAAGCCGAGGAAGTCGCCCGTGGCGCCGGTTTCGGCATCCCCAGCTACGAAGCCAAGCTGGAAAACTGGAAGAACGCGATGATCAACCTGAAGGGCGTGCTCGACCGCTACAACATCCCGTTCCCGGCGATTCCGGAAGTTGGCATCACCGGCCAGGAAGTGTCGGAAATCGACATGGAAGACATCATTCCGGTCTTCTAAGCTGTAGCTGTACATAAATAGCTGCCGGCCGGCGTTCCGCAGAGGGCGCCGGCCTTGCCGCGACAGAGAGACGCAACCAACAAGGATGAAAAAATGGCTCGTATCGTGATGCAGCCCTCGGGCAAGTCGGTCGATTGCAACTACGGCGACACGGTTTTGATGGCGCTGGAAAAGGCCGGCTACGCGCTGCCCAACAACTGCCGCGCCGGCGCCTGCGGCGAATGCAAGGTCAAGGTCACGCAAGGCCAGTTCGACCAGGGCATGGTGCTCGACATGGCGCTGTCGCAGGAGGAGCGCAAGCAGGGCTACGGCCTGATGTGCATGGCCAAGCCGATTTCCGAAGAGCTGGTCATCGAATGGGGCACCCTCGATGCCCGGCCGAAACTGTTCCCGCCGCGCGAGGATGCGCTGTTCGTCGTCACCGACAAGCGCGCCATCGCCGCCCGCGTCGTCGAACTGCGCCTGCGCCCGGTCGGCCAGCCGATCCGTTACTGGCCCGGCCAGTACGTCACCGTCGGCAATCCGCGCGCCGACATCCCGGCCCGCGCCTACTCGATTTCCAACGCCCCGCGCCCGGACGGCGAGCTGGTGCTGCAGATCGCCCGCCAGGATGATGGCAAGACCAGCAACTGGATCCACGACACGCTGGCAATCGGCGACAACGTCAAGATTTCCGGCGCCTACGGCACCTTCATCGGCGACCCCTCGGTCGATACGCCGGTGCTGTGCCTCGCCGCCGGCACCGGCCTGGCCCCGATCCTGGCGCTGGCCGAAGCGGCGCTGCGCCGTGGCTTCAAGAAACCGGTGACGATGGTCTTCTCGGCGCGTGCCAGGGACGATGTCTACAGCCAGGGCATGATGGCCTGGTGGCGCACCAAGCACCGCAATTTCGACTACAAGATCACGCTCACCCGCGAACAGGCCGAAGGCTATCTCGCCGGTCGCATCGACGCGGTGCTGCCGAAGCTGTTCCCCGACCTGTCGAAGCACACCATCTTCGCCGCCGGCAGCCCGGAGTTCGTCGAGACCTGCGTTGCCACGGTCAAGGCGCTTGGCGCCAAGGATGAGCTGATCCATACCGAAGGCTTCTTCGCCCAGCAACAGCCGGTCACCGCCGACGCCGATCACCTGCTGCCAGCATGAAGATCGCCGCTGCGCCCTGTTCAGCACCGGGCGGAGCGGCTAACATGCGCGGATTCCCCGTTGCGCATGCTCACGTGATCCAGCCCATTCAGACCCGCCTCGACGATTTCCGGCAACAACGCCGCGTCCAGGCGGGTTCGCTCATCATCTCCGTCTTCGGCGATGCCATCCTGCCGCGCGGCGGTCGTGTCTGGCTGGGCAGCCTGATCCGCCTGCTCGAACCGCTGGAACTCAACGAACGCCTGATCCGCACCTCGGTTTTCCGCCTGGCCAAGGAAGAATGGCTGCGCACCGAAACCGTCGGCCGGCGTGCCGACTATACGCTGACCAACTCCGGGCGCCGCCGCTTCGAGGAAGCCTCGCGGCACATCTACGCTTCCCACGCGCCGCTGTGGGACCGGCGCTGGCGCCTGATCCTGGCCGTCGGCGATTTTGATCCGAAGGAGCGCGAGGCCTTGCGTCGCGCCCTCTTCTGGCAGGGCTTCGGCGTCCTTGGTGCCGATTGTTTCGTGCACCCCTCGGCCGACCTGACGGCAGCTTTCGACGCCCTCGTTGCCGAAGGCCTGGCTGCCCATCTCGAACGCCTGATGCCGCTGCTCGCCGCCGATTCGCGCTCCGGCCTGTCGGCCAATGACGCCGATCTGGTCAGCCGCGCCTGGAATCTGGAGGAACTCGGCGAGGCTTACGCCGGTTTTGTCGCCACCTATCAGCCCATCCTGGCCGAGGTGCGCGGCGACCGCCAGGCGGAAGTCGGCGACGAGGAAGCCTTCCTCGTGCGCACCCTGCTCATCCACGATTACCGCCGCCTGCTGCTGCGCGACCCGGAACTGCCGGACGTCCTGCTGCCCACCGACTGGCCGGGGCAGAAGGCGCGCCTTCTCTGCAAGGAAATCTATCGTCGGCTGGTGCCGGCCTCGGAGCGCCACCTGGATCACTTCCTGACGCTGGCGGACGGCAGCAATCCGCCGCTGGATCCGGCCTACGCTGAGCGCTTTCCGCAGGATGATCCGTTGGCCGTGATGTTGCTGTAGCGCACAGTGTGTGCGAAGACCGGCGGCAATAGGCTGCGTCCGTTATTTCGCAGTTATCTCGATGACGACACGGTCGCCGCTCGTGGTCGTGGCTTTCCCTTGCCAGCCGTCACCGGCTCGCTGCAGTTCGGCGGTAAAGGTCACGTCGCAGGCGGTCTTGGCGTCGAATGACAGCCCGTTTTCGTCGATGCGGCCGCTGATCGGCACGTCGCGGATGGCACAGCGCGGATTGATGGTCCACCAAGTCAGGTTCGCCGAGAACGATACGGCATCGATACGCCGGATGCCTTCCAGAGCGAAGGTCTGATTGAGGCCTTTTTCCTTCCAAGACCAACGGCCGCTGATTTCTGCGGGCAGTTCGCTAGCGCCGGAGGCGCTGGCCAGAATGAGCAGCGCGGCACCGAGCAGATGACGGGTTTTCATGATGTCCCTCCTTCATATGGGGGCGGCTGACGGACCGGCGTCGGGTAGACGGTCCGCCGCATTCAAAGTTCCCGCCTAGCCTTCGCGCCGGACTAGCGTTATTTCCGTCCACAGCAGTCCCAGCCATTCGTGCAGGGCGTAGTAGGAATCCTGCATGGCCCGGGTGCGTGGCAGCCAGTCGAGCAGGTTGCGGGGTTGTTGGCGACGGCTCGACAGTTCGGTCGGCGCCGGGATGACTTCGAAGCCCGCCGCCTCGAACAGCCGCCGCGCCCGCGGCATGTGGAAGGCCTGGGTGACCAGGACGATCTTGCGGATGCCTTGGCCGTGCAGCATGAGCGCCGAAAATCGGGCGTTGTCGGCGGTATCGAGCGAGTCTCCCTCGCGCCAGCGCACCGGAACACCGAATTCCTTTTCCAGCAGATCAGCGATGACGTCGGCCTCCGAGCGGCTGGCATTGCGCGGCTGGCCGCCGGAAACCAGCACCGGCAGGCCGGAACGCCGGGCGACGACGGCTCCGTAGCGGGCGCGGACCAGGCTGCGGTCGGTGACCGTATCGCCGCCGTATTCCGGCGCGTCGATATTCAGCCCGCTGCCCAGCACGACGATGGCACCGGCGCCCCGCGTATCGGTCAGCACTGGCCCGGCCCGCTCTTCCAGAGTGTCGTTCAGCCAGCCGGCGACCGGCGGCAGGCTCTGCGCCAGCAGCAAGCCGCCACCGAGCAGCGCCAGCGCGAAGCCCACGCGTCGCCGATGGAAGAGGGCGGCCAGGATGAGCAGCAGCAGGCCATTGGTCGGCGGCAACAGCAGGTTGCCGAGCAGGCCCTTGAGGAACAAGGCGGTGTCCACGTGTGAGCAGAGGGGGCGAAGTTGGGGAGGCCGAGTGTGGCCCGCGGTAATGCCTTCGTCAATGCACGGCGCCGGTGGCCTCGGGCGATCGCGGCGAATTGCGCCACTTCAAGTGGCGCGCGTCGGTATTTTTGTGGCGCGCTTCCTTTCAGCCGCCGCGCTTCTTCATTTCCACCAGCGGAATCACGTCCGGCATGTGGATGCGCGGGCGGTCGGCCTCGATGGCGGTCAGCGGGTCGCATTCGACCATCGTCGCCAGGCAGCGCCGGGTCAGATCCTGATAGGTGGCGGTGCCTTCCGATTTCCAGGCGATCTCCTCGTCGGACAACTCACGGATGACCTTGGCCGGCATACCGGCGGCCAGGCTGCGGGCAGGGATTTCGACGCCGGCCTTGACGAAGGCGCTGGCGGCGACGATGGCGGATTCGCCAATGATGGCGTTGTCCATGATCACCGCGTTCATGCCGACCAGCGCATTCTTCTTCACCCGGCAGCCGTGCAGCACGGCGCCGTGACCGATGTGGCCGTCTTCCTCGACGACGGTGTCGGTGCCGGGAAAGCCGTGCATGACGCAGGTGTCCTGCAGATTGGCGCCGCGCTCCAGGATCAGCCGGCCGAAGTCGCCGCGCAGGCTGGCGCAGGGGCCGACGTAGCAGTCGGGGCCGACGATGACGTCGCCGATGAGGACGGCGCTGGGATGGACGTAGGCGGTCGGATCGACCACCGGGACGATGCCATCGATGGCATAGACACGCAGAGGGGTCACGAAAATGCTCCAGACAAAACGGTTCTCGATTCTATAAAATAAAAGTCGTTTCGACATATGGAATTTCAGGGGGCAACATGAGCGAAGAACCGGAAAGCCGGTCGGGTGAAGGGAAACACGGGGTCCAGTCGCTGGAAATCGGCATGGGCATTCTGCGGGCGATGGTCGGGGGGCAGCGCTCGATGATGTTGAAGGACATCGCGGCGGCAGCTGACATGCCGGCCTCGAAGGCGCACCGCTATCTGGTCAGCCTGATTCGCGCCGGGCTGGTCGAGCAGGATCCGATGACTTCGCGCTACGACATCGGGCCATTCGCCCTCAATATTGGTCTGGTCGCCATCGATCGTCTGGACCGTATCCGTCTCGGTCTCTCGGCCATTGCCGAACTGCGCGACCAGATCAACGAGACGACCGCACTGTCCGTGTGGGGTGACGGCGGGCCGGTGATCGTGCGCTGGGAGCGGCCGCGGCGGCCGATCACCGTCAATGTCGTCACCGGGACGGCGCTTGATCCGCTGAATTCGGCCAGTGGCCGTGTATTTACTGCCTGGTTGCCGAAGGAAACCAGTAACCGCCTGATCGAACGCGGCCTGAAGGAGGGCAAGTTGCGACCGGAACTGCAGTCGCGGGCAGCGATCGAAGCAATGCTGGCCAAGGTGCGCGCCGACGGCTATGCCGCCGTCTCCGGTTACCACTCGGTGGCTGGCGTCGAGGCGCTGGCGGCGCCGGTGTTCAATTTCAAGAACGAGATCACGCTGGCCATGCTGGTGGTCGGCGTTACCGGCATGTTCGATCTCGATCCACAGGGGCCGGTGGTTACTGCCCTGAAACAGGCGGCAGGCGACTTGTCGATGCGACTCGGGCATCTTCCGGCGCCTGTCTGAAGCCGGAGATGGCCGCCCAGCAACCCGCCGCAGGGCGGGTTTTTCCTTTTGCAGGGGGCAAAATCGCAGGGGAATCAGTCAATTATCATTCGATACAAAATTTTGATCAGATTGGATTGTTTGTATCATTTCTCTTGACACAATGAGTTCTGTATTTCAGAATCCATTTCACAGAAAAGAATTGACCCATCCGGCGACCACCGGCTGACAACAACAGGAGACGACATGAACCACAGAGCGAGAGACTTCGGCCGGGCCGCGCCCGGCCTGCGGGAGGGCTACTGATGCTGGCCGAATTCCTGCAATTCCTGTTTTCCGGGCTCACTGTCGGCGCCACTTATGCGCTGGCGGCGCTCGGCTTCACGCTGATCTACAACGCCAGCAACGTCATCAACTTCGCCCAGGGTGAATTCATCATGCTCGGCGGCATGCTGGCGGTGTTCTTCACCATGTCCGGCCTGCCGCTGCCGGTCGCGCTGGTGCTGGCCATCGTCGTCCCGGCGATCATCGGCGTACTGGTCGAGAAGCTGGCCATCGAGCCGGTCAAGGGCGCCGAGACGGTGACCCTGATCATCATCACCATCGGTGCCTCGCTGGTCATCCGCGGCCTGGTCCAAGTCTGGCTCGGCAAGAATACCCACAGCCTGCCGGCCTTCTCCGGCGACGAACCGATCCACATCCTCGGCGCCACGCTGCTGCCGCAGAGCCTGTGGGTGCTCGGCGTCACCGCGCTGGTGGTCATCGCGCTGTGGTACTTCTTCAGCCGCACGCTGCAGGGCAAGGCCATGCTGGCCACCTCGTTCAATCGCACGGCGGCTGAGTTGGTCGGCATCAACACTGGTTGGGTGCTGTTCATGAGTTTTGCCATGTCGGCGGCGCTTGGCGCGCTAGGCGGCATCCTGGTCACCCCAATCACGCTGACTTCCTACGATGTCGGCATCATGCTCGGCCTCAAAGGCTTCGTCGCCGCCGTCGTCGGCGGACTCGGCAACGGCCTCGGTGCTGTCGTTGGCGGCCTGCTGGTCGGCATTCTCGAAGCCATGGGCGCCGGCTACATTT
>DDWF01000284.1 GCA_002345845.1 Betaproteobacteria bacterium UBA2293 | reverse complement strand
GCGAGGGCGAGCTCGACGACAAGGAAATCGACATCGAGGTCGCCGCGCCGTCGATGCAGGCCGAGATTTTTGCGCCGCCGGGCATGGAGGAACTGACCCAGCAGATCCAGGGCATGTTCCAGAACATCGGCGGCGGCAAGAAGAAATCGCGCAAGCTGAAGATCAAGGAGGCCCTGAAGCTGCTGACCGACGAGGAAGCGGCCAAGCTGGTCAATGACGAGGAGGTCAAGCTGGAAGCGGTCAAGGCCGTCGAGCAGAACGGCATCGTCTTCCTCGACGAACTGGACAAGATCGCCAGCCGTTCCGAGATGCAGGGCGCCGACGTCTCCCGCCAGGGCGTCCAGCGCGACCTGCTGCCGCTAGTCGAGGGGACCACGGTGTCCACCAAGTACGGCATGATCAAGACCGATCACATCCTGTTCATCGNNTGATTCCCGAATTGCAGGGGCGTTTTCCCATCCGCGTCGAGCTCGATTCGCTGTCGGTAGCCGATTTCGAATGCATCCTGACCCAGACCGACGCCTGCCTGACCAAGCAGTATCAGGCGCTGCTGGCGACCGAGGGGGTCAGCGTCGAATTCGCCGACGATGGCATCCGCCGGATGGCCGAGATCGCCTTCCAGGTGAACGAAAAGACCGAGAACATCGGCGCGCGCCGGCTGCACACGGTCATGGAAAAGCTGCTCGAGGAAGTTTCCTTCGAGGCCGGCAAGGTCGGGCTCGAACAGATCGTCGTCGATACTGCCTACGTCAATGCCAAGCTCGGCGAAATCGCTGGCGATGAAGACCTGTCGCGCTACGTTCTCTAGTCGCTAGGGGCAATCCCTACTGTGCGGGGGCTTCGGCCACCCGCACAATCCGCACATCCCTTCTTTTCTGAGGCCGTCTGCGTGGACGAACAGAGCCTGAGCTTCCGCCTGCTGGCCATCCTTTTTCCGATCTTCGGCATCGTCGCCGCCGGCTTCTTCTATGCCCGCAAGCACAAGCCGGAGATGGCCGTCGCCAACCGGCTGAACATGGATGTCTTCGTGCCGGCCCTGGTCTTTGCGGCGATGGCCGGCAAATCCTTCGACCTCACCGCCTATGCGCCGCTGGCCCTCGGCGGTTTCCTGGTCCTTGCCACCTGCGGCCTGCTCGCCTGGCCGATCGCCAGACTGTGCGGCGTCCAGCCGAAAACCCTGGTGCCGCCAATGCTGTTCAACAACTCCGGCAACATTGGCCTGCCGCTGGCCGTGCTGGCCTGGGGCGAGGCGGCGCTGCCGGCGGCGGTGATCCTGTTCATGGTCGAGAATACGCTGCATTTCTCCTTCGGCGCCAAGCTGCTCGACCCGACCACGCGCATCCTCAGTCTATGGCGCATTCCGGTGGTCTTTGCCGCCATCGCCGGCTTGGCCGTCGCCGTGCTGAAAATTCCCGTCTGGCAGCCGGCAGTGATCGCCATCAAGATGCTCGGCGATGTCTCGGTGCCGCTGCTGCTGTTCTCGCTCGGCGTGCGCATGACCGACGTCAGTTTCGGCGAATGGAAGCTGGCGGTCGGCAGTGCCATCCTGCGCCCGCTGGCCGGCATGGCCATCGCCTGGGGCGTCGTTCTGCTGCTCGGCCTGGAAGGGCGCGATGCGGCGATGCTGTTGGTGTTCGGTGCGCTGCCGCCGGCCGTGCTCAATTTCCTCTTTGCCGAGCGCTACAAGCAGGAGCCGCAGCGGGTGGCTTCGATCGTGCTGATCGGCAACCTGGCTGCGCTGCTCTTCCTGCCGCTGGCCCTGGCTCTGGTGCTATGAGCCGCTGAAGCGGCCGAGTGCGCGCCGGTCGCGTTTGGTCGGTCGGCCGTGAATCTCGGCGGCTGGTTCCTGCTGCACTTTGCGGCGCAGTTGCTCGGCTTCGCGGGCGGCACAACTCTCGGCCGTTTCTTCATAGAGCAGGCGGGCTTCCGGCGCCGGACGGCGCTGGTCAGCCAGGGCTTGCACCACGATTTCCCAGCGCACTTCGCTGGTGACGATCTCCAGGCGATCGCCGACTTTGACTTCCCGGGCGGGCTTGGGCGGCGTGCCGTTGAGCCGGATCTTGCCGCCGCTCACCGCATCGCTGGCCAGGCTGCGCGTCTTGAAGAAGCGCGCCACCCACAGCCACTTGTCGATGCGCATTACGGCAGCAGTCGCTCGCCGGCGTACAACTGTTCGATGGTTTCGCGCTGGCGGATCAGATGCACCTGGTCACCATCGACCATCACTTCGACCGCCCGTGGCCGGGTGTTGTAATTGGAAGCCATGGCCATGCCATAGGCGCCAGCCGACATCACCGCCAGCAGATCGCCAGCGGCGATGTTCAGCGGCCGCGCCTGGCCGAGGAAATCGCCGGTTTCGCAGACCGGGCCGACCACGTCGTACTCGCGGGCTTCGCCGGCGCGCGGGGTGACCGGCAGGATGTCGTGCCAGGCTTCGTACAGTGCCGGGCGCATCAGGTCGTTCATGGCCGCGTCGATGATGGCGAAATCCTTGGCCTCGCCATGCTTGAGGAACTCGACGCGGGTCAGCAGCAGGCCGGCATTGCCGACCAGTCGGCGGCCCGGTTCGAGCACCACCTGCAGGCCGCGACCGGCCAGCTTGTCGAGCAGTGGCGTCAGGTAGGCGGCGACGGTCGGCTGCACCTGGTCGTCACGATACTTGATGCCGAGGCCGCCGCCGAGGTCGAGGTGATGAATGCGGATGCCTTCGGCGGCCAACTGGTCGACCAGCACCAGAATGCGCTCCAGCGCTTCGACGAAGGGCGAGGGGTCGAGCAATTGTGAGCCAATGTGGCAGTCGATGCCGGCCACCGCGATATGCGGCAGCGCCGCGGCGCTGCGGTACAGGGCCAGCGCGTCGTCGTAAGCAACGCCGAACTTGGCGGCCTTGAGGCCGGTCGAGATATAAGGGTGCGTCTTCGGATCGACGTTGGGATTGACGCGCAGGCTGATCGGCGCCGTCTTGCCCAACTGGCCGGCAACTTCGTTGAGGCGCTCCAGTTCCGGGATCGATTCGATATTGAAGCAGAAGATGCCGGCCTCCAGTGCCAGTTTCATTTCCGCTGCTGTCTTGCCGACGCCGGAAAACACGACCTTCTGCGGGTCGGCACCAGCCGCCAGCACGCGCTGCAGTTCGCCACCGGAAACGATGTCGAAACCGGCGCCGAGGCGGGCGAACAGATTCAGGATGGCGAGATTGGAGTTGGCCTTGACGGCATAGCAGACCAGCGCATCGCCGCCGGCCGGATGGGCGCCCAGGACGTCATGGAATTCGCGCAACGCGGCTTCCAGTGCCGAGCGGGAGTAGACATAGGCCGGCGTGCCGAATTGCTCGGCAATTGCCGGCAGGGCAACGGCTTCGGCGTGCAGGACGCCGTCTTTCAGGGCAAAGGAGGTCATTGGTTTTTGCTACTTGAGGGCGTGCTAACATCAGGTGCTGTCGTCTTGCCGCTGCCGAGCAGCGGTTCCGGCGCCGGACCGGGCGGCAGTTCGAGGGAGCCTTTCATGCCGCAGGCAGCAAGGCTCAGGACGATCATCAGGGCAGCGATTCTGGACATTTTCGGGGCGCTGGCAAAGAAGAGCGGGATGGTAACACGATGGATGACAAGGAATTCAGCGGCCTGGCCGATGCGGTGATGGCTAGAATCGAGGCTGCCCTGGAGGCGGTTGCGGCCGATATCGATTTCGAGCTGGCCGCCGGTGGCGTGCTGGAAATCGAGTTCTCCGATGGCAGCAAGATCATCGTCAATCGCCATGCCGTGGCGCGGGAAGTCTGGGTTGCCGCCCGTGCCGGCGGCTTCCATTTTCGCTGGGATGGCAACAACTGGCTCGATACTCGTGATGGCGCCGAGCTCATGGCAAAGCTGTCGCAACTGGCCACTCAGCAAGCTGGTGAGGCTGTTCGGCTGGGCTGATCAGAAGGTGGGCGGCAAATTCGGGTCCAGTTGCGGCGGTAGCTCCGGGGGTTCAACCGGCGCCGGTATCTTGCCCATGTTCTCGGTGTAGACATAGTTGCGGTCGCGGCCTTCACCATAGGCGACCAGACCACTCGGTGCTGTCGGCAACTGCACTGGTACGTCCTTGAGTGCCCGACTCATGTAACCGATCCAGATGGGCAGCGCCGCCGTTCCCCCGGTTTCGTTGTTGCCGAGCTTGCGTGGCTGGTCGAAACCTACCCAGGCGCAACCGGCCACCGTCATCTGATAGCCACAGAACCAGGCGTCCACATATTCATTGGTGGTGCCGGTCTTGCCGGCAAGGTCCTGCCGTTTCAGTATGCTTGAGGCGCGGGCAGCGGTGCCGTAAATGGTCACGTCACGCAGCATCAGGTCCATCATGAAGGCGTTGCGCGGATCAATGACGCGCAGCGTCTCGTCGCCGGCCCGGATTTCCGCCGAACGGGCCAGCAACTGGTCATTGTTGTCGCGGATTTCGCGGACGATGTAAGGATTGACCTTATAGCCGCCATTGGCGAAAACCGCGTAGGCGGTCACCATTTGCCATGGGGTTACCGAGCCGGCACCCAGGGCCATGGTCAGGTACGGCGGATGACGGGCCGGGTCGAAACCGAAGCGCCCGGCGTAGTCCTGGGCATAGTGCGTGTCGATCGATTGCAGCAGGCGGATCGAGACCATGTTCCTGGACTTGGCCAGGGCTGTCCGCATCTTCATGGGCCCTTCGTATTTGCCATCGTAATTGCGCGGCTCCCAGGCCTGTGATCCCGTTTCACTGGCCGGAATCACGATGGGCGAGTCCTCGATGACACTGCCCGGCCCATAGCCCTTCTCCAGCGCGGCCGAGTAAATGAACGGCTTGAAGCTGGAGCCGGGCTGACGCCAGGCCTGGGTTACATGATTGAATTTGTTGCGGTTGAAATCGAAGCCACCAATCAGGGCGCGAATGGCACCATCCTGCGGTGCCAGGGAGACAAATGCCGATTCGACCTCCGGCAACTGTCTGATCTGCCAGCTGCCCTTGTCGTCCTTGAGCAGACGGATGATGGCGCCGCGGCGCAGGCGTTTGCCGGGAGGGGCGCTGTCGTCCAGCATGCGGGCGGCGAATTTCAGGGCGTCGCCGCTGAGGGTGACCATCTCGCCGCCCTTGCGATAGGCCTTGATCTGCTTATTGTCGGCAGCAAGGACGAGGGCCGGAATCAGGTCACCGGCATCAGCGATCTCATGCAAGGCCTCATCCATTGCCTCGTCCTGGTCCGAGTCGAATTCCTTGGTGTCGATGAAGGCTTCCGCGCCACGATAGCCATGGCGACGGTCGTAATCCAGGACCCCTTTGCGCAGGGCGTTGTAGGCGGCTTCCTGGTCGGCCTTCAATAGCGTGGTGTAAACCTTCATGCCGCTCGAATAGACGTCTTCGGGAAATTGCTCGGCGGCAATCTGGCGCGCCATTTCGGCGGCAAATTCGGCGCGGACAGCAAATTCGGCCAGCTCGCGCTTGATGACCAGCGGTTCCTTGGTCGCCGCTTCGTGCTGAACTGGCGTAATGTGCCCCAATTCCAGCATGCGCCTCAGGACGTATTGCTGGCGAATGCGGGCCCGTTTGGGATTGACGACCGGGTTGAACGCCGAGGGGGCCTTGGGCAGACCGGCCAGCATGGCTGCCTCGGCAATGGAAATATCCTTAAGCGGTTTGCCAAAATAAATCTGGGCGGCGGCGGCGAAACCGTAAGCACGCTGACCGAGGAAGATCTGGTTGATGTACAACTCGAAAATCTGATCCTTCGACAGGTTGTTTTCAATCTTGAACGACAGCAGCGCCTCGTAGAGCTTGCGTGTGTAGGTCTTCTCCCCGGTCAGGAAAAAGTTGCGGGCGACCTGCTGGGTAATCGTCGACGCCCCCTGGCGCTTGCCGCCACCGATCACGTTGGCGCCAGCTGCGCGCAGGATACCGATGTAATCGACGCCACCATGTTCGTAAAAACGGTCATCCTCGGCGGCCAGGATCGCCTGCTTCATCAGAACCGGTACGTCGCCAATGGCAACGACGGCCCGCCGCTCCTCACCGAATTCGCCAATCAGGTGTCCGTCGGCGGTGTATATTCGCAACGGAACCTTCGGCCGATAGTCCGTCAGGACTTCCAGTGAGGGCAACTTGGGGTAGGCCAGGACGAGAACAATCAGGGCGATGGCAACACCCATCGCGATCAGGCCGAGCAGAATAAGTACAGGATAGAGGACGAGGCGCAGGGCTGGGGGCGGGGTAGTCAAGATGGGAAAAATTCCGCTCGATAGGGGGTGGCGCGAATTATACGCCGAGGCCCACAGTGGCCGTGAAAGTGCTTTACACACCCTATAGTTGTTGCTAGCATCTGAAGTGAATTATTGGTTGTTTTGCTAACTTCGCATTCCGTAAGGACTTTTGGGGGTCTGGTGGGCTTCGATATCTCCGCGTTGTTTAATCCCAAGGCGCGTCCCTTGCTCGGGCTGGACATCAGTTCATCCGCTGTCAAGATGGTCGAGTTGGCCGCCAACGGAAAGGATGGCTATCGCGTCGAGCGCTACACCATAGAGGTGTTGCCCAAAGATGCGGTATCCGATGGCAATATTGCCAATCTTGAAGGTGTGGTCGATTGTGTCAGGCGAGCTTGGAAGCGCCTGGGCACCTCGACACGCAACGTCGCGATGGCACTGCCGGGTTCGGCGGTGATTACCAAGAAAATCATCGTTCCGGCCGGTTTGCGTGATGACGAACTGGAGGCCCAGGTCGAGGCCGAGGCCAATCAATACATCCCCTTTGCTATCGACGAGGTGAATCTCGACTATCAGGTGATCGGGCCGGCGCCAGCGCTGCCTGATGAACTGGAGGTTCTGATTGCGGCTTCCAAAAAGGAGCGGGTCGAGGATCGCGTGGCGGTTGCCGATGCCGCCGGATTGAAGGCGGTCGTTGTTGATGTCGAATCGCTGGCAACGCTCTCCGCCTACGAATTGATCGAGCGTCAGTTGCAGGAGTCCGGAAAGAATCAGGTGGTCGCACTGATCGATGCCGGGGCTAATGTCATGAATCTCACCGTGCTGCGCAATGGGCAGCAGGTGTATGCACGCGAACAGGCTTTTGGTGGCGCCCAGTTGACGCAGGATATTTCACGCCACTACGGCATGAATTATGAAGATGCTGAGACAGCGAAACGTGCCGGCAACCTGCCGGAGGGATACGAGGCGGAGTTACTCAATCCCTTCATGGAAAATCTGGCACTTGAGGTATCGCGAGCGCTGCAGTTCTTCTTCACTTCGACACAATTCAACCAGGTTGACCACATCATTCTGGCAGGCGGTTGCGCGGTTATTCCGGGCATTGACGAGGTGGTGGCAACGCGCACACAGGTCAATACCCTGATCGCCAATCCCTTCGCCAACATGGTCCTCTCCGACCGGGTCAAGGCGAGAAGTCTTCTCGCCGATTCGTCATCCCTGATGGTGGCTTGCGGCCTGGCTTTGCGGAGGTTCGATCCATCATGATTCGTATCAACCTCCTGCCGCATCGCGAAGCGGCAAAAAAAGCACGACGGGAGCAGTTTTTCGTTCTCGGCGGGCTGGTAGCCGCACTGGGTGCGCTCATTGTCTTTGCCGGATATTCGTTGATCGGCAATGCCATTGAAGACCAGGTTGGCCGCAATGATTTTCTGAAAAAGGAAATTGCCGCCCTGGACAAGGAGCTTGACGAAATCAAGCGCTTGAAGGAGCAAACCCAGGCCTTGCTGGCTCGTAAGCAGGTCATTGAGAATCTGCAGCGCGATCGAGGCGAAACTGTTTATCTGCTTAGTGAATTGGTCAAGCAGGTTCCAGAAGGTATTTACCTCAAGTCGCTGAAGCAAAGTGGCCTGAGCGTGAACATTACCGGCTACGCCCAATCGAATGCTCGCGTATCTGCCCTGATGCGAAATCTCGAAGCCTCACCGTGGCTGGAGCAGCCTCGCCTGATCGAGACCAAGGCGGTCGTGCTGAACGGTCGCCGGATAAACGAGTTCGGCATGAATTTTGTTCTCACCCGGGCGAAGCCTGACGACGGGAAGGAGAAAAAGTGAAAGCCAAAGAGATCTCATTGCCGACTGTCGATTTCCAGGCTCTGGCCGATGATTTTCGTAATCTGAACCCGAATGACCCGGGAGCATGGCCGCTGGCTCCGAGAATTGCTGTCCTGGTTGGTATCTTATTGCTGGCGCTGGCCGCCGGCTGGTGGTTCCTCTGGAGTGATCAACTAGCCGATCTCGAGCAGCGCGAACAGGAAGAGCTTTCCCTCAAGCAGCAATATCTGGACAAGAAGCGTCAGGCCGTCAATCTTGACCTTTATCGGGAACAACTGGCCGAGATTGATCGTTCCTTTGGTGCCTTGCTCAAGCAGTTACCGAACAAATCGGAAATCGATGCCTTGCTGATCGAGGTCAATCAGGCGGGCTTGGGCCGCGGTCTGCAATTTGATCTGTTCCGTCCTGGCCAGGAGCAGATCAAGGATTTCTACGCTGAATTGCCGGTGGCGGTGAAGATCAATGGCGCCTACCACGACTTTGGCGCATTCGCCGCCGATATCGCCAAGCTGCCACGTATCGTTACGCTGAACAACATCTCCATCGCTCCTCTCAAGGACGGCGGTTTACTCTCGCTTGATGCGACGACCAAGACCTTCCGTTATCTGGATGAGGAGGAAGTGGCGCGCCAGAAAAAGCCAGCCAAAGGAGCGAAGAAGTGAAGCGTTTATTGCTCATCGTCATCTGCGGTCTACTGAGCGCCTGTTCTGGGGGGGATCAGGAGGAATTGCGGCAATGGATGACGGAAAACTCCGCCAATCTGCGCGGCAACGTCCCGCCTTTGCCGCAGGTTCTGCCTTATGAACCGGTGCCCTACGAAGTCGAAGGTACGCTTGATCCTTTCAAGGCGGCCAAGATTGAACCCGAATCAAAATACAAGCAGGCCGCCGGTAAGGGGGGGGCCTTCCAGCCCGATTTCGAGGCTCGCGAATTGCGTAACAGTCTGCTGGAAAAATACCCGGTTGAATCCTTGAAGATGATTGGTTACCTGCACGTCAACAACAAGCCCCTGGCAGTGATCCAGGTGGATGACAAGGTCAAGCAAATCAAGGTGGGTGATTATATCGGGCTGGACTTCGGTATGGTCACCAAGATCAGCGACAAGGAAGTCGAACTGCGTGAATTGATACAAGATTCTGCCGGTGACTGGAGCGAACGAACCAGTTCGCTTTACCTGCAGAGCAAGGAGGGAAGCAAGAAATGACATTCATTAAAAACACACTGCTTGCAGCTTCAGCCTGCCTTGCCCTGCTCTCGCCGCTCAAGGCACAGGAGGCGGCGAACGCCATTGAGGCTGTCAATGTCGCCCAGCAGGGGAGCGACATCGCCGTCCGAATCGATATGAAGGAGCCGTTGTCCTCGCCGCCGGCCGGATTCAGTGTTGCCAATCCGGCGCGCGTTGCGCTCGATTTTCCATCCACGGCCAATGGCCTTGGCAAGTCCAGTCAATTGGTCAACGAAGGGGATCTGCGTAGCCTGAATATTGTCCAGGTGGGTGATCGCACCCGTCTGGTACTGAATCTGGTGCGCAACATGAATTACACGACGCGCCTCGACGGCAAGTCCCTGTATGTGACGTTGTCGCAGATTACCCGTGTCGGTGAATCGCCGACCCAGCGCGTCACCCGTTTTGCCGAGGAAAGTGCAGTCGGTGGTCGGCATGCATTGCGCGACGTCATGTTCCGTCGTGGCAAGGATGGCGAAGGACGGATCGTCGTCGATCTGAGTGACGCCGGAACAGGGATCGATATCCGCCAGCAGGGCCCGAATCTGATCGTCGATTTCATCAAGACAACGGCTCCGGATCATTTGCGTCGTCGCCTGGATGTCACCGACTTCGCGACCCCGGTAACCAGCGTCGAAACCCGCAGCATGGGTGACAACGTGCGCATGACCATCAGCCCGAAGGGCTTGTGGGAACACAATGCTTATCAGAGCGACAACCAGTTTGTCGTCGAGGTCAAGCGCGTCGTCGAGGATCCCAACAAGCTCGTTCAGGGCAGCAAGGTGGGCTATCAGGGGCCGCGCGTCAGCATCAATTATCAGAATGGCGACGTCCGTGCCTTGCTGCGCCTGATGGCAGAAGAGCTCGGACTCAATGCGGTGATCAGCGAAACAGTCACTGGTACGACGACCCTGGTGCTCAAGGACGTGCCGGCCGACCAGGTGATCGACATCATCTTCCAGCAGAAGGGGCTGGACATGCGCAAGAAGGGCAACATCATCATGATTGCCCCGCGTGACGAAATTGCCACCCGCGAAAAGCTCGAGTTCGAATCGAAGCAACAGATCAGTGAGCTTGAGCCCTTGCAGTCCGAGCAGTTCGCGCTCAACTACCATCGTGCCGATAACGTGGCCAAACTGCTTGCCGGCCTGTCCCCCCTTGGTGGCGGTGGTGGTAACACCGCCTTGCGCATGCTCAGCAAGCGCGGCAGCACGATTTCCGACACTCAATCCAATCTGCTGTTTGTTACCGATATCCCGAGTAAGCTTGAAGAGATTCGCTCCTTTATCAAGGCTATTGACATAGGTGCGCGTCAGGTGTTGATTGAGGCGAGGGTGGTCGAAGCGAACGACACCTTCAATCGTGATCTGGGCGTCAAGCTCAATTTCTTCAAGAGGCCCCCCAGTGCTGGTAGCGATGGTGTGATTCCTGGCGGTACATCAGGTACCGTAGGCGTTAACCTGCCGTCATTCACGTCGACCGGAGGAACGCTGGCATTGTCATTGTTTAATCGCGGTCAAACCCAGATACTGAATCTAGAATTGGCAGCGCTTGAGTCCGACGGTGTGGGGAAGATCATTTCCAGTCCGCGCGTTGTTACAGCCAATAATGTCAAGGCCAAGATCGAGGACGGTACCGAGGTGCCCTACGTGACGACCCAGACCGGTGGTGGGGTGGCAACGCAGACGGTTAGCTTCAAGTCGGCCAAGCTATCACTGGAAGTGACACCGCAAATTACTCCGGAAGGCACTGTCCGGATGGATCTGGTCGTCAAGAAGGAAGAGCCGGACTGGACACGAGCCATCCTGCAGAATCCGCCGATCAAGAGTTCCATCGTCGAAACAAATGTCGTGGTCGAAAACGGCGGTACGGTGGTGATCGGTGGTGTATTCGTCACCAGCAACCAGGCGTCGACAGAGAAGGTACCGCTCCTTGGCGATATTCCTTTCTTCGGCTGGTTGTTCAAATATAAGGCCGACATTGGCGAGCGACGCGAACTGCTGGTCTTCATCACGCCGCGGATCATGTCGGACAAGCTGCGCCTCGACTAAGCAGAGAACATCGTGGGAAAAGGGTCGGCCTAGCCGACCCTTTTTTGTTTGCAGTGCTGACTCGGATAAAATCGCGGCGTGGAAAATCAGCGAAACATCTATCTCGTCGGTTTGATGGGGGCCGGCAAGACAACGGTTGGGCGCCAATTGGCGCGCCGGCTTGGGCGGCAGTTCATTGACTCCGATCACGAAATCGTCGCCAGAACAGGGGTGGCGATTCCGACCATTTTCGAGATCGAGGGCGAGACCGGATTTCGCCGTCGCGAAGCGCAGACGATTGCCGAGCTGACCGGCCAGGAAGGGATTGTCATGGCTACCGGAGGTGGTGTGGTCATTGATCCGGAGAATCGCCGCCGCCTGCATGACAGTGGCTGGGTGGTCTATCTCAATGTTCCGCCGGTGATGCTCTACGAGCGCACACGTCACGATCGCAATCGTCCGCTACTCCAGGTGCCGGACCCGCTGGCGCGCCTGGAAGCCCTTCATGCCGAACGCGACCCCCTTTATCGGGAAATCGCGCACTTCGTTGTCGAGGGCTCGCACCTGGTGGCCAGCGGTATTGTGCACTTGCTGTTGAGGGAGTTCAGCCAGATGGATAACGCATGATTCAGACATTGAACGTCGAACTGGGCGACCGCGCTTACCCCATTCATATCGGATGCGGCCTGCTGGCGAAATCTGATTTGTTAGCGCCCTACCTGCGGCAAAAGAAAGTCGTGGTGGTTACCAACACGACCGTGGCGCCGCTTTACCTCGATACGCTACGGGAGACCCTGGCGGCCTGTGGTGTCGAAGCACTGCCGGTGATACTTCCCGACGGCGAGCAATTCAAGACCTGGGAGACGCTCAATCTGATTTTCGATGCCTTGCTCGGCGCCCATTGCGAACGCAACACCACGTTGATCGCCCTCGGCGGGGGGGTGATCGGCGACATGGGAGGGTTTGCTGCCGCCTGCTACCAGCGCGGCATGCCGTTCATCCAGATTCCCACCACCCTGTTGTCGCAGGTGGATTCGTCGGTTGGGGGCAAGACGGCGATTAATCATCCGCTTGGCAAGAACATGATTGGTGCCTTCTATCAGCCGCGTCTGGTCCTGGCCGATCTGGCCACCCTGGATACTCTTCCGGAGCGCGAACTCAAGGCCGGGCTGGCGGAGGTGATCAAGTACGGCCTGATTCGCGATCCGCAGTTTTTTTCATGGTTGGAGAGCAATCTCGATGCCTTGCTGCAACGTGACAAGACGGCGCTCGCCTATGCCGTCGCCCGTTCCTGTGCCAACAAGGCAGAGGTGGTGGCCGCCGATGAGCGGGAGGCTGGCGAGCGGGCATTACTCAACCTTGGCCATACCTTTGGCCACGCCATTGAAACTGGCTTGGGTTATGGCGTCTGGCTGCATGGCGAGGCCGTCGCCGCCGGCACGCTAATTGCTGCGGAATTGTCGATGCGTCTGGGCTGGTTGAGCCGGGAGGCGGTCGAACGTATTGACCGGCTTTTCCTTCGAGCTGGCTTGCCGATTGTCGGGCCGAAGCTTGGCGCGGCTCTCTACCTCGAGTTGATGAGCCACGACAAGAAGGTGCAGGACGGCAAGTTGCGGTTGGTGTTGCTGGAACGGATCGGCCGGGCAGTGGTCTCGGAGGCTGCCGACGAAGCCAGCATCGCGGCGGCGATAGAGGCGCGATGCACCTGAACGGGGAGTCCTCCGGCGTGTGACGGGCGGAGTTGGTGCGCTGCAGCATCTTGAATTGACAGGGGTTTGCCAGTATATTTGATGGTTGCCTCTAATTTTCGTACAGGCCGATGCAGGAATTATGCTGCTCGGCTTTATTCATCATTGGCCTGCCGCCAGTCAGGTCAAGTCATTTGAAGGAACGCGTGTGATGGAACGGGCTGTACCGGAACGGCAGGGTTTGTACGACCCCGCCAACGAACACGACGCTTGCGGCGTGGGTTTTGTCGCCCATGTCAAAGGCCTGAAAAATCACGGCATCGTCGAGCAGGGTTTGTTGATCCTGAAAAATCTGGATCACCGCGGCGCTGTAGGTGCCGACCCGTTGCAGGGTGACGGCGCCGGTATCCTGATCCAGATCCCGGACCAGTTCTATCGCGAGGAGATGGCGAGGCAGGGCATTACCTTGCCGCCGGCCGGCGAGTACGGTGTCGGCATGGTCTTCTTGCCACAGGAAGCCGCATCCCGCCATGCCTGCGTCGAGGAAATCGAACGCTCGGTCAAGGCTGAAGGCCAGGTGCTGCTTGGCTGGCGCGATGTGCCGGTCAACCGTGACATGCCGATGTCGCCGACGGTCAAGGCCAAGGAACCGGTGATCCGTCAGGTCTTCGTCGGTCGCGGTCCGGATGTCTTTGTTACCGATGCGCTGGAGCGCAAGCTGTACATCATCCGTCGCCGTGCTGCCAATGCGATCAAGTCGCTGCATCTCAAGCACGGCCAGGAATTTTACGTGCCGTCCTTCTCGGCTCGTACGGTCAACTACAAGGGTCTGCTGCTGGCTGACCAGGTCGGTGTCTATTATCTCGACCTGCAGGACAAGCGGACCGTGTCGGCGCTGGCGCTGGTGCATCAGCGCTTCTCGACCAACACCTTCCCGACCTGGGATCTCGCGCATCCGTTCCGTTACATCGCCCACAACGGCGAAATCAACACCGTGCGTGGCAACGTCAACTGGTTCAAGGCCCGCGAGCAGGCGATTTCCTCGCCCATCCTTGGCGATGACCTGAAGAAAGTCTGGCCGCTGCACTATCCTGGCCAGTCCGATTCGGCGGCTTTCGATAACGCGCTCGAACTGCTGGTCATGGGCGGCGGCTACTCGCTGGCTCAGGCGGTCATGCTGATGATCCCGGAAGCCTGGGAGAAGCATTCGACGATGGACGAGAACCGTCGCGCCTTCTACGAATTCCATGCCGCCATGATGGAGCCGTGGGACGGTCCGGCCGCCGTGGCCTTCACCGACGGCCGCCAGATCGGTGCGACGCTGGATCGTAACGGCCTGCGTCCGGCCCGCTATCTGGTCACCGACGACGACCTCGTGGTCATGGCTTCGGAATCCGGCGTGCTGCCGATTCCGGAAAAGAAGATCGTCAAGAAGTGGCGCCTGCAGCCGGGCAAGATGTTCCTGATCGACATGGAGCAGGGTCGCATCATCGACGACCAGGAGCTGAAGAACTCCCTGGCCAATGCCAAGCCGTACCGCGAGTGGATCGAAAAGATCCGCATCAAGCTCGACGAAGTGCCGTCGGCTGACGAACAGTGCGTCGCCTCCAAGGCCTCGTTGCTCGACCGCCAGCAGTCTTTCGGCTACACCCAGGAAGACATCAAGGTCATCCTCGAGCCGATGGTGCAGAACGGCGAGGAAGCGACCGGTTCGATGGGCACCGACTCGGCCCTGCCGGTGCTGTCGGCGAAGAACAAGACCCTGTACGCCTACTTCAAGCAGCTGTTCGCCCAGGTGACCAACCCGCCGATCGACCCGATCCGCGAGGCGATCGTGATGTCGCTGGTGTCCTTCATCGGCCCCAAGCCCAACCTGCTGGACATCAACCACGTCAACCCGCCGATGCGCCTGGAGGTGAGCCAGCCGGTGCTGGAGGAGGCCTTCGACAAGCTCTTGANNGCCGATCGACCCGATCCGCGAGGAACTGGTCATGTCCCTGGTGTCCTTCATCGGGCCGAAGCCGAACCTGCTCAACACCAACGACATCAACCCGCCGATCCGCCTGGAAGTCTCGCAGCCGGTGCTGACCTGCGCCGAGATCGAGAAGTTGCGCAACATCGAGAAATACACCTCGGGCAAGTTCCGCTCCTTCGAACTGGACATCTGCTACCCGGTGGCCTGGGGCAAGGACGGCGTTGAAGCCCGCCTCGCCTCGCTGGCAGCCGATGCCGAAGATGCCGTACGTTCCGGTGCCAACATCCTGATCGTCTCCGACCGCATGGTCGATGCCGATCAGGTTGCCATCCCGGCGCTGCTGGCCACCTCGGCCATTCACCAGCACCTGGTCAAGCAGGGTCTGCGCACCAGCACTGGCCTCGTGGTCGAAACCGGTTCGGCGCGTGAAGTGCATCACTTCGCGTTGCTCGGCGGTTACGGCGCTGAAGCCGTGCATCCCTATCTCGCGCTGGAATCCATCGAGGCGCTGGCCAAGGGCGATGCCGAGAAGGCCGACAAGTACGTCAAGAACTTCATCAAGGCGATTGGCAAGGGGCTGAACAAGGTCATGTCCAAGATGGGCATCTCGACCTACATGTCCTACACCGGCGCCCAGATCTTCGAGGCCATCGGCCTGCAGAAGGCCTTCGTCGAGAAGTACTTCACCGGCACGCCGTCGAATATCGAGGGCATCGGCGTCTTCGAGGTTGCCGAAGAAGCCATCCGCCTGCATCAGGAAGCCTTCTCGGCCGATCCGGTGCTCGCCGGCATGCTCGACGCCGGCGGCGATTACGCCTACCGCACCCGCGGTGAAGAGCACATGTGGACGCCGGATTCGATCGCCAAGCTGCAGCATTCGACGCGCTCAGGCAAATACGAAACCTACAAGGAATACGCCGAGCTGATCAACGATCAGTCGAAGCGTCACCTGACGCTGCGTGGTCTGTTTGACTTCAAGCCGCAGGGCGCCCCGGTGCCGCTCGACGAAGTCGAGTCGGCCAAGGAAATCGTCAAGCGTTTCGCCACCGGCGCCATGTCGCTCGGCTCGATCTCGACCGAGGCGCACACGACGCTGGCGCTGGCCATGAACCGTATCGGCGGCAAGTCCAATACCGGCGAAGGCGGCGAGGATGCCAAGCGCTTCCAGCCATTGAAGGCCGGCCAGAAGCTGTCGGAAATCATCGGTGCCTCGCGCATCGAGCGCGACTACACCTTCAAGGAAGGCGATTCGCTGCGTTCGGCGATCAAGCAGGTTGCGTCCGGCCGCTTTGGCGTCACCACCGAGTATCTGGTCAATGCCGACCAGATCCAGATCAAGATGGCGCAAGGCGCCAAGCCGGGTGAAGGCGGTCAGCTTCCGGGTCACAAGGTTTCCGAATACATCGGCTTCCTGCGTCACTCGGTGCCGGGTGTCGGCCTGATTTCGCCGCCGCCGCACCACGACATCTACTCGATCGAGGATCTGGCACAACTGATCCATGACCTGAAGAACGC
>DDWF01000323.1:3324-9476 GCA_002345845.1 Betaproteobacteria bacterium UBA2293 | reverse complement strand
CGACCTGGACTACGGCAAGATCACCACCTACGCCGGCAATTACGACGACTTCATGGAAGCCGCCCAGCAGGCCCGCGAACGCCAGCAGAACGCCAACGCCAAGGCCAAGGAACGCATCGCCGAACTGCAGACCTTCGTCCGCCGCTTCTCGGCCAACGCCTCGAAGGCCAAGCAGGCGACCAGCCGCGTCAAGCTGATCGAAAAGCTGAAACCGGAAGACATGAAGCCGTCGTCGCGCCAGTATCCGTGGATCCGCTTCGACTACGACGAGAAACAGAAACTGCACCGCCAGGCGGTGGAGATCGAGAACCTGAGCTTCGCCTACGAGGGCAGCGACAGGAAGATTTTCAACAACCTGAGCATCACCATCAATGCCGGCGAGAAAATTGCCGTCATCGGCGAGAACGGCGTCGGCAAGACGACCTTCCTCAAGCTGCTGATGGGCGAGCTGCAGCCGCAGTTCGGCACGCTGAAGTGGGCCGAGAAGGCCAATCCCGGCTACTACGCGCAGGACCATAGCGCCGAGTTCGCCGGCACCCAGAGCCTGACCGAATGGATCGCCGGTTACGCCCGCGCCACGATGGACGAGGGCGGCGACCTGGAAACCCTGATCCGTGGCACCCTCGGTCGCCTGCTGTTCTCCGGCGATGAAGNNCAGGGGCGCATGCTGTTCGGCAAGCTGATGCTGTCCAAGCACAACGTGCTGGTCATGGACGAACCGACCAACCACCTTGACATGGAATCGATCGAGGCCCTGAACAGTGGCCTGGAGAAGTTCCCCGGCACGCTGGTCTTCGTCTCGCACGACCGGGAATTCGTCTCCTCGCTGTCGACGCGGGTGTTTGAGGTCAAGGGTGATGGCAAGATCGTTGATTACCTGGGCGGCTACGAGGACTACCTGGCCAGCCAGGGCGTCGAGTAAGGTCCGGCCCGCAGGCCGTCACGCCAAAGCCGAAGGCATTGCCTTCGGCTTTGTTTTTTTCAGTCCGCCGGCCGCTCCAGCCAGTGCAGCAAGGTGACATACAGCTGGTCGGGATTCACCGGCTTGCCGATGTGGTCGTTCATGCCGGCGGCCAGGCAGCGCTGGCGATCCTCGGCAAAGGCGTTGGCGGTCATCGCCAGGATCGGCGTGGCACGGTTGAGGCTGGCGGTGCGGATGGCCTGCGTCGCTTCGATGCCGTTCAACAGCGGCATCTGCATGTCCATCAGGATGGCGGCGTAGCGGTTATCCCGGGCCAGGCTGACAGCGCGCTCGCCGTTTTCGGCGATGTCGACCTGCAGGCCGGCCAGGGCCAGCAGTTCGCTGGCGACTTCCTGGTTGATCGGCTCGTCTTCGGCGAGCAGGATGCGGGCGCCGCCATGGTGCTGGCGCAAGAGTTCTTCGGCCATGCCGCCGTCGACTGCCGGTGACGGCAGGGCGGCGGCGCTCGCGGCCTTGCTCAAGCGGACCGTAAACCAGAAGGTGCTGCCTTGCCCGAGCTGGCTGTCGACGCCGATCTCGCCCTGCATCATGTGCACCAGTTTCTTGCTGATCGCCAGCCCGAGGCCGGTGCCGCCGTATTTCCGGGTCATCGAGTTGTCCGCCTGTTCGAAGGCGCTGAATAACCGTGACTGCTGCTCGGCGGCGATGCCGATGCCGGTGTCGCGCACGCTGAAGCGCAGCTGCATGTCGTCCGCGCTTTCGGCCAGGATGGCGACCTGCACCGCCACCTCGCCATGTTGGGTGAACTTCACCGCATTGCCGGCCAGATTGATCAGGATCTGCCCCAGGCGCAGGGCGTCGCCGATGAATGGCCGCTCGGCGCCGGCCGGCAAGGGCGCGATACGCAAGGTCAGCCGCTTTTCCATCGCCTTCTGGCCGAGCAGCCCGCTGACGGTGTCGAGCACCTGGTCCAGCGTGAACCTGGCATGTTCCAGCGCCATCCGCTCGGCTTCGATTTTCGATAGGTCGAGAATGTCGTTGAGAATCAGCAGCAGCCGGCTGGCTGCCTCCATCGCCCGGTCAAGCTGGTGGCGTGTCTTGGTGTCGGGGCTGCGGTTACGGACCAGCGAGATCATGCCCATGATGCCGTGCATCGGCGTGCGCAGTTCATGGCTCATGTTGGCGAGGAAGGCCGACTTGGCCTTGTTGGCCGATTCGGCGGCCTGCTTGGCGAGCAGCAGTGTCTGGTTGGCGATTTCCAGATCGACGTTGAGTGCCTGGATGCGATTTTCCGATTTCAGCCGTTCGGCGACTTCCGCCTGCAGTTGCTCATTGCCGTTGCGCAGATCGGCCGCCTGCCGCTCAAGGTTCTCGGTATGGCGGCTTAGCTGGGCGGCCATGTCGTTGAGCGCCGAGTACAGGGTGGCTACCTCGCGCACCGGCGTCTTTTCGACTTCGCCGATCTGCCAGTGGCCGGCGGCCATGGTCGCGGCCGCCCGCGACAGCCGGATCAGCGGGCGCGATACCCAGTTGCTGGCGAGCAGACTGATGAACAGGCTGAATACGGCAACCATCAGCGCCAGGTAGAGGACGTTGTGCAGCATGCTGCTGGCCAGCGAGTCGAAATGGCTTTGCGGCAGGATGACGCCGATGCTCAGCGCCGGCCCCTGTTCCAGTGCGTGGGTGCGCCAGTCGATGAGATAGCGTTCGCCGTCGAGCTTGATGGCGACGTTGCCTTCGGGTTGGCCGGAGGCGCGCATGGCGGCCCCGGCGGCGCGGATCAGCGGGTCGTCGCTGGTGGCCAGGTCGATACGTTCGGTGTGGCCATCCTGCTGCCGGTAGATGGGCGGCGGACTGGAGCTGGCCAGCAAACGGCCATCGCTTTCGGCGAGAAAGGCGACTCCACCCGAACCTTCGCTCAGCTCGCGGAGAAAGCCGGATAGCTGCGACAGGGCGACGTCGGCGCTGGTGACACCGAGGAATTTGCCGGCGGGATTGTAGAGGGGCGCCGACATGCCGATGCCCATGGTGTCGTAGGCGCCTTGCGCATCGTTGATGACGTAGCGGTAGGCGGGATACCAGGCCATGCGCCCGGAGTCGCGGGCGGCGATGAACCAGGGCCGGGTGCGGGCATCGAAGTCGGCGCTGGCGGGCGAGACCAGCGTGGTTCGTCGGGCGGCGTCGTCCACCCGGTAGATATGCATCCGGCGCTGGTCGGCGATGCGGGCGTGGAGCAGGCGCACACCCTTGTCGGAACCCAATGGCGGTCGGCTGCCGGCGTAGTACTCGCCATCGGCCATGCCGACCGAGATGAAGGTGAGCAGTGGTTGCTGACGTATTTGCAGGAGGAAACCCTGCATCATCCGCTCGCGTTGTTGGTCTTCGAGCAGGCCGGCGCGGGCTTGCTCGACATTGAAGGTGACGATGCGCTTCGGAATGTCGAAAAAGCCGGCAACCTGGTCGTGAATGCGTTCGCCCAAGGCATTGGCGGCGCTGCGGGCGAAGCGGTCCATCGATTGCTGGGCGTTGAGGTAGGAAATCCAGCCGCTGACGGCGATGATGGGCAGCAGGACCAGGATCAGCGCCGCCAGCAGGACGCTGCGCAGGCCGATACGGCCGCTCTGGTGCGGACTGGCGGGCAGCGGTTCGGCCAGCGCTTGCGCCCCATGGCGGGTAATGGCCCGGTAAATCAGCAGCAGGGTGAGCAGAACGATGATGCCGCGAATCAGCCACGGCCGCATCGGATCGGCCGTGGTCGCGTTCTTCGGTACCGCTGCCAGGCGCCACTGGCCGCCTGGCAGGTCGAGGTCCACACTGACGTGGGCCTGCTTGAACAGTTCGGCATCGCCGAAAAACGGGTCGCCCTGGCTGCCACTACCGTCGCGGCCACGAATGGCGAGGGCGAAATCCTTGTTGGCACCGAGCAGACCGGCATCGCTCAAGACACTTTCGAAGTCGATGGCAGAGGAAACCACGCCCTTGAATTCGCCGGCCTGGCCGGGGGCGGGTGAAATGTAAACCGGCGTACGCCCGACCAGGCCGGGGCGGGCGCTCTGGACCAGGCTGATCGGGCCGGTCAGCACCGTGTCGCGCAGGGCCATCGCCCGTTCGACGCCGATCATGATGTACGGACGGTTGGCGTAATTCATCCCGAGCACGGCCTCGTTGCCGGCGAATGGATGGACGAAGACCACTTCGAACTGCCGCGACAGCGTGATGTTGATGACGCCGGGGTGAGCGGCGATCAGCTTTTCGGCAAGCGGTCGCAGTTGCCCTTCATCGACAACCAGATCCGCCGGCAGGGCGGCGGCGAAATCGTAATTGATCTGCAGGATCTGCTTCAGGTTGCGCTCCAGGCGCAGTGCCGCCGCCCGCAACTGCGTCTCGGTCTGGCGCAGTGCCGCCTGTTCGTTGTAGTGGCGATCGACGTGCTCGGCAACGAGGCTGAGCATCCAGGCCGCCAGGGCGATGACCATGATTCGCAGCCAGGTTCCGGCGGCCAGACGGTGCCGCATGCCCATCAGTCCGCTACAGCCAGCGCGCGGTGGATAACGGGGCGACCGGGTGCCTGCGCCATGGCTTCAGTTGCTCGCCGACTGTTCGCGGCCGATGCCGGCCAAGAGTCGGTCACGACCGCCGTGCTTGGCCTCGTACATCAGCCGGTCGGCCTCGCGGAGCAAGGCGGCGAGGCTGGCCGGGGCTGTGGCGAAGCTGCTGACCCCGACGCTGAAGGTGACCGGCCAGCCGTTCTCCCGCATGCTTTCGAGCAAGCGCTGGCGCAGGTTTTCGGCGTACTCGCTGGCGGTCGCCAGGTCGCTTCCCGGCAGAATCAGGGCGAACTCATCGCCACCCAGGCGACCGGCCAGATCGCTGGCACGCAGGTGGCCACGCAGGATTTCGGCAACCCGGATCAGCAGTTCGTCGCCGGCTTTGTGACCGAGGCGGTCATTGACCTCCTTGAAATGGTCGAGGTCGAGGAACAGGGCGCTGATCGGCAAACCCTGGCGGCGCGCCATGGCGAGCAGGAATTCGCCTTGCTGGGTAAAGCCGCGGCGGTTGGCCAGTCCGGTCAGACCGTCCTCGCGCGCCAGTTGTGATTCGCGGGCGAGGACCAGGCGCAGCTGGCCGAGCAGCCAGACGATGGCAACGAAGATGCTCAGGCGGACCAGGGTGTTGAAGAGCAGCGGCAGGCGGTCGGCCGATTCGCCGCCGAGCTGGCGGTCGGCGAGATACCAGAGGATTACCGCCAGGACGGCGATGACATGGGCGCGGCGGACATTGACGAACCAGGCGACGAGGACCACCGGGACGATGAAGAAGAGGTGGAATTCGTAGCCCAGTCCGGTCTGCAGGTGCAGGTAGCCGACCAGTCCGACGAGGCCGATGGCGAGTAGCCAGACGGCCAGCTGGGCCTGGCGTGAGAGGGGCTCGCGGAGCGTGGGGCGTAGGTTCATTGGCCTAGACTTACATATTCGCGGCGGGCGATCAATTGCGCCCAGGCAAGCGGACTGAAGGCGGCATCGGCAAAAATGCCGACAGCGATGGTCGCGGCGGCGGTAAACAGGGGGGGCAGCAGCAACAACCAGGCCGTTTCCCGCCAGCCGCGGGCAGCAATTTCTTCATGTGGCCAGGTACTTGGCAGCGCCCGGAACCAGGCGCGATAAAGAATGGGCAGAAAGTAGGCGGCGTTGAGCAAGCTGGAGGCGGTCAGCACCCAGATTGCCCAGTCCATGCCGGCCGCCGTCGCGCCGTCCGACAGCCAGGCTTTGCTGACGGCGCCAGCGGTCAGCGGCGCACCCATCATGCCCAGGGCGGCGATGCTGAAGGCCAGCGTGGTCAGCGGCATGCGCCGGCCGGCACCGTCCATTTCGCTGACCTTGTGGATGCCCAGCGTCTCGGCGTAGTTGCCGGCGCAGAAGAACAGCGTGATCTTCATGATCCCCTGATGTACCAGGTGGACAAGGCCGCCGATGGTGCCGAGCGGCCCGAACATGGCGACGCCGAGGACGATGTAGGAGACCTGGCTGATGGTCGAATAGGCCAGACGCTTCTTCAGATCATCCTGGAACAGCGCCCGCAGGCTGCCCCAGAGGATGGTGATGGCGGCAATGATGGCCAGCGGCAGCAGCACGCCGAGCGTCTGGGCGAACTCGATGCCGTAGATTTCATAGACGATGCGGACGATGCCGAAGGCCCCGGCCTTGACCACCGCCACCGCATGCAGCAGGGC
>DDWF01000323.1:3025-3304 GCA_002345845.1 Betaproteobacteria bacterium UBA2293 | reverse complement strand
CGGCCTTGACGCCGACCCCGGCGATGAGCAGCAGGAAAACCGCCTGCAGGACGGCCGGGTTGACGCCAGCGAGGGCATCCGCCATGCCGCCCTGGACGAATTCCGAATGGCCGGCCAGCTGGTGCAGCCAGACGATGCCGGCGAGCAGCAGGGCGCCGCCGGTCAGCGTATAGGCGAGATAGACGGTACCGCCGCGCATTGCCTGCGGCGTACCGCGATGAACGACGAGTGGAAAGGTGGCCAGGGTCAGCAGTTCGTAGAAGATGAAGAAGGTGAACA
>DDWF01000323.1:0-2978 GCA_002345845.1 Betaproteobacteria bacterium UBA2293 | reverse complement strand
AGCCGATGGCGTAGAGCGTGGTGAATAGCCAGAGCACGGCCGACAGGCTGACGAAGAGCAGGGCCAGGGCATCGATCTTGAAGACCAGATCCATTCCGGGCAGCACGGTGTGGCGGAAGGCGTATTCCTCGCCGCCGTGGACACCGAACAAGAGGGCAGCGACCAGCGCGAGCTTGGTGACGGCGGCGAACAGGTTGAGTGCCGTGCGTAGCCGGACGCTTTCTTCCGGCAGGGTGAAAATGATCAGGGCCGGCAGCAGCGATGAGGCAATGACAGCCAGCGGCAGCAGTTCATTGAGATTCATCGCGCGACTCCGGCGAGCAGATTGATCAGCGGCATGGCAAACAGGCCGAGCAGGATGCTGGCGGCGGCTAGCGCGAAGGCTGTCCATTCGAGCATGGCAGCCGGGCGCGGCGGCGGGGTTTCATCGTCGCCGGCGGCGGTGACGCGGAAGGCCAGGCGCAGCACGCGGAAAACGTAGATACCGGCGAGCAGGCCGCCAGCGATGGCGACCCCGGCGATCCATGGCTGCCCCTGGGCGAGCGCGGCGTCGATCAGCAGCCACTTGGCGAGGAAACCGCCCGATGGCGGCAGGCCCATCAGGCTGACGCCGGCCAGGGCAAAGGCGAACAGGCTTACCGGCAGATGCGCGGCGGCACCGGCAACACCAAGGACGCGGTCGCTGCCGCTGACCTTGATCAGCGTGCCGGCAGCAATGAACATCGCCGCCTTGGCCAGACCATGTGCCGTCAACTGCAGGACACCGGCCTGCAGCGCCAGGGCGCCAGTGCCGAGCAGCGGGAAGATCAGGAACAGGTAGCCGAGCTGGGCGACCGTCGAATAGGCGACCAGCATTTTCAGGCGGTCGGCCCGGATTGCCTGCCAGGAACCCCAGAGGATGGCGGCAGCACCGAGCGCGGCCGGCATCTGGGCGAGCAGCGGCTGGACCTCGGCCAGCGCGGCGAAGGGGCCGAGCCAGAGGCGCAGGAAGAGGTAGAACGAGGCTTTGACCACCAGCGCCGAGAGCAGTGCCGAGACCGGCGCCGGGGCACCGCCGTGGGCCGGCGGCAGCCAGAAGTGCAGCGGGAACAGTGCCGTCTTCAGCAGCAGGCCGGTTAACATCAGCCCGGCCGCCAGCCAGACGGCGAGGGGCGCTTCGGCGGTGATCAGGTCGCCAAGCAGGCTGGCTGAAACGGTGCCGTAGCTGCCGTAGATCAGGGCGACGCCGAACAGGTAGGCGCCGGAGCCAACCAGGGTTGCCAGCAGGTAGCGCAGGGCGGCGGCGATCTGCGCCGCACCGCCACCGGCGGCCACCAGGCCGACGGCGGCCAGGCCGACCAGTTCGAGCGTGACATAGAGGTTGAACAGGTCGCCGGACAGGAACAGCGCATTCATGCCGGCGATCAGGAAGCCGGTCAGTGGCCAGAAGGCCGGTGGTGTTGCCTTGCTGAAATAGCTGCGGGCGTAGAGGGCCAGCGCCAGCGCCACGCCCTGGGTGAGTAGCAGCATGACCGCCGACAGGCCGTCGGCGAACAGCCGGATGCCGAGCGGTTCGGCCCAGCCACCGGCGAGATGGCCGATACTGCCGTGCTGCGCCACATCCTGGGCGAGCAGGACGGCGCACAGGAGTTGTACGGCCAGGCCGGTGAGCGCCAGCCGGGGGCCGTGGCGGTCGGCGGCGACGAAGGCCAGCGTCGCCCACAGCAGTGGCAACAGGATCAGCCAGGCGAGCGGATCAAGGAGCTGGCTCATCGGGGCACTTTTCGCCGTTCGCGCAGCTTGCTGTTCAACTTGTTCCGCGCCCGGCTGCCCGCGTCGCCGACCCGGACGATGTCCTCGCGTCCGGTCAGCGCGTGCCAGCGCCGGGCCAGGGTCAGCGCCAGAGCGGTGGCGGCGACGGCGACGACGATGCCGGTCAGCACCATCGCCTGCGGCACCGGGTCTGCCGTGCCGTCGCGCTGGGCCAGTCCGACCAGGACCAGGAAGGCGCCGCTGCCCATCAGGTTGAAGGCGAGGATGCGGCGTAGCAGCGCCTTGAGCAGCAGCACACCGCCCAGTCCGAGGACGAACAGCAGGCAGCCGGTGGCGGCGTAGATCAGGCCGGGGGTCATCATTTGTCCGCCGGTGCCCGGAGCAGGAAGAAAGCTGCCAGATTGACCGCCAGCGACATGCTCAGGCCGCTTTCGATGAGGACGATGAGCAGGCCGGCCTGTTCCGGCGGATAGCGCAGCAGGCCGCCGTTGATCAGCAGGGCGGCGGCGATGGCGAGGAAGAGCAGGAAGCCGCCGGCGATGGCCAGGCGGGGTCCGCGCGCATGGTCTGGCCAGGGCGCCTGGATTTCCGCCAGATGCAGCAGCACGGCGGCGGCGGCGAGTACGGCAGCGGCCTGGAAGGCGCCGCCCGGCCGGAAGGCGCCGGCCCACAGCAGATAGACGGCGGCCAGTACCATCAGCGGCACGGCCAGCCGGGCCAGCGTCGGCAGCATGGCGTTGCGGCTGCCGGTGGGCGGTGGTGGTGGCAGACCGGCGGCGAGCATGCCGAGCAGGGCGATGATCAGAACGGCGACTTCGAGGAAGGTGTCGTAGCCGCGGAAATTGAGCAGCACGGCGGTGACCGGGTGGGAAACGCCGCTGGCTGCCAGGTTGCCGGCGACTTCGCCGGCCAGTCGCACCGGCGCCGGCGGCAGGGCGGCGATGGCGAGCAGCAGCGCACCAGCCAGGCCGGCCAGGGCAAGGAGGATGAGCCAGCGGACGAGGCGTTTCATGTCTCGTCGCCGTCCATGTCGGGCCGGCGGGCGCGTAGCGCGGCGACCGCGTCGAGCAGCAGGGCGCCGGTCAGGCCGGCGCCGATGGCGGCTTCGGCAAGGGCGATGTCGGGCGCGTCGAGGCGGGCCCAGGCGAGCGTCAGCAGCAGTCCGAAGACGATGAACAGAATCACCGCCCGGCCGATCTGTGGCGTCGCCAGCGTGCGCCAGGCGC
>DDWF01000269.1 GCA_002345845.1 Betaproteobacteria bacterium UBA2293 | reverse complement strand
TGGTGTGGCCGCCGACCATCAGGCCACCGGCCTCCAGCACCTTCTCCTGCCCGCCGGCGAGGATTTCGCCGAGCACTTCGAGCGGGATGCGCGACGCCGGAAAGCCGACGATGTTCATCGCGGTGAGCACGCGGCCGCCCATCGCATAGACATCGGAAAGCGCATTCGCGGCGGCGATGCGGCCGAACTCGCGCGGATCGGCGCACACCGGAGGGAAGAAATCGACCGTCTGGATCAGCGCGGTCTCGGCGTCGAGACGATACACGCCGGCATCGTCGTGGGTCGTGATATCCACCAGCAGGTCGGGGTTTGCCGGCTGGCGCAGACCCTTCAGCACCGCGGCGAGCCGGCCCGGCGCGAGCTTGGCGGAACAGCCGCCGGATTCGACCGTCGTCAGCAGATCGAAGCTTGCCGCGCTCACGGTGCGATGATCTTCCCGGCCTGCAACTGCACTTCGAGAATGGTCAGCATGCTCGAAATCGAGCCGACCCGGATTTCCGTCTTCTTCCGGTAAAAATCCACGCAGGTGCCGCAGAGCAGGATCTTCACGCCGCGCCGTTCGAGTTCGCGCAATCCCGCGACATGCGGCGAGCCCTCGGCCGCCAGCAGTACACCGCTGCTGTACAGCAGCACATGGGTAGGCAGGGGCGTCGCTTCACCGAGGGCGGCAAACAGCCCGTGCATGAGCATGCCGCCCAGCTCGGGCGACCCGCGCCCGACCGTGTCCCCCGCCAGGGTCACGACATAGGAACTGTCCATCCTGCCGCGCGCGGGCAGGCAGTAAGCCGCGGCATCGGGCGCCGCCAGTACGGGAGCGATCTTGGTGAACCGCACGGTGAACTCCTTGCCGTCCTGATCGATCCGCGGTGGCATGCCGTTGTCGCGCAGGAAGCGCTCGACATTGCGGCAGGAGGTTTCATTATCGACTTGCACGGCGATTGCCGCGCCCACGGCGTTGCCCTGCAGCGCCTGCTTGGTCATGATCAGCGGTTTCGGGCAGAGCTGCCCGCGGGCATCGACGATGATTTCGCTCATGGCTTCATTTTTGGTGAGATCAATGGCCGCATTCTAGCGGCCGCCACCTCGATTGTTGGTGGTCATGCGGCAATGCGGTAAAGTCGCGCCAAATTTCTTTCAGCGGACTTCCATAGTGGCCATTTATCTTCGTAACACCCTAATCGCCCTGCTCGCCATTGCCCTCATCGCCGGCCTCTGGATCTGGCTGACCCTGACCTGGAGCTATTCCGAAGGCGAACGCGCCGGTTATGTGCAGAAGTTTTCGCACAAGGGCTGGCTGTGCAAGACTTGGGAAGGCGAGATCGCCATGGTGACGATGCCCGGCGCGATCCCCGACAAGTTCGAGTTTTCGGTACGCGACGACGCGGTCGCCGTACAGATCAACGCACTGGCCGGCAAGCGCGTGGTGCTCGCGTATCAGCAGCACAAATTCATTCCTTCGAGCTGTTTCGGCGAAACCGAGTACTTTGTTACGGGTGCGCGCGCCGTCGATGAACCGCCCGCTGCGCTCGCCCCCGCCGTGGCGCCGCCCCTCTCGCCGGTCGCGCCCGCCGCACCGGCAGCCCAGACGGTGCCGGCAACGCTGCCGAAGTAGCGGCCGCGCCGTCCTGCCAGCGCCGACTTTCCAAAGGCAAGCCTGCAGACCGTTTTTTTGAGTCATTGCGGAGCCGGCTCAGTTCTGCTGCGCGGCCGGTGCTGCCAGGCGCTTGGAGAGAAATTCGACGAATACGCCGATGCGCGCCGACAGGTTGTGGCGCGGCGGATAGACGGCGTAGATGTCAGCGTCGCTCTGGAAGTATTTCGGCAACACCAGCCGCAGGCGACCGGCCGCGACATGCCGGCCGATATCCCATTCCGACCTGAGCGTGATGCCATGGCCGTCGAGCACCCAATTCATGGCAATTTCTCCGTCGTTACTGCTTAGGCTGCCGCGCACCTTGATCGATACCGTCTCCTGGCCGTGCTGCAGTTTCCAGACATCATAGGTATCGAAATCCTGACGCAGAATGATGCAGTTGTGGTTCGCCAGGTCGGTGAGCTTGTGCGGTGTGCCACAGCGCTCGAGGTAAGCCGGTGTGGCGCAGAGGAAGCGGCGGTTGACCTGCAGGCGGCGCGAGACCAGCCGGGCGTTCGGTAGCGTACCGAAGCGGATGCCCAGATCGAGGCCTTCTTCGACCAGGTTCAGGGGTGCATCGCTGAGGATGAGTTGTATCTCGACAGCCGGGTAGCGTGCCGCAAACTCGGACACGACGCTCGCCACATGCGCGCGCCCGAAGCCGAAGGTGGCATTGATGCGCAGCAGGCCCTGGGGCGTTTCCGTCGCACCGGAGACCCGCTGCTCCAGGTCCTGGATATCGCGCAGGATGCCTTCGGCATTTCTGGAATAGGCCTCGCCCTCGCTGGTGAGACTGACGCGCCGCGTGGTGCGGTTCATCAGGCGCACCCCGAGGCGGTTTTCCAGTTTGGCCAGCCGCTTGCTGACAGCCGGCGGCGAGATGCCCAGAGCGAGCGCCGCAGCGGAAAAGCTTTCCTTGCGAGCCAGCAACACAAAAAAGGCGAGATCGCTGTCAGCGGACATTGATAACCACCAAGAAATAATGAATTGAAATATTAGACCTTATTTTCTTTGCAGTTTGGTTATACAGTCTCGTTCCACCCCAAAAACGTAACGCGACAGGAGGAAGTCATGCGCAGATTGATTCTGAAGGGAATACTTTCCACGGCAATGATCGGTTGCAGCTTGGTCGCCGGTCTGGCCTTGACCGGTACCGCGGCGGCACAGGGCTATCCCAACAAGGCGGTCACTTACATCATCCCGTTCAATGCGGGTGGCGAGTCGGATGTCTCGGCACGCTTTC
>DDWF01000022.1 GCA_002345845.1 Betaproteobacteria bacterium UBA2293 | reverse complement strand
TCCTGCGCAAGCTGGGCGAGGCGGCCCGCCACAACGGCGACACGCTGCTCGGCCTGATCACCGATGCGGAACTGATCGACTCGGCCCGCCATCGCCGCTGGGTTGCCGCCTTCGTCAAGCAGGCCCTGGAAACGCCGGGCAACCTCGAGATCATCCGGGGCTGGATCGCCAAGTGGGAACCGCTGGCCGACAAGGCCATCGACGCCTACTGCGCACTGCTGCCCGACGTCGCCGATGCGGCCGCGTCGGCCAAGGCGGCGACGCGCGACTTCCGCCATTCACTCGGTCTGTAATCCGGCCCAGTCCTTTGCCTTGTCCGGGGCGCCCAGGTGCCCCGCGGGCAACTGTTTTCGCAAGCGAGAGGTCATGAGCGATCAGGCAAGAATCACCAATCAGAAGGACGGCAGCAGTTTCGTGCAGGCTGGCGGGGACAGCATCCTGCGCGCCGCCCTGCGTGCCGGCGTCGGGCTGGCCTACGAATGCAATTCCGGCGGTTGCGGCGGCTGCAAGTTCGAACTGCTCGATGGGCAGATCGAAACCCTGTGGCCCGAGGCGCCGGGGCTGAGCGAACGCGACAAGCGGCGCGGCCGGCATCTCGCCTGCCAGTGCCGGGCGCTCGGTGACGTCACCATCGCCGCGCCGACTGCCGGTGAGTATGTGCCGGGGATCAGGCCGCGGCGCCGCTCGGCGCGGCTGCTGGGGGTGCGTGAAGTGACGCATGACCTGCGCGAGTTTCGCTTTGTCAGCCTGCAGGGAAGCGTCTTCCTGCCCGGCCAGTACGCCATGCTGGACTTGCCGGGTCTTACTGCTTCCCGGGCGTATTCGATGAGCAATACGGCCAATGAGCGCGGCGAGTGGCACTTCCAGATCCGCCGCGTGCCGCACGGGCTGGGCACGCATACCCTGTTCGACCGCCTGGCCGTCGGCGACGAGATCGGCCTCGACGGCCCCTACGGCGTCGCCTTCCTGAGGTCCGACAGTCCGCGCGACATCGTCTGCGTCGCCGGCGGTTCCGGGCTGGCGCCGATGATCTCGATCGCCCGCGGCGCCGCCGAAGCCGGCCTGATCGGCGAGCGCAAGCTGTATTTCTTCTACGGTGCCCGCACCCCGCGCGACGTCTGTGGCGAGGAGATGCTGCGCGCGCTGCCTGGCTTCGGCGAGCGCATCCGCTTCATTCCCGTCGTTTCGCTACCTGGCGAGGACGGCCAGTGGACCGGCGCCACCGGTTATGTCCATGACCAGCTGGAGCGCGTGTTGCCGGAGCGCATGGCGGAATACGAGTTCTATTTCGCCGGGCCACCGCCGATGACCCAGGCCATCCAGGAACTACTGATGATCGGTCACCAGGTGCCGTTCGGCCAGATTCACTTCGACCGCTTCTTCTGAGGCGGTGCGGCGTCACCGTCGCAAAAGGCAATACCCCATAACGAGAGGAGATGACACATGATGCAAAAGAAAATGGTGGCCGCCCTGGCCTGTAGCGCGCTGGCGGTTTCCAGCCCGGTCGCCCTGGCGACCGACGTCTTCCATCTCGAAGGCATCGGTGCCGTGTCGCGTGCCATGGGCGGCACCGCCGTGGCCCACGACGTCGGCGCCGGCGGCATGCTGACCAACCCTGCCAACCTGTCCTTCGCGCCGAACGACCGCGAAGCGATGATCGGCTTCGATCTGGTGACGACGGACATCACGGTCAAGAACAAGGCGACCGGGGAGTCGGTCGATTCCGATACGCACAAGAACAACCGCGGCCCGTATTACGCCCCTGAGGTCGCCTATACCCAGCGCCTCGGCGCCTTGAGCTTCGGCATAGGCGCCTTCGCCCTGGGCGGCCTGGGTACCGAGTACGGCAGCGGCAGCTTCCTGTCGCGGGACACGGGCGGGGCCGCCACCGGCCTGGCCAACTCCAGCCGCCTGCTGGTGCTCGATATTCCGCTGGCCGCCAGCTACAAGGTGAGTGATACGCTGACCATCGGCGGTAGCATCGACGCCATGTGGCAGGGCCTCAATCTCGATCTGCTGCTCGGCGCCGACCAGGTCGGCAGCCTGATCGGCAGCGGCCGGGCCACCGGTTCGCTGGTGCCGGCGCTGGGTGGCATTCCGGGGCTGCAGGGGGCGCACTTCAGCCTGACCCAAAGCAAGATGCTGGGCAGCGGTGTCGATGCCTGGGGCTACACCGGCCGTCTCGGCCTTGCCTGGCAGGCAACGCCCGACACCCGCTTCGGTGCCGCCTACAATTTCCGCAGCCGCATCAGCGACATGGAAGGTGATGCCACGCTGACGGCGATCTCCAGCGTCGCCGGCCAGATTCCCCTGGAAGGCAAGATCAAGATCCGCGACTTCCAGATGCCGGCCAAGCTGATCATCGGCGGCAGCCACCGCGTGACCCCGCAATGGATGGTGACGGCGGATGTCTCGCGGGTGTTCTGGAAAGAAGTCATGAAGGACATCAAGGTCGCCTTCGAGGCCAACGCCGGCGGCAACCTGAACATCCTGCTGCCGCAGGACTACCGTGACCAGACCATCCTCGCCCTCGGTACCTCCTATGTGCTGAACCCGGAATGGACGCTGCGCGCCGGTGCCCGCTTCGCCAGCCAGGCCTTGCGCAGCGACACCCTGTTCGCGGTGATCCCGGCGACGCCGAGCAAGCACCTGTCGGTCGGTTTTTCCTATGCGGTGTCGCCGGCCAGCCGCATCGACTTCGCCTTCTCGCATGCCCTGCGCGAGAAGATGAGCAACAGCAGCCTGCCCAATACCTCGGCGCCGATCGAGGTCAAGCATGCGCAGAACAATGCGACGCTCAACTACACGCTCGCCTTCTGATCCGCTTTCAGCACCTTCCTCCTTTTGGTGCTCTTGGAGCGAGGTTCGCCTCGCTTTTTTTTGCCGGGTATCGGATGCTTTGAGTTCAACAGTTCCTCCAGTGCATTCATGGAAATCAACTCAGGCAGCAGCCCCGGCGAGCGGAGAACAGCCGTGAAGGGCGTCGAACTCCTCGTCGACGATCCGCTGGATGTCCGACGGCAGAAGCTCGCCCGCATCATCCTTGATTCGATGTACCAGTTCCTCGGGTTGCTCGACATCGAGGGGAAGGTCATCGAGATCAACCAGGCCGCCCTCGACGGTGCCGGCATTGCACTCGACGAGGTCGTCGGCAAGCCCTTCTGGGATGCGCGCTGGTGGGCGCTATCGGAAGCGACCAGGGCGCGCGTCCGCGGCATGGTCGAGGAGGCGGCGGCCGGGCGCTTCGTCCGCTGCGACATCGAGATCTACGGCGAATCGCGCGGCCGGCAGACCATCGTCGTCGATTTCTCGCTGACGCCGATCTTCGACGACAGCGGGCGCGTTGCCTTCCTGTTGCCGGAAGGGCGCAACATCTCGGAAAAGATCGCCATCGAGGCCGAGCTGACCCGGCGCAACAACGAGGTCCATGCGGCGCTGGAGAAATTGCGCGAAATCGATGGCTTCAAGACCAAGTTCTTCGCCAACGTCAGCCATGAACTGCGCACGCCGCTGACCCTGATCCTCGGCCCGGTGAACCAGTTGCTGCAGTCCTCCGGCGAGCTGGCCGAGCGCGAGCACTTCCGCCTGCTGACCATCAAGCGCAACGCCCAGGCGCTGCTCGAACAGGTCAACGACCTGCTCGACCTGGCCCGCATCGATGCCGGCGAGATGCCGCTCGTTTATGTCTGTGCCGATATCGTCAGCCTTGTCCGGGCGGTGGCCGACAGCTTCGAGGCGGCTGCCGAGGAGCGCGGCATCGCGCTGAGCTTCGCCGGCGAAAGCGAGCTGTACGCCGATGTCGACCGCGCCAAGTTCATCCGCGTGGTGACCAACCTGCTGTCCAACGCCTTCAAGTTCACGCCGCACGGCGGGCGCATCCGCTGTTCCTTCGAGCGCCGGCCCGGCGAGCGCGTGCTGATCAGCGTCCAGGACAGCGGCCCCGGCGTTCCGGATAGCCACAAGGCGGCGATCTTCGACCGCTATGCCCAGGGCGCCGATGAGCATTCGGCCAAGGGCAGCGGCCTGGGGCTCAACATCGTCAAGGAATTCGTCGCCCTGCACCACGGCACGATCACGCTGCTCGACGCACCCGAGCATGGCGCGCTATTCCAGGTCGAGCTGCCGCTGCGCGCCCCGGCCGGCGCCTTCGTCCGCGCCCGCGACAATGGCTGGCAGCCGGTCATCGAGCCGCTGGAAGCGCTGCCGCTGGCCGAATCGCCGAAGCTGCCGGAGAACGCCGCGCATCCGCGCATCCTCGTCGCCGAGGACAACCCCGACCTGCGCCAGTTCCTCCACGACGTGCTCGCTGACGATTACCGCGTGACGCTGGCCGAGAACGGTGAGCAGGCACTTGCTATGGCCTGCGGCGAGCCGCCCGACCTGATCATCACCGACCTGATGATGCCGCAGATGGACGGCGAGCGTTTCGTCTATGAACTGCGCCGGCGGCAGATCTCGCATGTGCCGGTGCTGGTGCTTTCCGCCCGCGCCGACGACGCGCTGCGCCAGAGCCTGCTCGAAGACTTCGTCCAGGATTACCTGACCAAGCCCTTCTCGCCGCAGGAGCTGCGGGCGCGCGTGCGCAACCTGATCACCGTCAAGCGCACCGTCGATATCCTGCAGAAGGAACTCAACTCGCAGGCTTCCGACATCAGCGAACTGACCAACGGCCTGATCGCCAGCCGCAAGTCGCTGCAGGAGGGGCTGCGCGCGCTGCAGATTTCCGAGCGCCGCTGGCAGGGCTTCTACGAGAACACGGCGGTGGGCATCGCGCTGATCGATGCCGACGGCAAGATCATGAAGGCCAACCCGGCGCTGCAGCAGATGCTCGGCTACGGGCCGCAGGAAATCCTCGACGTGTCGCTGGTCGACATCAGTGAAGACTCGCAACGGGCCAGCACCCGCGACAACGTCTACAGCCTGCTCGAGGGGCGGCGCGGCAGTTATCAGGTGCAGAAGCATTATGAGCGGCGCGACGGCAGCTACCTGTGGGCCAAGGTCTGCGCCTCGGTGATCCCGCTGGTCGACCGCGAGGGGCCGCGCATCGCCGTCATCGTCGAAGACCTGAGCGCCCAGAAGAGCGCCGAGGACGCGCTGGCCAAGACCCAGGCCGACCTGGCCCGCGTCTCGCGGCTGACGACCATGGGCGAACTGGTCGCCTCCATCGCCCACGAGGTCAATCAGCCGCTGGCCGCCATCGTCACCAACAGCCACGCCGCGCTGCGCTGGCTGGAGCGCGAGGAGCCGGACTATCAGGAAGTGGTGGCGGCGCTGCAGCGCGTGCATCGCGACGCCGCGCATGCCGGCAACGTGATCACCCGCATCCGCGGCTTCCTCAAGAAGGAAGGCCTGAAGCGCGAGCGGGTGGACGTGCCCGGCATGATCGACGCGTTACTGCAGATGCTGCGGCGGACGCTCGACGAGGCCGGCGTCGCCGTCGAGCTGCGCCTGGCGCCGGCCTTACCCGAACTGCTTGGCGATCAGGTGCAGTTGCAGCAGGTCATCCTCAACCTGCTGGTCAATGCTGTCGACGCCATGCGCCCGCTCGCCGGGCGGCCGCGCCGCATCATCGTCGGCGTGCAGGAAAGCCCGGCCTGCGGCCTGCTGTTCACCGTCGACGACAGCGGTCCCGGCATTCCCGCCGACATGGCCGGCGCCATCTTCGAAGCCTTCTGCTCGACCAAGGCCGACGGCCTGGGCATGGGGCTGGCGATCAGCAAGTCGATCATCGAACATCATGGCGGATCGCTGTGGCTCGACGCCTCCGGCGTCCAGGGCGCGCGCTTCGCCTTCTGCCTTCCCGTGAGCAGCACATGAAAGCAACCGCTTCCCTCTCGCCGACCGTCTATATCGTCGACGACGACGTTTCCATCCGCGAATCCCTGAGCAGCCTGATCCGTGCCGAAGGCATGCAGGTCGAGGTCTTTGCCTCGCCGCTCGATTTCCTGGCGCTCGAACGGCTCAAGGACTTTTCCTGCGTCGTCCTCGACGTCCGCATGCCGGGCCTCGACGGCCTCGCGCTGCAGGACGAGCTGAACCGGCGCGGCTGGCAGCCGCCGATCATCTTCATCACCGGCCATGGCGACGTGCCCGATGCCGTGCGCGCCATGAAGGCCGGGGCCATCGACTTCCTGAAAAAACCCTTCGAGGATTTCGCCCTGCTCAAGGCCATCACCACCGCCCTGTCGCGCGTCAGCAGCGAATTCCACAAGAAGCTGGAAACCGCCGAACTGCAGGCCCGCCACGACCAGCTGACGCCGCGCGAGAAGGAAGTCCTGGCCATGGTCATCCAGGGCCGGCCGAACAAGATCATCGCCAGCGAGCTGGGTATTTCGGAAAGCACGATCAAGGTGCACCGGCACAACGTCATGAACAAGATGCGCTTCCGCTCGCTGCCCGAACTGGCCTTGGCCATGCAGCGCCTGAAGGAGGGCGGCTGAAGCCCTGGCCGTACTTCGACCACCAACCGAGAAGGAGACGACATGACTGACCAATCCCTGCAAGGCGGCTGCACCTGCGGCGCCGTGCGCTACCGCTGCGACGGCGAACCGGTAATGGCCGCCCATTGCCACTGCCGCGACTGCCAACGCTCCAGCGGCGCCGCCATGTCCACGGTATTCGCCGTACCCAAGCCCGCCTTCACCCTGCTGCAGGGCAAGACGGCAACCTACGTCTACACCGGCGACAGCGGCCAGCCCGTGACCCGCCACTTCTGCCCGACCTGCGGTGCCCCGCTGTTCACCGACGTGACGGTGATGCCGGACATCCTGTTCATCCGCGCCGCCAGCCTCGACGAACCGGCCAGAATCAAGCCGACCATGCACATCTACTGCGACAGCGCGCAGCCTTGGGGGGAATGTCGGGATGGGCTGCCGCGCTATCCGAAATTGCCGGGGTGAGGTTCGGAAGGAAATTGTCTTTGCACTCTTTGATCGCGGAACCGGAATTCACGGGGGACAACGGGCGGATTGCCTCGCCATGCGGCTTATCGACCGCAGTCAAGCAGCTCTGGCCTCAAAACAGGAAGGCGAAGCCGTCGGGAGCTTTCTGTGTGGCTGCCATTAAAGCTTGCTGAAGGTCGCGCCACAGATCGTCAGGGCTTTCCAGCCCGATTGACAAACGCACCAGCCCCTCCGTGATGAGATGCCGCTCTCGTTCTTCCGGTGAGTAGGTGCTATGTGTCATGCTTGCGGGGTGTTGAGCCAGACTTTCGGCATCACCAAGGCTGACCGCACAGGTAAAGAGCTTCAGGGCATTTATGAAGTTGACGCCCTCATCGATCCCGCCTTGCAGCTCGAATGCAATCATCGCTCCCGGCAGTTTCATCTGCCGCGCACACAATGCATGCTGCCGATGCGATGGGAGCCCTGGGTAGTAGACGCGGGCGACGGCGGGATGATTGGCGAGGCGTTCGGCGATCAGCTGGGCACTTTGGCAGTGACGTTCCATGCGCAGCGGTAGCGTCTTGATACCCCGCATAACCAGGTAGGCATCCATCGGCGACAGGCAGGCGCCAGTGAGCTCCTTCAATCCCTGCATGCGAATTTTCTGCATGAATTCAGCTTTGCCCAGCAGCGCCCCAGCAAGTACATCACCGTGACCGTTGATGTACTTGGTCAGGGAGTGAATGACAACATCCGCACCCAGGGAAAGTGGCCGTTGCAGATAGGGCGTGCAGTAGGTGCTATCAACCGCCACCAGTGCACTGCTGTGCATGTGCACAAGGTTTGCCACGGCTTCAATGTCAATCAGGCGCATGTTCGGGTTGGCCGGCGTTTCGAACAAGACAAGGCGAGTCTTGTCGTTCAATTGGCTCTGCAGTTCCTGCAATTGCGTGAAGTCGACCGCGCGGGTGATGATGCCGAACTGCGGCAGAAGGTGATTCACCAACGAGTGCGTGCAACCATAAAGCGTGAGATCGACCAGAAGTTCGTCACCAGGGCGAAGCAATGTCCAGATCATTGAGGCGATGGCACCCATGCCAGAGCCGAAGGCCAGTCCAGCTTCGGCGCCTTCCAATTCAGCAAGACGTTCCTCCAGCATCTGCACGGTCGGATTGGTAACTCGGCTGTAGATCATTCCCGGCTCACTGCCCGCAAAGCGGGCTGCACCCTGCGCTGCGGATTCAAAGGCGAAGGTCGAAGACCAGAACACGGGGGGATTCAAGGCGCCCTGATACGCTTCACGGTCATAGGCTGAATGGATTGCCCGCGTGGAAAAATCAAATTCTGTTGCAGCTGGCTTCATGGAGATAGCAGAAAGAGTGTCGAAGAGATGAAGGTAGAATGCTTGATTTCCGTCGAAATCTGCTTCCTATTTCATATCGTTATTTCGCTCAATGAGAAAGAATCTTTCAAAGCTGTCCAACGAAACGCCATTCATGCTTGATGCGCGCGATCGCCAGTTGCTCAAGCTGCTGCAAGACGAAGGCCGCGCCACCAACGCATCTCTCGCACAGGCTGTTCATATGGCAGAGGCTCCGACCTGGCGGCGCGTGCGCCAACTCGAAGCGTCCGGAGCAATCAAGGGATATCGTGCGATTGTTGATCCGCGTGCGCTGGGTTACGAGGTCCTGGCCTTCGTGCATATTCGTTTCAGCAGCCACGACCCAAAATTGCAGAGCGCTTTCGAGGACGAAGTGCAGGAGATTCCACAGGTCCTCTGGTGCCACAATATTTCTGGCGCGACTGACTTCCTGCTCTGTGCCGTTGCTCGCAACCTGCACGAGTACGGTGAGTTCATCAGCACGCGGATACGCTCAATGCACGGCGTCACGTCGATCGAGTCATCGTTCTCTTTGAAAGAGGTCAAAGAAAACGGACCAATCCCGGGTGAATGATTGGTCCTTGGGCATCAGAAGGAAATTGGTTTTTAAACCTTTGATGCTCACTTTTTAAGCGTATAAAAAATGACAATATTTATACACGTGCTCTTTGGTCTGTATAAGAATGTTGATTCCTTAATCAAGTCTTGCCTGACGTGTATAGAGAATTAGTTTTTTTATACACAATGGCACCGACCACCTGCCGCCATGCCCATGCTTGCCCCATTGGAATCACTGAATCCTGAACGCTTCGAAACAGTCCCGATTCTCAAGCGCCTCGCCAGCGCCAGCCGCGCGCTGGCGGAGCTGAAAGGTGTTGCGGCCTCGATCCCGAATCAGGGCATTCTGATCAACACACTGGGCCTGCAGGAAGCGAAGGATAGTTCGGAGATCGAGAACATCGTCACCACACACGACGAGTTGTTCAAGGATGACGTCTGGCCGGATGCTTTCGCCAATCCAGCGGCCAAGGAAGTGCTGCGCTATCGGCAGGCGCTGAACCTCGGCTACCGGCTGGTCCGTGAAACCGGCCTGATTACCGCCAATCACATCGTCGAAGTTCAGAGCGAACTGGAGCGCAACAATGCCGGTTTTCGCAAGCTGCCCGGTACGACGTTGAAAACCGGAACGGGCGAGACGGTCTATACCCCGCCGCAGGACCCGGCAGAAATCATCGCCCTGATGAGCAATCTGGAACGTTTCATCAATGACGGCGAGCGTTTCCTGGTCGACCCGCTGATCCGGATGGCCCTGATCCATCACCAGTTCGAGAGCATTCACCCTTTCTACGACGGCAATGGCCGTACCGGGCGCATCCTGAATGTCCTCTATCTGGTCAGGGAAGGGCTGCTGGATACGCCGGTGCTATACCTCTCGCGCCATATCGTCAGCACCAAGGCGGATTACTACCGCCTGCTGCAAGCGGTACGCGAAGCCGATGCCTGGGAGGAATGGGTGGAGTACATACTGCATGCCGTCGAACAGACCGCTAATCAGGCGATCGGGACGATCCACGCGATCAAGGAATCGCTGTTCGACTACAAGCACCGCATCCGCGGCAACTTCAAGTTCTACAGCCAGGATCTGATCAACAACCTGTTCATGCATCCCTATACCAAGATCGAGTTTATCGAACGCGACCTCGGCGTATCGCGCCTGACGGCCAGCAAATATCTCGATGCTCTGGATGCAGGGGGCTTCGTCCGAAAAATGAAAATCGGGCGGAGCAACTACTACGTCAATCTGGCGCTGAACCGGATTTTGCTGGGAGATCGATGAGCCGAATCGCACGTTATGCGGCTAATCGGCCAATGCTGTCGGCGGTTTCATCAAGAAAAATGGCCGGTTCTGATTTCAGACCGGCCATTAGCAACCTGCGGGACTGAACGACAGCTTTTATCGCCTAGCCACGTATGAGTCGTTCCCGTTGCTGCCTACAGGGCTTAGATAAGCGGGGGCTATCACCTCTAGATTGACGATTCGCTAAGAGGAACTCTTCCATCACCGTTGGTCGTTGCCTGACGTTGTAGAACTCATGAAATCTATGTTGAGGTGGTAAAGTATGCCAAAGAAGTGGTTCGCGCTCAGAATTGGCCATGCGAACGCACACCGGTAAAGCTAATCGGCAGCACATAAGACTCAAAACTGGGCCCTTCATGCTTCAACCAAACAATTTTGCTGAATACTCTGAAGATATCGAGTCTGTTCACTCAGAAATTGGGCGTTGTCGCAGATGCGAAGCCGATCACCTCAGAATCATAAAGCCGGAAGCAATGAATCGAGGCGCGGCAACTTCAACTGTCATGGCGGTTGGTATTGCACCGGGTCAATCAGCTATCAATGCGAAGAAGGCTTTTGCTGGGAATAGCCTCTCGCGGCTCCTCGGTTGGTTCGATAATGCTGGCTATCCCCTAACAGAGGAACAATTTAGGGACCGCGTGTATTTGACATCTCTGAACAAATGCGCGGCTGATCCCGATTCACAAGCAAATCGAAAACGACTTTGGAGACGGTGCGCCCCATTCCTATGGCATCAGATTGATCTTATCAAGCCGCGGTTAATTCTGGTCCTAGGTAGAGAACCTGCAGAAATTCTGTTAAGGCAAGAAGGGGGGGGGTGGAATGACGTCCTCGGTTCTAGCCTGACAACAGNNTAACGATTTGTTCCCGCCAATTGTGATAGAAACAGAGTGGCTATTCATGCCACATCCATCCGGGCTCAGTAGAACGATGAATGACCGAGAGGTTTCAGCAATGGTTACTAAATCTCTAAGCGTGGCGCTCGGGAAGATTGAATTCTAGTGGCAAAATAGATATGAAAATATATTCAATATTGTTGTTTCTTGTGCAGGCGGTAGCTATTTTTTATGGCCTCTATAATGAGTTTGCACCCGCAGATTTCCCAAAGAATCTACCCCCCGGGATGGGATTGAGCATTGCGTTGATTGGGGGAACCATGTCTTTGGTGCTTCTTTATGCAGAAAGAGAGCGCGAAGGACGGCAAAAACAAATGGATGATGGGGCAACATTTAGGCAGATTAGTAACAGGCTGGCCGCATGTGTAACGGTTCATGAAAGGGAGTTCTATGCACTTTGGCCTGAGCAAGTTAAAAGAGCGTTAAATAATGTTGATATAACCCATCTTGGGCTGCAGCCGCCACGTGTAAAAAATAGCCAAGCTGAAAGCGAATATTTCTCAGATCTACGTCGGATATCTAAATCGACGAATGCAACGATACGACGAGTTGAAAGATATTCAAAGGATAAAAAAGACTGGATAAATAGGCTTGCTAAAGAGTTTTCCGGTCTTCCAAATGTTTCACTGGCAGTCTACCAAGACCCTTTTGATACGCCAATGCCTGCTGCGATGAGCGTTTGTCGAATCGATGACCGCTATGCATGGCTGATCGCCGTAGCTGAACATGATTCTACGGGAAACTATAGAGACCTTATGTTGACTGGGAAGGAAAGTGTCGATTTGATTAAACGCTATTTCCAAGAGAGACTCTGGTCTAGGAGTGTTGTGGTAGTAGATCGGGGAAATATATGCTCTGACTGGGAAACGAAAATTAAACCATGAAAACTTCCTCCAATTATGTTTTGTTAAGTATCCAGTCTGAACATGCAGAACGGATTTATGCAGGCGAAAAAAAAGCAGAGCTGCGAAAAAGCTTTTCGGAAGATGCACGCATAGTTTTTTTATATGAAACCACACCAGTAGCAGCTATCACCGGTGCATTTTTGGTGAAGCAAGCAAAGAAAACTGGAGTAGCTGAGGCGGTCGAAATTGCTGAACGCAATGGTGTCCCCAAGGACCGTGCGCTGGAATACTACGGGACACGAGAGAAAGCTTGGGTGATTACTGTGTCTTCGGCCGTGAAATTTGGGCATCCAATTCCATTAAGCGACTTGCGCGTCAGGGACCACTATTTTTCGGTTCCTCAAACATTCGCATATCTGAACAAGTATGACGCCTTAACACAAGACTTGCTTTCAGTTCTTCGAATCCATATTGACAAGGAATTGGCATTGCGACCTCTGTCAGAGGAGCATCGCACTATTTTAGGCGCTTTAATAAGGTCGGAAATCGGTCAGAATTATGAGGATATTGATGACGACTTTGTTCACCAAGTTCTTGATGTAGAAACTACTACAAAGTCAGCATTTTCAACGCGAAACAAACAAGTGTTGGAATTCGCATGGCGCGAAGAGCTCATTGGCTTTACGGTCATTACTGAAAAGGTGCATGGATCATGGAAAACCGGACCAAGCATCCTCCTTCCGGCATTCAGAGGCGTCGGGCTTGGTCAAGAGATGCGGCGGGTTATCGAAGATTATTGTCGCCGCCAGGGGGCTAGAGCGGTCTATTGCACCTGTTCAGACTCGCAGCCGCTGGTAGTCTCATATCTCTTAAATTCGGGCATGCAACTCCAGGCACGTCTAAGAAGCCATCTTTCTCGTAATCGTGATGAATTTGTTTTTTCCAAGTCACTAATTGAATCAAAGCAAGCTGCTCCTACGGTTGTCAAAACGCTTGGAGGGGGGCAATCGATAAAAATTGCAAGAGCGTTCAGTTCAGACGAGCGCACCAATCGAGTGATTAAGTTTTTTTTGCGTAGTATGCCAAAGTGGTATTTTGAGCCGGGTGACAGATTGGAAAAATCGATCCTTGATAGCCTGAAATCCTTCGAAACTGGAATGCATTCTTACTCGGTAAAAAGTCGTGCGATCTATGGCGGGTTTGACCGGAATGATAGAGTGTGTGCAGCAGCGCTTTTGACGCCAAAACGCTCCGGCATGGTAAAGATTAACTTGGTCTCCACTATAAAAGACCAGGTAAATATTGGGCGTCTATTGGATAAAGTCCTACATGATTTTTCCCACTATCGGCGAATTTACTTAACCGTGCCGATAAGGGAAGTTTCCACTATCGAGGCATTAGGGGCTAATGATTTTTGCTTTGAGGGGATTATGACTAACCCGTTTGGAAACGGCCTAGACCATGCTTGCTTTGGAAAAATAAATTATTCTGAATGATTTCCTGATTCAGGCCTAACCGCAGTAGCTTAGCCTTGTCGAGCGGCTGAACTTTTGCTCTTTGCAGTCATTGGCCTATCAAGACACGACCGTCTGCATTGGCCGATCACCCGTCATTCCACTCCTCAGTGCTTCCCGCCATTCCTCGCCCTGAATTCCCGGATCGTCTGCAAAAACGCCAGCAACAACGGTGATGTCTCATCGCTGCGATAAATGCAGCTGAGATCAACCACTGCATCCGGCGCATTCGCCAGGCGGCGGTAGACGACGCCGGGGACGCTGAGGCTGCTGGCGGCTTCGGGGACGAGGCTGAGGCCGAAGCCGGCGGCGACGAGGGCGACGCTGGTGGGGGCGTCGCCGACTTCCTGGGCGATCTGCGGTTCGAAGCCTTCGCCGGCGCAGAGGGCGCAGACCTTGTCGATGAAGCTGGGACGGACGCCGCTGGGGAAGAGGATCAGCGGCTGGCCGGCGAGTTCCTTGAGCAGGATGGCGGGCTTGGCGGCGAGCGGGTGGTTTTCGTTGACCGCCACCATGATGCTTTCGATCATCACCAGTTCGCTGGCGATGTCGGGCAGCGGTGCCAGCATGCGGTTGAAGGCGGCGATGATGCGGTGCTGGCGCAGGGCTTCGATCTGCTCTTTTTTGCTCATCTGGTGCAGGGCGATCTGCACGTCCGGGTGGCGGGCGCGGAAGGCGTGCAGCAGCTTGGGAATGACATCGAGGATGCCGGAGCCGAAGATGCCGATGTCCATCTTGCCGCGCTTGCCCTGACCGGCCTCGCGGACGCGCTCGACGGCCTGTTCCATCAGGTCGCGGATGTTGCAGGCGTCGCGCAGGAACAGCTCGCCGGCCTGGGTCAATTCGACGCCGCGCGGCGTGCGCAGGAACAACTGGGTACCGAACTCTTCCTCCAGTTGCTGGATCTGCCGGGTCAGCGGCGGTTGCGAGATGTGCAGGCGGTTGGCGGCGCGGCCGATGTTGAGTTCTTCGGCGACGGCGATGAAGTATTTGAGTTGCCGGAATTCCATGCCGCGCGCTCCGTCAGCCGCCGTCCTTCTTCTTCAGGCGGTATTGCAATTGCGGCCGAGTGATGCCCAGCGTGCGGGCGGCACCGGCCAGGTTGCCGTCGGACCGTTTGACGGCTTCGTCAATGAGGCGGGTTTCCAGTTCCTCGAAGGGCAGGCCGCTGGCCAGGATGGCGTTGATCAGGTTGGCGCTGGCGCAGGGTTCCTGTTTTTTCTCGAGGCCGCCGGCCTGGGTAATTTGCGTTTCGTTGAAATCGCTGGCAGAGACGTTGGCAAACAGGTGTTCGACTTCGATCCAGCCGCCGTTGGGGGCGAGGATGATGCCGCGTTCGATCATGTTTTCCAGTTCGCGCACGTTGCCCGGCCATTGGTAGGTCTTGATTGCCTGCATCGCCTTGTCGCTGACGCCGAGCAGCTTCTTTTCGTAGAGCGTGCCGAAGCGGACGAGCATGGCGTCGATCAGCGGCGGGATGTCGGCGATGCGTTCGCGCAGCGGCGGAATCTGGATCGGGTAGACGCTCAGGCGATAGTAGAGGTCGGAACGGAAGCGGCCTTCCTTGACCGCGGTCTGCAGGTCGACGTTGGTGGCGGCGACGAGGCGGATGTTGAGTTTGCGCACGCGGTCGTCGCCGAGGCGCTCGATCTCGCCTTCCTGCAGCACGCGCAGCA
>DDWF01000210.1 GCA_002345845.1 Betaproteobacteria bacterium UBA2293 | reverse complement strand
GCCGACATCGCTCCGGGGACCATGACCCTGTATGCCGATGCGGAACGCCAGCAGGTCGCGGTGATCCTTGACGGCCTTGGCGATTGACAGGCGCGGGTTATCCCGTTAGATTATTGACCGATCGGTCAGTAATTATTTTCTCCTCAATATGCCCCTCCCCGCCAGCCCAACCGAAAAAACCTCGCACCGTCGCCGCAAGGAAGCCCGTCCGGCCGAGTTGACCGCCGCCGCGCTCGACCTGTTTGTCGAAAAGGGCTACGCCGCGACGCGGCTCGAGGATGTGGCGGCGCGGGCCGGCGTGTCGAAAGGTACGCTTTATCTCTATTTCGACGGCAAGGAGGCGCTCTTCAAGACGGTGGTGCGCGAGGGCATCCTGCCGGCGCTGGCGGAAGGCGAAAGCCTGGTAAGCGGTTTTTCGGGGGATTCGGCAGAGTTGCTGCGCGAAGTGGTCGGCAGCATGTGGCGCCTGATCGGCTCGCAGCGTCTCGGCGGCATTCCCAAGCTGGTGTTCGCCGAAGCGCGCAACTTCCCGGAGATCGCACGCTTCTACCACGAGGAGGTGATCCTGCGCGGCACGGCGCTGATCCGCAGCGTCATCGAACGCGGCATGGCGCGCGGCGAGTTTCGGCCAGCCAACCTCGACGCGGCGATCCACATCGTGATCTCCCCGGTCCTGATGCGCATGATCTGGCGCCACTCGATCGATTGCTGCGCGGCGGCCGGCGTGGCTGACGAACACTATTTTTCCGAATACTTCGAAATCATGCTGCGCGGGCTGCGGGTCGACGCTGCGCCGAGGGGGAGCAAGTGAATCACAGACTCAGCTTGACGCTGGCCGGCGCATTGCTGCTGGGAGCCTGCGGCGAAGCGCCCCAGGAGGCTGCCGCCCCGGCGGCGTCTGCCAAGGTGGCGTTGACCGTGACCACGACCACCCCGCAGCAACTCGACTGGCCGCAGCTTCTCAAGGCCAGCGGCAACATCGCGGCCTGGCAGGAGGCGGTCATCGGTCCGGAGATCAGCAATTACCGCATCACCGCAGTGCTTGCCAACGTCGGTGACGTGGTGAAGCAGGGCCAGGTGCTGGCCCGCATTGCCGCGGACACGGTGGAAAGCGAATCCGCCGAGATGCGCGCCAGCGTCGCCGAAGCCGCGGCCACGCTGGCCGAAGCCCGGGCCAATCACGAGCGGGCGCGGCAACTGACCGAAAGGGGTTTCTACAGCGCGCAGCAGAACACCCAGACGCAGACGGCTGCCGATACCGCGCTGGCCCGCCTCAATGCCGCCAAGGCGCGCCTGCAGACGGCCGAACTGAAGCGTTCCAAGGCAACGGTGCTGGCCCCCGACGACGGCATCATCTCGGCCCGCAGCGCGACGGTCGGCACGCTGACCCAGCCGGGGCAGGAACTGTTCCGCCTGATCCGCGGCGGCCGGCTGGAATGGCGCGCAGAGGTTACCGCGGCCGAGTTCGGCCGCATCAAGCCCGGCCAGGCGGCGACACTGACCGGTCCCAACGGCGAGGAAGTCGCAGGCGTGGTGCGCGTCGTGGCGCCGACCGTCGACCCGCAGACCCGCAACGCGCTGGTCTTTGTCGACCTGCCGAAGGAGGCGGCCGGCAAGCTCAGTGCCGGGATGTTCGCGCGCGGTGAATTCCGCCTCGGCCAGAGCCCGGCGCTAACACTGCCGCAAGCGGCTGTGCTGCTCCGCGAAGGCTTCGCTTACGTCTTCCGCGTCGATGGCGCCGACGTGGCCAGGGTGACGCAAGTCAAGGTGACGACCGGGCGCCGCAATGGCGAGCGTATCGAGGTCGGGGGGCTCGACGGCAAGGCCCAGGTCGTGGCCAGCGGCGTCGGCTTCCTCGCCGACGGCGACACCGTGCGCATCGTTCCCGCCATACCTGCACCTCCGGCCAAACCATGAACGTATCCTCCTGGTCGATCCGCAACCCGATTCCGGCGGTATTGCTGTTCATCATGCTCACCCTGTTTGGCCTGATGGCCTTCAAGGGCATGAAAATCCAGCAGTTCCCGGACATCGATCTGCCGACGGTCAGCGTCACCGCGAGCCTGCCCGGCGCCGCACCGGCGCAGATGGAAACCGAGGTGGCGCGCAAGATCGAGAATGCGGTAGCGACACTGCAGGGCCTCAAGCACATCTACACCAAGGTGCAGGATGGCACGGCCACCGTCACCGTCGAATTCCGCCTGGAAAAGCCGACGCAGGAGGCGGTCGACGACGTTCGCGACGCCATCTCGCGCATCCGCGCCGATCTGCCGGGCGATCTCAAGGACCCGGTGATCACCAAGGTCAGCCTCTCCGGTTCGCCCATCCTCACCTATACCGTCGCGTCATCCCGCATGGACGACGAGGCCCTGTCGTGGTTCGTCGACAACACGGTGACCAAGGCCATGCTCAGCGTGCGCGGCGTCGGTGCCGTCGCGCGCGTCGGCGGCGCCACGCGCGAGATCCGCGTCGAGCTCGACCCGGCGCGATTGCTGGCGCTGCGCGCCACGGCGTCCGACGTTTCGCGCCAGTTGCGGCAGATTCAGCAGGATGCCTCGGGCGGGCGCGCCGACATCGGCGGTGCCGAGCAGTCGGTGCGCACCATTGCCACAGTGCAGTCCGCCGATGAACTCGGCGCCATGGAAATTGCGCTGGCCGACGGGCGCCGGGTGCGGCTGAATGAACTGGCCACCGTCAGCGACACGGTGGCCGAGCAGCGCTCGGCGGCGCTGCTCAACGGCAAGCCGGTGGTCGGTTTCGAGATCGTGCGCAGCCGCGGCGCCGGCGAGGTCGAGGTCGCCGACGGCGTGCGCGCCGCGCTGGCAAAGCTCAAGTCCGAACACGCCGACATCACCATCACCGAAGCCTTCAACTTCGTCGATCCGGTGGTGGAAAACTTCGAGGGTTCGATGCTGCTGCTGATCGAGGGAGCGCTGCTTGCCGTGCTCGTGGTCTGGCTGTTCCTGCGCGACTGGCGGGCGACATTGGTATCGGCCACCGCCCTGCCGCTGTCGGCCATCCCGACCTTCGGCGTGATGTACCTGATGGGTTTTTCGCTCAACGTGGTGACGCTGCTGTCGATGTCGCTGATCGTCGGCATCCTCGTCGACGACGCCATCGTCGAGATCGAGAACATCATGCGCCACCTGCGCATGGGCAAGACGCCCTTCCAGGCGGCCATGGAGGCGGCCGACGAAATCGGCCTGGCCGTGATCGCCACGACGTTTACGCTGATCGCCGTCTTCCTGCCCACCGCCTTCATGAGCGGCGTGGCGGGCAAGTTCTTCGTCCAGTTCGGCTGGACCGCGGCCATCGCCGTGTTCTTCTCGCTGGTCGTCGCACGCATGCTGACGCCGATGATGGCTGCCTATATCCTGCGCCCGCCAAGCAAGGACTACCACGAGCCGCGCTGGCTGGAGATCTACACCGGCTGGGCGGCGTGGTGCCTGAATAATCGCTTGAAGACCACGCTGGGCGCACTCATTTTCTTCTTCGGCTCCTTCGCGTTGGTGCCGCTGCTGCCCACCGGCTTCATGCCGCCGGACGACCTGTCGCAGACGCAGGTCTATATCTCGCTGCAACCCGGCAGCACCTTCAAGGAAACCTTCGAAGCCGCCGAGGCCGCGCGCCGCATCGTCGAGAAGCATCCGCATGTGAAGATGGTCTATACCGCCATCGGCGGCGGCGCGGCCGGCTCGGACCCCTTCGCCCCGCGCGGCGCATCGGAGGTGCGCAAGGCAACGCTGACCATCAACATGACGCCGCGCAAGGAGCGCGGCGGCGTCAAGAAGCAGGCGGTGGAGAGAGAGTTGCGCGAGGCGCTGGCGCTGCTGCCCGGCGTGCAGGTCAAGGTCGGTTTCGGCGGTTCTTCCGAGAAATACGTGCTGGTGCTGGCGAGCGAGAACGGCCCGCTACTTACCGAACATGCCCGCACCGTCGAGCGCGAGCTGCGCGCCATCCCCGGCATCGGTGCGGTGACCAGCACGGCCAGCCTGACCCGGCCGGAACTGGTGGTACGACCCGACTTCGCCCGCATGGCCGACCTCGGCGTCACCTCGGCGGCCATCGCCGACGTGCTGCGCATCGCCACGGCCGGCGACTACGACCAGAGCATCGCCAAGCTCAACCTCGCCCAGCGGCAGGTGCCCATCGTCGTCAAGCTGCCGGTCGCAGCCCGCCAGGACCTGAACCTGTTGGGGCGGCTGACCGTACCGGGAAAGCACGGGCCGGTGATGATCGCCAATGTCGCCAGCCTGACGCTGGCCGGCGGGCCGGCCGAGATCGACCGCTACGACCGCCTGCGCAACATCAACTTCGAGATCGAACTCAACGGCCAGCCGCTCGGCGAGGTCGAGAATCTGGCGCTCGCCCTGCCCAGCCTCAAGAACCTGCCGCCGGGCATCCTGCAGACCACGGTCGGCGATGCTGAAGCGATGGGCGAGCTGTTCGCCAGCTTCGGCCTGGCCATGCTGACCGGCGTGCTCTGCATCTATGTCGTGCTGGTGCTGCTGTTCAAGGACTTCGTGCAGCCGGTCACCATCCTCGCGGCGCTGGTGCTCTCAATACCCGGCGCCTTCCTCGCGCTGTTCGTGACGCAGTCGTCGCTGTCGATGCCATCGATGATCGGCCTGATCATGCTGATGGGCATTGCCACCAAGAACTCCATCCTGCTCATCGACTACGTTGTCCTCGCCCGCCGCGGAATTGGTGGCAAACCCGGCCTCGACCGCTGGCACGCGCTG
>DDWF01000002.1:33448-49911 GCA_002345845.1 Betaproteobacteria bacterium UBA2293 | reverse complement strand
GCACCGGCGTCACCGCGCCGAGGATAGTCGCCGGATCGCAGCCGAGCACCACCGCCACGGGAAAAGGCTGTCCCGGATGGGCAATCTGGTGCTCGCGAAAATCGAGGGCGCCGCCGCGATGCGCCAGCCAGCGCATGATCACCTTGTTCGGCCCGAGCACCTGTTGGCGGTAGATGCCAAGGTTCTGCCGTTTCTTGTGCGGCCCCTTGGTCACCACCAGGCCCCAGGTGATCAGCGGCGCCACGTCACCCGGCCAGCAGTGCTGGATCGGCAGCCGCGACAGATCGACGTCCTTGCCCTCCCACACCACTTGCTGACAGGGCGCGTTGCTCACCTTCTTCGGCGCCATGTTGAGCACCTGCTTCAAGATCGGCAGCTTGTCCCAGGCATCCTTCAGGCCCTTGGGTGGCTCCGGCTCCTTCAGGTAGGCGAGCAGCTTGCCGACTTCGCGCAGCGCCTGTACCGACTCCTCGCCCATGCCCAGCGCCACACGCTTGGGCGTACCGAACAGGTTGGCGAGCACCGGCATCTCGTGCCGATGACCGCCGCTGACCGGCTGCTCGAAGAGGATCGCCGGCCCCTGGGCGCGTAGCACGCGGTCGCAGATTTCGGTCATTTCCAGTCGGGTGTCGACGGGGACGGCGACGCGCCTCAGTTCGCCGGTCTTTTCCAGTTGCGCCATGAAGTCGCGCAAGTCGTGATATTTCATCGGACGCGCCAGGAAAGGTGACAGGCGACACAGGCGCCGGTCAGGTTGGGCAGCAGGGCCAGGGCCTTGTCGCGGTCGCCGGTGGCCGCCACCCGGGCGAACTCGCTGGCCGCCTTGTGGCCATCCATGCCAATCCCGTGCATCGCCGGCGGCATGTGCGGCCCCGGGCGGGCATTGAACGGCTTGTCGCGATGCTTGCCCATGGCCGAGGCGCCGAGTTCGGCCTCGGCCAACGCGCCGGCCTCGGCCACCTTGCCGGCAGCCATCAAGGCCAATATCTCGTTGAGCGCCACCAGGCTGCCCTGCATTTCCTGGCGCAGGCTTGCCTGCGCCGCCTCCGGCAAGGACGCCAGTTGCCGCGTGTCCTCAGCGATGGCAATAGCCGGCAGCAGCGCCAGCGCGAACAGCAGAGCTTTCATCACAGGCTCCTTCCAGAGAGCAGATAATCGACGACGATGCCGGCGAAGATCGCCGCACCGACCCAGTTGTTGTGCAGAAAGGCCTTGAAACAGGCCATGCGCTGACGGCCACGGATCCACGTGTAATGCACGCCCATGATCACGGCGGCAACAGCCAGCCCGGTGTAGAACGGCCAGCCCAGCCCATAGCGGCTGCCGACCCAGGCGATCAGCGCCAGCGTCGTGGCGTAGCACAGCATCACCGCGGCAACGTCGAAACGGCCAAAGGTAATGGCCGAGGTCTTGATGCCGATTTTCAGATCATCTTCGCGGTCGACCATGGCGTATTCAGTATCGTAGGCCACCGCCCAGAAGACGTTGGCGAGCAACAGCCACCAGGCCTCCACCGGCACGCTGCCGAAATGCGCCGCGTAGGCCATCGGGATGCCGAAGCCGAAAGCGATGCCGAGATAGGCCTGCGGGATGGCGAAAAAACGTTTGGTGAAGGGATAGCTGGCGGCCAGAAAAACCGCCGGAATGGACAGCCAGATGACCAGTGGCTTGGCGAGTACCAGCACCAGCGCAAAGGCGAGCAGGCAGAGGAAACCAAACAACGCCAGCGCCTCTTTCGTCGTCACCCGGCCGGCGGTCAGCGGTCGCTCTTTGGTACGTTCGACATGCTTGTCGAAATCGCGGTCAGCGTAATCGTTGATGACACAGCCGGCCGAACGCATGAGCACGGTACCCAAGGCAAAAACCAGCACCACCGCCCATTCTGGCCGGCCGTCGGCCGACAACCAGAGCGCCCACAGCGTCGGCCAGAGCAACAGCAGGATGCCGATCGGCTTGTCCAGCCGCATCAGCTTCTCGTAAAGGTCGAGGCGGTCGCGGATGGCGGCCCAGGTCATTGCTGACTTTCTCCCACCCGCTGCCGCCGCGCCTGCTGCCAGGCGATAACGGCCTGGCCGGAATGGGCGAGGACGGTCTGGTAGCGTTCTTCCGGCAGGGCATGGCGCAGCGCCGCGAACAGTTGTTGCGTGCCTTCCTGTGCCTGCACGCCCGCCCCGGCCGCATCGGCCAGCAGCGAAATCTGAAAACTGGCCAGGGCATCGGCGACCAGGCGCCAGCCGAGTTCCGGCATGCGCTTGTCGAGGGCCAGCATCAGGCTGCCCAGCGACTGGACGACGGCAGCCACCTGCTCCGCCGACTCGCCAGCGGCCATGGCATGCCACAGCGCGAGGTGGATGCTGCGCCGCAACTCAACCTTGAAATCGATGGCGGCAGATTCGACGCTGTCGATCTGTTCGAAGTATTTCTGGAAACGATTGTCCGCCCGCGCATCCAGGCGGGTGCGCAAACCGCCGATCAGAGCGGTCAGCGGATGAATGGCGGTCAGCCCGAAGGTCTGCGTATACGCCAGGCCCCACTGATCGAGACCGCTGATCAAGAGCGCCAGGCGCAGGGCGCGCGCCTCGTCATCCGCGGCGCTCTGGCACCAGTCATAACAATGGGCAGCCACTTCGCCGAGCATCCCGACATCGGGCGCCCCGTCTGCCGCCAGCGCCTGGCGGAAGACGCCAGCGAAGACATCCTGGGCCATGCGCGCGGCCAACCGCTGGGTGTCAGCTCCGGCCAGGGCAGCGAGAGGGTCGGCGGGAAGCGGCGAGGCAGAAGTCATGGCGGGCACTCAGGAAAAGTCGCTCATTTTACTGCGCCCCCACTCAACGGCGCTCGCCGCGCAGCTCACGAACCAGTTGCTGCAGCCGTTCCGGCGTGGCGGCGGCCGGCGGCAGGGGCGCCCCCACCTGCAGACCGATGGCCGAGAACAGCCCACGGCGGAACGGCGTTTTCATCGCCTGGCCGTCGATGCGCGAAAAATAGCTGCCCCATAGGCCGGACAAGGCCATCGGCACCACCGGCACCGGGTTGGCGGCGAGGATGCGGGCGATACCCGGGCGGAAGGTCTGCAATTCGCCATCGTGGGTAATGCCGCCCTCCGGGAAGATGCCGATCAGTTCGCCGCTGGCGAGGGCGGCCGAGACATCGGCGAAGGCCTTTTCCATCAGCGCCGGGTCGTCCTTGGCCGAGGCAATCGGGATCGCGCCGCAATGGCGGAAAACGAAGCCGAGCACCGGCGTGCGAAAGATGCGGTAATCCATGACGAAGCGCACCGGCCGCGGCGATGCACCCATCAGAATGACCGCGTCGGCGAAACTGACGTGGTTGGCAACGAGCACCGCCGGCCCGTCGAGCGGGATGTGCTCGACGCCTTCACTGCGCAGGCGGTACACCGCCTTGACCAGCAGCCAGGCGACGAAACGCAGCAGGAATTCCGGCACCAGCCCGTAGATGTACACTGCCACCGCCGCATTGAGCAGCGCGGCGATGCCGAACAGCGCCGGGATCGACAACCCGGCACCCAACGCCGCCGCCGCACCGAGCGCGCCGACAACCATGAACAGCGCGTTGACGATGTTGTTGGCGGCAATGATCCGCGCCCGGTGGCTGGCCTCAGAACGCGTCTGCACCAGCGCGTACAGCGGCACGATGAAGAAGCCGCCGAAGACGCCGATCATCAGCAGGTCGAAGAGCACGCGCCAGATCGCCGGCAGGCTGAGCAGCGCCGTCAGCTCATGCGCCGTCGTGCCGATCAGGCCGACTGGCGAGGCAAAGTACAGATCCAGGCCGAACAGCGTCAGACCGATCGAGCCGAAGGGCACCAGGCCGATCTCGACATGCTTGCCGGACATCCGCTCGCAGAGCAGCGAGCCGAGGCCGATGCCGACCGTGAAGATGGCCAGCAACAGCGTCACCATCGACTCACCGCCGCCGAGCACGTTCTTTGTGTAGGCCGGGAACTGCGCCAGGAACAGCGCGCCGTAGAGCCAGAACCAGGAAATGCCGAGGATCGACAGAAACACCGTGCGGTTGCCGCTGGCAAAGCGGATGCTGCGCCAGGTTTCGGTCAGCGGATTCCAGTTGACCTTCAGCTCGGGTGCCGGCGGCGGCGCATCGGGAATGCCGCGGCTGTACAAGTAGCCGAGCACGGCCACGGCCAGCCCGCCGACAGCGATCCACACCGGCTGCGTCACCGCTCCCGCGAGCAGGCCGCCGGCCAGTGTGCCGATCAGGATCGAGACGAAGGTGCCGGCCTCGATCAGCGCATTGCCGCCGACCAGTTCGTCTTCGTGCAGGTGTTGCGGCAGGATTGAATACTTGACCGGCCCGAACAGCGTCGATTGCAGCCCGAGCAAAAACAGCGCGGCGAGCAGCCAGCTCAGGCTGTGCAGCCAGAAACCGGCGGCGGCAACGCCCATGATGACGATTTCCAGCACCTTGGAAAGCCGGGCCAGCCAGGCCTTGTCGTACTTGTCCGCCAGTTGCCCGGCGGTCGCCGAGAACAGGAAGAAAGGCAGGATGAACAGTCCGGCCGCCAGATTGCCGAGCAGCTCGACCGGGATCGTCGTCCATTGCGCCGCCTGGAAGGTCAACAGCACGACCAGCGCGTTCTTGTACAGGTTGTCGTTGAAGGCGCCGAGAAACTGCGTGCCGAACAGCGGCGCGAAGCGCTTTTGCTTGAGAAGTCCGAATTGTCCGCTCATGACCGGTGGCCCGTGAAGATGCGGCGGGTGTTGAACACCGCCTGTGAAAAGGAATGGCCCTGCCAGGTCAGCAGGCGCTTGAGAACGAAATCGAAGAGCAGCGGGTTGTGCTCGCGCAGCGCATCGAGATCGGCAACCGCTGCCTTCGGCAACAGCCCGGCACGGGCCAGCGTCGCCGACGAGATCAGCGGCAGGATACCCGGCAGCGGATAGTCGGAACCGTGCAGCAGGCGATCGTGCAAGTCTTCGCGTTCGAGCAGGGTGCGGATCACCGCCGGCTGGCGGTTGCGCAGCGTGATCGCCGAGACATCACCGTGCAGCAAACCCTTGGCGCGCGGTTCGGCCATGGCCTTGAGGAAGAGATCGAAACTGGGACGCATCGTGCCATCGTCATCGAGGTCGGTACCCATCGTCGCGCAATGGGCGACGACGACCTTGACGCCAAGATCGAGCGCCCGGCGCAGGCGCAGCGGGTTGCCGAAAGCCTTGTTGTCGCTGCCCTTGACCGCCTTCTCCTCACCGCAATGGACGATCAGCGGCGTGCCGGATTCGGCGAGCACCCGGTAGAAAGCGTCGCACTTGCCATCGGCCGGGTCCATGCCCTGCGCTGCCGGCAGCCACTTGACTGCACGGGCGCCGCCGGCAATCGCCTGTTTGAGATCGTCCACCGCTGTCGCGTGATAAGGATGCAGCGAGGCCACCCACTCGAAACGCGCCGGAAATTCACCCGCCAGTTTCGCTGCCCAGGCATTCGGCACGTAAAAGGCCGAATGCTCCGGATGCGCCAGACCGGCCGCATCGTGAAAGCGCTCGAAAGCGAAGAGCATGACCTTGAAGCCCGCCGGCATCGCCTCACACAAATTGAGCAGACGCGCCGTGTAGGCGGCGTCGACGGCGCCCGGCGCATCGTGGGCGCAGCCGGCGTTCATGTAGAACAGGCGCTGCGCATACTGCACCGGCTGCAACGGCGACGACAGTTGCGGCCCGATCTCGATGCCGCTGCCACCATCACCCAGCCCGGCCAGATGCACGTGGCAGTCCCACAGCCCGGCTGGATCGATACCGGCCCAGGCCTGCTTCAGCCACGGACTGTCGAGCAAGCGCACCGGAATCGCCGCCCGGCAGGGATTGACGACGACGGGCCTGGCCAGCGTCGCGCCAGCGGCGGCCAAGGCGCTGCCACCGGCAAGGAACCCAAGCAAGCGGCGGCGTTGCGGATTGAAAGCCATCATGCGGCCTCCGCCATCTGCTTCAAGGTGACGTAGTCGATCTTGCCGGTGCCGAGCAGCGGCAAGGCTTCAACCTGGAGGATTTTGCGTGGCACAGCCAATTCCGGCAGGCCGAGTTCGCGGGCTTTGCTCGCCAGCGCCTCGCGACTGAGTGCCGGATCGGTGGTGAACAGCACCAGCGCCTCGCCCTTGCTTTCATCCGGCTGGCTCGATGCCGCGTGCTGCTTTTCCGGCACCGTGGCGACGGCGAGCTTCTCGACGACTTCGAGGCTGACCATTTCGCCGGCGATCTTGGCGAAGCGCTTGACCCGGCCGACGATGCGAACGAAGCCCTCGTCGTCGATATTGACCACGTCGCCGGTTTCGTACCAGCCATCGCCGGCCACCGAGGCGGGCGGCTGCAAAACGCCCGGCTGCTCGGCCTTGAGGTAGCCGGCCATGACGTTGGGCCCGCGCACGTGCAGGATGCCACCGTTATCGATTCCGGGCACCGGCACCAGCTTGTGCTCGATGCCCGGCAGCAGGTTGCCGACGGTGCCGGTCTTGTAGGCCATCGGCGTATTGACCGCCAGTACCGGCGCCGTTTCAGTTGCGCCGTAGCCTTCGAAGATGCGCACGCCAAATTTCTCGAACCACTGGTTGCGCACGGCTTCGGAAAGCTTTTCAGCACCGGCGACGACGTAGCGCAGGCGGTAGAAATCGTAGGGATGGGCGAACTTGGCGTAATTGCCGAGGAAGGTCGAGGTACCGAAGAGCACGGTGCAGCCGCGGTCGTAGGCGACTTCCGGGATCACCCGGTAATGCAGCGGCGACGGATAGAGGAAGAGGTTGGCGCCGGTCAGCACCGGCAGCAGCGCGCCGGCGGTCAGGCCGAAGCTGTGGAAGATCGGCAGCGCGTTCAACACCTTGTCATCGACCGAGAAATCGATCACCGCGCGAATCTGTGCAATGTTGGCGAGGATCGCCCGGTGCGGCAGCACGACGCCCTTGGGCTTGCCCTCGGAACCGGAGGTGAACAGCACCACCGCCGCATCTTCCGGCGAGGCCGGCAGCTCGAAGGCGCGCGGGAAATGGATCGCCCACAGCACCAGCCAGAGCTTGTCGGCAAGGCTGATGCGCTCGCGGATGTCCTCCAGGTAATGCAGCTCGACATTGCGCAGACCGGCCAGCTTGTCGGCCAGCCGTGCCTGCTCGATGAAGGCGCGCGAGGTGACGATGCAGCGCACCTCGGCGGCATCGCACGCCGCCTGCATGGCATCGACACCGGCCGTGTAGTTGAGCATGGCTGGCACCCGGCGGCGGGCGGTCAGGCCGAAGATCAGGCCGAGCGTCGGCACCAGGTTGGGCAGCAGCAGGCCGACCTTTTCATCCGGCCGGCTCAGGCGTTCGATCTGCCGACCGAGCATCAGCGCCATCTTCATCAGATCGCGGTAGGAATACTCGATCTGCTTCATGTCCTCGAGCAGCCGCCGCTTCGGCCCGAAGATCTCGGCCGCGTCGCACAGGGCGTCGTAGAGAGTCTGCTGCGGATGGGAGGCGAAGATCATCTCCTGCATCAACCGCCGCATCTGCTCGCCGGCCCGGCGCCGACGCAGCTTGGCGGTGGCTGCCTCGGGCATCGGGAAATGCGCCTCGGGCAACACGATCATGCGGATTTTCGGGAAAAATTCCTTCGGATACTTGCCGGACAAGCGCGAGAAATACGAGCGCGAGGCGCCATCCAGGCGCACCGGAATCACCGTTGCCCCGGTCTTGGCGGCAACGAAGGCGGGGCCGTCATAGACCTTCATCAGCGAGCCGGTCAGCGTGATCCGCCCTTCCGGGAAGATGACCACCGGCCGGCCGGACTCGATCAGCCGGATGACCTGCTTCATCGCCATCGGGCTGGTCGGATCGACGGCCAGGTAATCCACCTGCGACAGCAGCAGGCGGAACCAGAAATTGTTGGCAACACCGGTATGCACGACGAAGACCGGATTGATCGGCAGGAACAGCCCGAGCAGCAGGCCGTCGAGAAAAGACTCGTGATTGGCAACGACGAGCAGCTTCTTGTGCGAGAAATCCGACTGGCGGAATTGCACATCGACACGAAACAGCAGGCGCGCCACAAGGCGCAGGAAAGGGCGCAACAGGGCACGCATCAGGTGTTCTCCCGGACATAATCGAGGACGTTGGTAAAAGTGCTTTCGAGGGCCGGGCGGTCAATCCAGAACCACACCTCCTTGCCGATCTTTTCCGAGGCCAGTACGCCGGACTCGTGGAGAACTTTCAGATGGTGGGAAACGGTCGACCGCGCCAGCGTCGAAACTTCGGCAATCTGCCCGACATTCAGCCGCTCGCCCGGCTCGAACAGCAGCAGGATGCGCTGGCGATGCTCGTCGCCGAGGGCAACGAAGATCTTGGACATGACGGCCCACTGGGCGGGGATGGTTTGGCTGTAGTCGGATTTCATGTCGATGATTTTAGTTATATCGACATGACGGAGTCAAGAACCTGGCCGAAAAACTTTCTCGTCCGCCGTTGCGGCTAAACTGCGCCTTTTGGTGACTGGCTTGCCAGCGCCGTCAAGCGCCCGAGATGGCGCCTCAGCCAGGACCAACGCGTGAGCTTCTTCGCAACAGTCATCAAATTTCTTGCCCTGCCCTTTGCCCCAGCCAATTACCGCGACAACCTGCGGCGCACCCTGCTGGCGCTGAGCACCGTTGCGGTCCTGGCAGCGCTCGTGCTGGTCAGCGCCATGCTCGTGAGCATCCTGCCCAAGCTGCCGGCACTCGATGTCGTCACCGACTATCGGCCAAAGATACCCTTGCGCATTTTTACGGCCGATGGCGCACTGCTGGGGGAATTCGGCGAAGAACGCCGGGACTTCACGCCGATCCAGGAGATTCCGCCGGTCTTGAAGGATGCCCTGCTGGCGATCGAGGACGCACGCTTCTACGAGCACGGCGGTGTCGATTACCGCGGCGTGGCGCGGGCAGTGGCGGCCGGCCTGACCGGCGGCATGCGCCAGGGCGCGTCGACGATCACCATGCAGGTGGCGCGCAATTTTTTCCTCACGCAGGAAAAAACCCTGACGCGCAAATTGACCGAGGTGCTGCTGTCCTACCGCATCGAATCGGCACTGAGCAAGGACCAGATCCTCGAGCTCTACATGAACCAGATCTACCTCGGCCAGCGCACCTATGGCTTTACCAGCGCCGCCCGCACCTATTTCAAGAAACGCCTGCCGGAGCTGACCCTGGCCGAAGCGGCGATGCTCGCCGGCATCCCGCAAAACCCGGTCAAGCACAACCCGGCGGTCAATCCGCTACGCGCCAAGGCCCGCCAGGAACTCGTGCTGAAGCGCATGCTGCAACTGGAAAAGATCACGCAGGCGCAATATGCCGAGGCCGTCGCCCAGCCACTCGAGGTCGGCCACAGCCTGCAGTACGAAGCACATGCCGATCACGTCGCCGAGATGGTTCGCCAGGAACTCTATGCGCAGTACCAGGGCGCTACTTATACCCAGGGTTTCAACGTTTACACCACGCTCAGCAAGGCCGAGCAGAACGCCGCCTACGACTCGGTCCGGCGCAACGTGCTGGCCTACGATCAGCGCCATGGCTACCGCGGGCCGGAAGGTTTTGTCGAGCTGCCGACCAATGTGAACGAGCAGGCGGACGCCATTGAGCAGATCCTGGCCAGGCATCCCAGCAGCGACAACCTGATCGCGGCCGTCGTCACCGAAGTCTCCGCCAAGCGCGTGCGCGCCGAACCGGCCTCCGGCGACACGCTGGAAATCACCGGCAACGGGCTACGCTTTGCCGCCCGCGCCCTGCAGCCAAATGCCAAGATCGATAGCAGGATTCGCGTCGGCTCGGTGATCCGCGTCAGCCAGGACGGCAAGGGACGTTGGGCTATCGCCCAGATGCCGCAAGTCGACGCCGCTTTCGTCGCCCTGAATGCCGAGGATGGTTCCTACCGGGCGCTGGTTGGCGGCTTCGACTTCTCCCGCAATCAGTTCAACCACGTCACCAGCGCCTGGCGCCAGCCGGGATCGATCATCAAGCCCTTCGTCTATTCGGCGGCGCTGGAAAAGGGCTTCTCGCCGGCCACGCTGATGAACGATGCGCCGCTGTCGCTACCCGGCGGCGAAGGCGGCGAGCCCTGGGAGCCGCGCAACGACGACGGCTACGATGGCCCGATCAGCCTGCGCCAGGCTCTGGCCCGCTCGAAGAACGTTGTTGCGGTGCGCCTGCTGCAAGCCATCTCGCCGCAATATGCGCAGGACTATCTGCAACGCTTCGGTTTCGCTGCCGCAAAACATCCGGCCAACCTGACCATGATCCTGGGTAGCGGCTCGGTCACCCCACTGCAGATGGCCAGCGCCTACGCGGTCTTCGCCAATGGCGGCTTCACGGTCACCCCCCGGTTGATCGAGAAAATCACCGACGCCGGCGGCAAGGTGCTGTGGGAGGCACCGCCCCCACCCGCCAGACAGGAAGCGCAACGAGCCATCGACGCCCGCAACGCCTTCATCATCGACAGCATGCTGCGCCAGGTGGTCAGCAGCGGCACTGGCGCGCTGGCCTCCCAGCGCCTGGGACGCAGCGATCTGGCCGGCAAGACCGGCACCACCAGCGACGCGGTCGATGGCTGGTTCGCCGGCTATTCCGGCAACCTGGTGGCGGTATCGTGGATGGGGTACGACCAGCCCAAATCGCTGGGCGGCCGGGAATTCGGCGCGACCCTGGCGCTGCCGATCTGGATCGACTACATGCGCCAGGCCTTGTCTGGCAAATCCCCCAGCGAAAGAAAGCCGCCACCGGGCATCTCCTACGTCGATGGCGACTGGGTCTACGACGAGTTCAAGGGCGATGACGGGGTCAAGGCTCTGGACGTGGAAGTGTCCCCGCTCAAATCCATCTTCGACGCAATAAGGAAGATGTTTGGCAACTGAAGCGCCGACGACCTCACGATCCGCCCGACAAGGGCAGACAAGCCTCAGCCCTTCAGCAGCAACCGGATATCAGCGACGATCTCCTCGACGCTGGCTGAATCCTTGACGTAAAGCCGAATCCGCCCAGCCGGATCGAAGACATAGGCGCCGGTGGAATGGTCGAGCACGTAACCGAGCTCGCCGGCGACATCCTTGCGCGCGCTGAAGACGCGGAATTCCTCGCTGGCCGCCTTGGTCTGCGCCGCATCGCCGCGCAAACCGAGGAAGCTCGGGTGGAACCAGGGAACGAAGGTTTTCAGCCGTTCGCCGCTATCACGCTCCGGGTCGAGACTGACGAACAGCACCTGGACGCGCTCGGCCTCCGCCCCCAGTTGCTGCATCACCCCGGCCAGGCGGGAGAGCGTCGTCGGACAGATGTCCGGGCAGGCGGTATAGCCGAAAAAGACCACCACCACTTTGCCGCGAAAGTCCGCCAGCGTGCGTTTCTGGCCGTGGTGATCGTCCAGCGCCAGGCTCTGGGCGAAAGTGGCGCCGGTCAGGTCGGTATTGGCGAAGCTGGCCGGTGGCGGCGGCGAACAGGCGGCCAGCAGCGCGAGCAAAAAAGCGGCGAGGAATCGAGAATTCATTGGATTAAATATTTTTGAACTAATTACGCATGCTGGATTCTGAGATGACAAGTCGGTTCTCACAAGGGGGGAGGGAACGGAATGACGAGCAGACTGCTTCATTCTCTGGCTGGCAGCTCAAGCTTGGCGTCAGCATGCCGCCGACGCCCCCGATCTCTCGCCCTCGCCGCCAGCTTGCTGCTTCCCGGTGCCGCGGCGGCGGAATACAAATTCAACTTCCCCGAACCGGTGACCCCGATCGCCCGGGAAACGCTGCACATCCACAACGAGTTCATGCTGATCATCACCGTCCTGTTCGTGGTGGTGTTCGCCATCATGATCTATTCGATGATCAAGCACCGGAAAAGTGTCGGCCACACGCCGTCGACATTCACCGGACCGACCAGCGCCATGCAGTGGTTCTGGGCACTGGTGCCGTTTGCCATCCTGCTCTTCATCGATTTCGTGCTGATGGGCATCCCGGCGGTGCAGGCGATCATCAGCATGGAAGACACCAAGACCCGCGCCGACATGGTGCTCAAGGTCACCGGCATGCAGTGGAAGTGGCAGTACGAATACCCGGAAGCCGGGATCAAGTTCATCAGCACCATGTCCACGCCACGCGCCCAGATCGCCAACTCTGAGGCCAAGGGCGAGCATTACCTGCTGGAAGTCGACAAGCCGGTGGTGCTGCCGGTCGGCAAGAAGGTGCGCATCCTGCTGACCTCGACCGACGTCATCCACACCTGGTGGGTGCCGCAGTTCGGCGTCAAGCGTGACGCCATTCCCGGCTTCCTGCGCGAAACCTGGGTGCTGATCGAGAAACCCGGCATCTACCGCGGCCAATGCGCCGAACTGTGCGGCAAGGACCACGGCTTCATGCCGGTGGTCGTCCATGCCGTGCCGGAACCTGAGTATCTCGCCTGGCTCGAGCAACAGAAGGCCGAAGCCATCGCCACCGCCGGCAGTGCCGACCGCGCCTGGAGCAGCGAAGAACTGATCGCCGAGGGCAAGACGGTCTACGACAAGGTCTGCGTCGCCTGTCACCAGGCCGAGGGCCAGGGTCTGCCGCCGGTGTTCCCGGCGCTGGCCGGCAGCAAGATGATCAGCGGACCGCTGCTCGACATGAACGGCAAAATCATCCCCGACAGCCACGTCGACCGCGTCTTCAACGGCAAACCCGGCACCGCCATGCAGGCCTTCCGCGAGACGCTGTCCGATGTCGAACTGGCGGCGGTGATCACCTACGAACGCAACAGTTTCGGCCACAAGCTGGGCGACATGATCCAGCCGGCCCAGATCAAGGCCCTGCGCCAGGAGGCCAGATGAACACTGCGACTACCGCCAACGGCCACGCCGCCCCGCACGGCGACGGCCACTACACCGGCCCGCTGCGCTGGCTGACGACGACCAATCACAAGGACATCGGCACGATGTACCTGACCTTCTCGCTGATCATGTTCTTCGTCGGCGGAGCGATGATCCTGGCGGTGCGCGCCGAACTGTTCTCGCCCGGCCTGCAGTTGATGCAGCCGGAGTTCTTCAACCAGCTGATCGGCGTCCATGCGCTGGTGATGATCTTCGCCGCACTGATGCCGGCGGCCACCGGCTTCGCCAACTGGATGCTGCCGCTGATGATCGGCGCCCCCGACATGGCCCTGCCGCGGCTGAACAATTGGGGCTTCTGGCTGCTGCCGCCGGCGGCGATGCTGCTGACCATGCCTTTCTTCCTGGCTCTGTTCGGCATCGGCGACGGTGCCCTGGCCACCGGCTGGACCTTCTATGCGCCGCTCTCGGTGCAGGGCGGCATGGGCGTCGATTTCGCCATCCTCGCCGTGCACATTCTCGGCATCTCGTCGATCATGGGTTCGATCAACGTCATCGTCACCATCTTCAACATGCGCGCCCCCGGCATGACGCTGATGAAGATGCCGCTGTTCGCCTGGGGCTGGCTGATCACCGCCTTCCTGCTGCTGGCGACGCTGCCGGTACTGGCCGGTGCGGTGACCATGCTGCTCACCGACCGCCATTTCGGCACGCAGTTTTTCGATGCTGCCGGCGGCGGTGACCCGATCCTCTTCCAGCACCTGTTCTGGTTCTTCGGCCATCCCGAGGTGTACATCCTGCTGCTGCCCGTATGGGGCTTGATGCCGCACGTGCTGGCCACCTTCTCGCGCAAGCCGACCTACGGCTACAAGGCCCAGGTGTACAGCTTCATCGCCATCGGCGTGCTGTCGCTGGTCGTCTGGGCGCATCATTTCTTCACCGCCGGCCTGCCGGTGCCGGCACTGATCTATTTCATGTTCAGCACCATGGCCATCTCGATTCCGCTGGCCGTGCTCTTCTTCTGCTGGATCGCGACCATGTGGAAGGGGGCGATGACGTTCGAGACGCCGATGCTGTTCGCCGTCGGCTTCATCGTCCTCTTCGGCATCGCCGGCCTGACCGGGCTGATCCTCGCCGACGTCGCCGCCGACGCGCAGTACCACCACAGCTACTTCGTCGTCGCCCACTTCCATTACGCGCTGTTCGCCGGCGGCATCATGGGCGTGATGACCGGCGCCTACTACTGGCTGCCGAAATGGACCGGCCACATGTACAGCGAGAAGCTGGGCAAGCTGCATTTCTGGCTGACCGTCGTTTCCTTCAACCTGACCTTCATGCCGCAGTTCTTCCTCGGCCTGGCCGGCATGCCGCGACGCATTCCCGACTACGCGCTGCAGTTCGCCGAGTTCAATGCCATATCCACCGTCGGCGCCATGATTCTCGGCTTCAGCCAGTTGCTCTTCGCCTGGAATATCTGGTCCTGCGTGCGCGGCGGCGAAAAGGCCGAAGCCCGGGTCTGGGAAGGCGCCGAAGGTCTGGAATGGGAGTTGTCCTCGCCACCGCCGCACCATAGCTGGGAAATCCAGCCGGTGATCAAATGACCGACCAGCCCAGCGACTTCACGCCCGCCGACCTGGCCCGCCGGCGCAGCGCCGCCCGCCGCCTGGCCTGGCTGCTCGGCCTGGCGGTGGTGGTCATCTACGTGCTCGGGCTGTTCATCAAGCGCTGAGGCCATGGAACAGGTCCAGCCCGTCCCGCGCAATCACAGCCGCCTGGTCGTCAAGCTGTTGCTGCTGGTAGCCGGTGCCTTCCTCTTCGCCTTCGCGCTGGTGCCGCTGTACAACGTGCTCTGTGAAGTCACCGGCTTCAATGGCAAGACCTCTGCCGGCTTTGCTGCCGGCGGCCTGAAAACCGAGTTGGCGCCAGCCCCAACCAGCCGGGTCGATACCGGACGGCTGATCCGCATCGAGTTCACCGGCACGGTGATGCCCGGACTGCCGTGGGAGATGCGGCCACTGAAAGTGAGCATGGACGTGCATCCGGGCGAACTGCAGCAGATCAGCTACTTGGTGCGCAATAACGCCGACCGGGCAATCACCGGCCAGGCCGTGCCCAGCGTCACGCCGGGGCAGGCGGCGCAGCACTTCGAGAAGATCGAATGCTTCTGTTTCGACCAGCAGACGCTGGCCGCCGGCGAAGCACAGGAAATGCCGCTGGCTTTCATCGTCAGCCCCGAGGTCGGCCGCGACATCACCCACATCACCCTCTCCTACGCCTTCTTCAGCATCGAAGGCCAACGCCAGACCCTGAGCGCCACCGCGGAGGCACGATGAAAACCAGCCCGGACCACCCCGTTTCGTCGCCGCACTATTTCGTGCCGCAACCCACCCTCTACCCAGTCATCCTGTCCGCCGGCATGTTCCTGCTGGCCTTCGGCTTCATCCAGCTGATCAACAATTTCGGCGCCGGCGGCTGGGTCATGCTGGCCGGCACGGCGGTCATCCTCGCCGTGCTCTTCGCCTGGTTCGGCAAGGTCATCAGCGAATCGCAGAGCGGCGCCTACCGCGACTGGGAGGACCGCTCCTTCCGCCACGGCATGATCTGGTTCATCAGCACCGAAGTGATGTTCTTCGCCGCCTTCTTCGGCGCCCTGTTCTACGTCCGCGTGCTGTCGGTGCCCACCCTCGGCGGCATGGAGGCGGCGCATGGTTTCAGCCTGTGGCCGGAATTCGCCGGCACCTGGCCGACCAGCGGTCCCGCCGGCGCGTCTTTCACACCGATGGGCGCCTGGGGCATCCCGGCATTGAACACCGCGCTGCTGCTCAGCTCCGGGGCGACGATCACCTGGGCGCACTGGGGCCTGCTGCGCGACAACCGCCGCCAGCTGATCCTCGGCCTGGCGGCGACGGTATTGCTCGGCTCGATCTTCCTCGGCTTCCAGGCCTGGGAATACCACCACGCCTACACCGAACTCGGCCTGACCATGGGCGCCGGCGCCTATGGCGCAACCTTCTTCATGCTCACCGGTTTCCACGGTTTCCACGTAACGCTCGGCACCATCATGCTGGCAGTGATCTTGTTGCGCAGCATCAACGGCCACTTCTCGGCCAAGCGCCACTTCGCCTTCGAGGGCGTTGCCTGGTACTGGCACTTCGTCGATGTGGTCTGGCTGATCCTCTTCGTCTTCGTTTACTGGGTGTAGCCGGGGATGAAACCAAACCTGAAGCCGAGCAGCAGCAACAGGAACAGCGTGATCGACAGGCCGATGCGCCAGGTCAGGACGCGCGCCATGCGCTCCCCTTCGCCCCGGTCGCGGTAAAGATAGAAGAGCCCCGAGAGCAAGCTGCCGACTATGGCTACCAACAACAAAACCACCAACACCCTGAGCATGCTCGACTCTCCCGAAAGTTTCGCCGTGCCCCAGTATGCGCGTCCGCCGAGCCGGGCGACAAGGGGCGGCCGGATGCGGGTGGCGATCCTCGGCGGCCTGCTGCAACTGCTGCTGATTCCGGCCTTCGTTTCCCTTGGCCTGTGGCAATGGCACAAGGCCGAAAGCAAGACGGCGCTGCAGACTTCCCTCGACACGCGCAGCCAGGATGCCGCCATCGTCATGCCGACGACGCCGGCCGACGTCGAGGCGCTGCGCCATCGGCGG
>DDWF01000002.1:4015-33430 GCA_002345845.1 Betaproteobacteria bacterium UBA2293 | reverse complement strand
ATAACCGCCTGCACCGCGAGCAAGCCGGTTACCACGTGATCACGCCGCTGCGCCTGGAGGGTTCGGACATGCACGTGCTGGTCAATCGTGGCTGGCTGCCCGCCCCGGCCGACCACGCCCAACAACCGCAAGCGGCGGTGCCCGTCGGCGAAGTGGAGCTGACCGGCATCGTCGTCGCCCCGGCCAGCCGCTTCTTCAATCTGGCGGCGCAACCGACCAGCGGCTGGGAACCGGTGTGGCAAAACCTAGACCTCGAACGCTTCCGCTCGGCCGTCGCCTACCCGCTGCAGCCGCTGATCGTTCAACTTGACGCCCAGTCCCCCGGCGGTTTCGTCCGCGAATGGCCGCGCCCGGACGAACGCGCCGACCGCCACCGCAGCTACGCCCTGCAATGGTTCGGCTTCGCCGTCGCCAGCCTCGGCATCTGGGGCTTCTTCCTGGTGCGCAAGCCATGAGCGTCGCCACCCTGCCCACGCCCCGCCCCAGCGGCCTGCCGATGTTGCTGCTGATCGTCGGCCTGCTCGTGTTGCCCTTCATCATCGCCGCCGGCCTCTACTTCGGCGGCTGGCAGCCGACGCGCACCCTGCAGCACGGCCAGTTGCTGACGCCACCGCCAGCACTGCCGGCCAGCGGCCTGGTGGATGTTTCCGGGCGGGCGGTGGCAACAGCCGAACTACACGGCAAATGGCTGCTGGTGCTGAGCCTCGACGGCCCCTGCGCCACCGACTGCGCCACCCGCCTCGACGAGCTGCGCCGCATCCAGGTGTCGCTGAACAAGGAGATGGGCCGCCTGCGCCGCGTCGTCTTCGCCCCGAGCACCAGCGATCCGGCGCTGACCGACGTCACCAGCCGCCAGCCCGACCTGCTGCTGTTCGCCACGCCGCCACAGTGGCTGGGCGCCCCCGCTGCCAACGGCTACCGCCTGCACATCGTCGATCCGCTCGGCCGCCGGGTGATCGACTACCCCGCCGCCGTCGGCGGCAAGGAATTGCGTTTCGACCTTGAGCGCCTGCTCAAATTCGCCTGGACCGGTTAGGAGATCATCATGCAAAGCGTCGCCACCTCCCCGCTGTCGTTCGGCCAGCGCCTCGCCGCCTTCTCCCACCTGTGCAAGCCGCGGGTCAACAGCCTGATCGTGTTCACCGCGATGATCGGCATGTTCCTGGCGACGCCGGGTTTTCCGCCGCTGCTGCGTTTCCTCGTCGCGGCGCTCGGCATCGCTCTGGTTTCCTTCGCCGCCGCGGCGTTGAACTGCTTGGTCGAGCGCACCGTCGATGCCAAGATGGCGCGCACCAGTTGGCGGGCGACGGCGCGCGGCGACATCTCGCCGCTGGAAACGGTGACCCTGGCGACACTGCTCGGCGCCGCCGGCCTGTGGCTGCTGCATACCTTCATCAACGACCTGACGATGTGGCTGACGCTGGCCACTTTCGTCGGCTATACGGTGATCTACACGCTGATCCTCAAGCCGGCGACGCCGATGAACATCGTCATCGGCGGTGCTTCCGGCGCCATGCCGCCACTGCTCGGGTGGACGGCGATGACCGGCCAGGTGTCGGCCGAGCCGCTGGTGCTGTTCCTCATCATCTTCCTGTGGACGCCGCCGCATTTCTGGGCGCTGGCCTGCTACCGGCGCGACGACTACGCCCGCTCCGGCCTGCCGATGCTGCCGGTGACGCACGGCGTCGCCTTCACCTGCCAGCACATCCTCTGGTACACGCTGATGCTCGCCGCCGCCAGCCTGATCCCGGTGTCGCTGGGCATGAGCGGGACTTTCTACCTGATCGCCATCAGCCTGCTCGACCTGGTCTTCCTGGCCTACGCCATCGCCCTTTGCCGCAACTACAGCGATGACCTGGCGCGGCGTACCTTCCGCTACTCGATCCTCTACCTGACGCTGCTTTTCGCCGCGCTGTTCGCCGACCGCCTGATCACTTTCTGAGTCATGCGCCTCTACGCCCGCCTGCTGCTCGCCGCCACGCTGCTGGCGGTGGTCGTCATCGGCCTCGGCGCCTATGTCCGCCTGTCCGATGCCGGCCTCGGCTGCCCCGACTGGCCCGGCTGCTACGGCCATCTGCTCGGCGTGCCGGACGGCAGTTCGGCAGCTGTCGCAGCCCACCCGCAACAGCCGTTCGACGCCGCCAAGGCGTGGAAGGAAATGATCCACCGCTATGCCGCCGGCAGCCTCGGCCTGCTGGTCCTCGCCATCTGCCTGCTGGCCTGGCGGAAGGAAATGCGGCGCCAGGAATCGCCGGCACTGCCGACCTTTCTGCTCGGCCTGATCGGCCTGCAGGCAGCGCTCGGCATGTGGACGGTGACCTTGCTGCTCAAACCGCTGATCGTCACGCTGCACCTGCTCGGCGGCATGGCGACGCTGGCCCTGCTGGTGACGCTGCTGCTACGGACCAGGACAAGCAGCAGCTTCGCCCCGACCCTCCGCTGGCCGGCCGCCCTGGCGCTGCTCGCCGTGATCGGCCAGATCGCCCTCGGTGGCTGGGTCAGCAGCAATTATGCGGCACTGGCCTGCCCGGACTTCCCGTTCTGCCAGAGCCAATGGCTGCCGCCTGCCGATTTCGCCCACGCCTTCACCCTGCACCGCGAACTCGGCCAGACGGCGCACGGCGAACTGATTTCCGGCGAAGCGCTGACCGCCATCCACCTGACGCATCGTCTCGGCGCCATGGTGGTGCTGCTCGCCGTCGGCACGCTGGCGGCGAACCTGCTGAGCCACGGCCAACGCCACTGGGGCGGCCTGCTGCTGGCGCTGCTCGGACTGCAACTGGGGCTGGGCATCGCCAATGTGCTGCTGTCGCTGCCACTGCTGCTGGCCGTCGCCCACAACCTCGGCGCGGCGGCGCTGCTGAGTGCGGTGCTGGCGGTCAATCTACGTTGCCGGGCCAGACAAATTCAGACTTCCGGGCAGATGAAAACGGCCCCGACCTGAGTGGGTCCAGCCGCCCCGGCTGCTAGAATCGTCGCCTCCCCGCTCCCGCTCACGACCGCATGCGCCCGTCCCGCTCCGAATTTGTCGATCTGCCCTCCATCCGCCTGCACATCCGCCGCTGGGGTGACCCCGAGGCGCCAACACTGTTCCTGCTGCATGGCTGGATGGATGTCTCGGCCTCCTGGCAATTCGTTGTCGATGAGTTGCAGCGCGACTGGAACATCGTCGCCCCCGACTGGCGCGGCTTCGGCCCGTCGCAGTGGCTGAACCGGCCGTATTTCTTCGCCGAGCACCTGGGCGACATGGAGGCCATCATCGACCGCTATGCGCCGGATGGCCGCTTGCGCCTGGCCGGGCACAGCATGGGCGGCATCCTCGCCAGCCTTTATGCCGGCCTGCGTCCCGAGCGCGTCGAGCGGCTGATTTCGCTGGAGGGCTTCGGCATCGCGCCGACGACGCCGGACATGGCGGCGGAACGCTACCTCAAGTGGCTGGGCGAACTGAAAAACCCGCCGCGCCTGCATGCCTACCCGGACCGCGCCGCCTTCGCCCGCCGGCTGATGAAGAGCGACCCGTTCCTGACGGCGGAACGCGCTGACTTCCTCTCCCGCCACCTGGCGCGCATCGGCGATGGCACCACACGCAGCGGTGAGCAACGGCACGGCATCATCTGGAACGGCGACGCCTGGCACAAAGCGATGTCGCCCTACCTGTTCCGTCTCGAGGAATCGATGGCCGTCTGGCGGCAGATCACCTGCCCGGTACTCTGGGTTGCCGGCCGCCAGTCATGGATCGTCCGCGACTTTGCCAACCGTCCCGGCGACTGGGAAGCCCGTCGCGCCTGCTTCGCCGACGTGCGCGAGGAATGGATCGACCAGGCCGACCACATGCTGCACCACGACCAGCCGGCGGCGGTGGCCGGCATCATAGAAAAGTGGTTTGCCTGAAACTTCCGGCCGTTCCGGCTGTCACCGCGGCGAAACTGGCATAATCGGCGCATGCCCGCTATGCGCCAGCCATGCCAGCCATCAATCCCCGTCCGATCCTGCTTCTGCTGATCGTTGCCCTGCTGGCCGGTGCCTATCTGATTGGCCGCTCGCCGCCGGCGGAGCCGATCCGTATCGGCGTCATCCACGCCCTGAGCGGCGTTATGGCCGACAGCGAACGCGGACTCGTCGATGCCCTGCAACTGGCGGTCGACGACCTCAACGCCGATGGCGGACTGCTCGGCCGGCCGGTTGAAATCGTCCTCGCCGACAGCCGTTCCGACTGGACCCACGCCGCCATCGCCGCCAGCCGCCTGATCGGTGACAACAAGGTCAGCGCCCTGTTTGCCTGCTGGACCTCGTCCTGCCGCCAGGCGGTGCGTCCGGTGGTCGAGGGCCAGCGTCACCTGATGTTCTATCCCTTGCAGTACGAGGGCATGGAAATGTCGCCGAACATCGTCTACATGGGCGCCGCCCCCAATCAGCAGATCATCCCCGGTGCCCGCTGGGCGATGGACCGCTTCGGCCGGCGCGTCTACCTGCTCGGCTCCGACTACCTGTTCCCGCGCGCCGCCAACCTGCTGATCCGCGACCTGGTCAGCGCCGGTGAGGGCAGCATCGTCAGCGAACGCTACCTGCCGATGACCGCCAGCGATTTTTCCGCGATCGTCGAAGACATTCGCCGTCAAGCTCCGGACGTCGTCCTCAACACGCTGAACGGCGAGGGCAACCGGCATTTCTTCGCTGCCCTGGCCGCCGCCAACCTCGGCAGTACGCCGGTGGTCTCGTTCAGCGTCGCCGAACCCGAGCTGAGCCTGCTCGTCGGCGAACATTTCCATCCCGAGCACTATGCGGTCTGGGGCTATTTCCAGAGCCTCGGCGACGCGGCCAACCAGCAATTCGTCAGCCGCTTTCGCCAGCGCTTCGGCAACAACCGCGTGCTCAGCGACCCGCTGCTCAGCAGCTATGAGGCGGTCCGCCTGTGGGCCGCGGCGGTCCGTGAGGCCGGCACCACCGATCCACAACAGGTCAATCGCGTGCTCGGCCGGATCAATCTGGCGGGGCCGAGCGGCATCGTCGCCGTCGATGTCGCCACCCGCCACCGCTGGCGTCGCGTCTATGTCGGCAAGGCCGGCCTCGATGGTCAGTTCGCCGCTACCGAGATTTCCGAGGCGCCGGTCCGCCCGGCACCCTTCCCGCCCTACCGCAGCCGCGCCGAATGGACTGAACGCCTGCGGCCGCTGACCGGAATCACGGTTCCATGAAACAGTTGAGTCTCGGCACCCGCCTCGCCCTCGGTTTCCTGATCGTTGCCCTGCTGCCGCTGCTCGGGCTGGCCTGGTTCTACCTGCATACCTTCGAGCAGGCGCTGACGACCACGGTACTGCAGAACATCGCCTCGATCGCCGACAAGAAAACCCAGCAGATCGACCAGTACATCAACGAACGCCTGGCCGATGCCCGCCTCTACGCGACCCAGCCGGAGTTGCGCACGGCCTTGTCGGCACTCTCCCGGCAGCGCGCCCACGCCGCTCCGGAGGCGGCCGTCAGCGCATCGCTTAATGCCGAACTGGCTGCCCTTGGCGACCGTGGCGCCTATCACGACGTGCTCCTGATCGATGCCGCCGGCAACGTCGTCTTTTCGTTGCGCGGCGAATCCGATCTGCACACCAACCTGCTCCACGGCCCCTACCGGGACAGCGGCCTGGCCAGCGGCTTCCGCCAGGCGATGACCTTCCTGCACATCGACCTCACCCGCTTCGCCCCCTATGCCCCCTCCGCCGAGCAGATCGCTGCTTTCGCCGTGGCGCCGATCCTTGACCAGGGCAAGGCGGTCGGCGCCCTGGCCTTGCAGGTCAATCTGGCAACGCTAATGCCGGTCGTCGCCGACCGCACCGGCCTCGGCAGCAGCGGTGAAACGGTGATGGCCGTGCGCGAAGGCGAGCTGGTGCGCTATACGGTGCCACTCGCCCGTCTGCCCGGTGCAGCCTTCACCCAGGTGCTGCCGGAGAGGCAACTGGGCATGCCGATGCAACGGGCATTGGCCGGTGACAACGGGCGCGGCATCGCCAGCGATTACGCTGGCGAACCGGTCGCCGCCAACTGGAATTACCTGCCGGCGCTCGGCTGGGGGATGGTGGTCAAGATCGACGTCGCCGAGGCGCTGGCGCCATTGCACACGCACCAGCGGCTGACGGTGCTAGTCTTCTTTGCCTTCCTGCTGCTGTCGGCGGCCATCGCACTGCTGCTCGGCCGCCGTTTCGTCCAGGGCGAAGCCACCATCGCCAGCCAGGAAGCGCGCTACCGGGCGATGTTCGGCAGCATGAACGATGGTGTCGCACTCTATCGCCCAACCGCCGATGGCCAGGAGTTCACCGTCCTCGACATCAACCCGGCCGGTGAACGGATCGCCGGTGTACAGCGCGAGGCCATCGTCGGCCGACCATCACGCGAGGCCTTTCCCGGTCTCGAGGCAGCCGGCATCTTTGCCGCCTTCGGCCGCGTCGCCACCAATGGCAGCAGAGAAACGGTGACCCTGACCGCCTATCGCGATCAACGCGTCGACCTGTGGGTCGAGAACGACGTGATCCGCCTGCCCGGCGGCGAAATTCTTTCCGTATTCAAGGACATCACTGCCCGCCAGCGGGCCGAGGAAGCGCTGGTCAGGTCACTGGACAACCTGCGCGAAGCCCAGCGCATCGCCCACCTCGGCAACTGGACACTGGACTTGCAAAGCAACCACCTGGATTGGTCGGACGAAGTGTTCCGCATCTTCGAGATGGATCCGCAGCAGTTCGCGGCGACTTACGAAGCTTTCGTCGCCATCGTCCACCCGGATGACCGCGCCGCAGTCGATAGCGCCTATCAGGACTCGCTGAAATTGCGCCGCCCCTACGAGATCACGCACCGCCTGCTGCTCCCCGACGGCCGCATCAAATACGTGCACGAGCACGGCGAAGCGCAGTTCGCCGCCGACGGCACACCGCTGGTCGCACATGGCACGGTACAGGACATTACCGAACACCATCAGGCCGAGGCGGCGCTGCAGCTCTACGCCAACGTCTTCGAGCACAGCGGCGAAGCGATCATGGTCACCGACAACGCCAACCGGATCGTCGCCGTCAACCCGGCTTTCAGCCGGCAGACCGGCTACAGCCTGGCCGAAATCCTCGGCAAGAACCCGCGCATGCTGGCTTCCGGCCGCACCACGCAGGAAACCTACAACGCGCTCTGGGCGGCGCTCCAGGAAAGTGGTTACTGGCAGGGCGAATTGTGGGACCGCAACCGCGACGGCGTCGTCTATCCGAAATGGGCGGCCATTTCGGCCATCCGCGACGCCGATGGCCAGATCACCCACTACATCGCCAGCTTCACCGACATCAGCGAACGCAAGGCGGCCGAGGAGCGCATCGAGCACCTCGCTCACCACGACAGCCTGACCGGTCTGTTCAACCGCTACAACCTGGAAATCCGCCTGTCCCAGGCGCTGCTTTCGGCGCGTCGGGAAAACCAGTTCCTGGCCGTGCTGTTCATCGACCTCGATCGCTTCAAGGTGATCAACGACACGCTCGGCCACCAAGTCGGTGACCAGCTCTTGGTCGAGGTGGCACAACGATTGCGCAGCTGTACGCGGGAGAGCGACATCGTCGCCCGCCAGGGCGGCGACGAGTTTGTCGTCGTACTCAGCGGCCTGGCCACACCGGCCGATGCTTCGCCGGTGGCCGGCAAGATTCTGCACGCCCTGGCTGACCCCTACGAGATCAATGGCGACCGCCTGCACAGCAGCCCGAGCATCGGCATCGCCATCTTCCCCGATGATGGCGAGGATGCCGGGACACTGATGAAGCATGCCGACGCGGCGATGTATCACGCCAAGGAACAGGGTCGCAACAACGTGCAGTACTTCACGGCCGAACTCAATGCAGCGGCCGGCCAACGTTTGTTGCTTGAGCGCGAATTGCGCATCGCCATCGAGGTCGGCCAGTTCGAGCTGCATTACCAGCCGCAATTTCTCGCCGACGGGCCGTTCGCGCGCCCGTTCGCCGTCGAAGCCCTGGTCCGCTGGCGCCACCCCCAACGCGGCCTGATCCCGCCCGACCACTTCATTCCGATCGCCGAGGAAACCGGCCTGATCGAGGCCATTGGCGACTGGGTGCTGCACGAGGCCTGCAACCAGCTGGCGCAATGGAAGGCCGAGGGTATCGGCCCACAGCGCGTCGCCGTCAATATTTCGGCGCACCAGTTGCGTACCGCCGATCTGGTCGAACGGGTCGCCGAGGTGCTGCAGCACTACCACCTGGCCAACGACGAACTGGAGCTGGAAATCACCGAATCGGTGGCGATGAGCGACCCGGCGAGCGCCATCGAACGCCTGGACGCCTTGCGCCAGCTGGGCGTGACACTGGCCATCGACGACTTCGGCACCGGCTACTCGTCGCTCGCCTACCTGAAGCGGCTGCCGATCCAGGTGCTGAAACTCGACCGCGCCTTCGTCCGCGACATCGAAACCGATGAAAACGATGCGGCGATCAGCGCCGCCACGCTGGCCCTGGCGCACAGCCTGGGGCTGAAGGTGGTGGCCGAAGGCATCGAAACCGAGGGGCAGAGCCTTTTCCTGCGCGAGCACGGCTGCGACCTGCTGCAGGGCTACCTGTACGGCCGGCCGGAACCGGCGGCAGCGCTGGCCGCCCGCTGGCGTGCCGCGACGCAACCCGCCGGCTGACCCCGACTCAGGATTTCAGCAATTCCTCGCGCGAACCGAGCCAGCGACGCAGGTGGCGCTCGGCCAGTTCGAGGTGGTCGGTCAGCATTTCCTCGGCGACGCCGCGCGCCAGTTCGACCAGCTCGGCATCCAGTTCGAGATCGGCATAGCGCAGCAGCGGCACGCCGCTCTGCCGGGCGCCGACGAACTCGCCCGGCCCGCGAATCTGCAGATCCTGACGGGCGATCTCGAAGCCGTCGGTGTTCTCGAAAATGATCTTCAACCGCTGCCGGGCGATTTCGCCGAGCGGCCCGGCGTAGATCAGCACGCAGCTCGATTCGTAGCGGCCACGGCCGACGCGGCCGCGCAATTGGTGCAGTTGCGACAGGCCGAAGCGTTCGGCATGCTCGATGACCATCAGGCTGGCGTTGGGCACATCGACGCCGACTTCGATCACCGTCGTCGCCACCAGCACGTCTATCTCGCCGGCGGCGAACGCGGCCATCACCGCTTGCTTCTCGTCGGCCTTCAGGCGGCCGTGCACCAGGCCGATGGTCAGTCCGGGCAGATCGGCCGACAACTGTTCGTAGGTGTCCTGCGCCGTCTGCAACTGCAGCGCTTCCGACTCCTCGATCAGCGGGCAGACCCAGTAAGCCTGGCGGCCTTCCTCGACATGTTTCTCGACGAAACCGACGACCTCCTGGCGCCGGTTGTCGGCGACCAGCCGCGTCTTGATCGGCGTCCGCCCGGGCGGCAATTCATCAAGGACGGTGACGTCGAGGTCGGCGTAATAGCTCATCGCCAGCGTGCGCGGAATCGGCGTCGCCGACATCATCAGTTGGTGCGGGTTGCTGCCCTTGTTGCGCAGCGCCAGGCGCTGGGCGACGCCGAAGCGGTGCTGTTCATCGACGATCGCCAAGCCGAGCTTGGCGAAATCGACGCCGTCCTGGATCAGCGCGTGCGTGCCGACCACCAGTTGCGCTTCGGCGGCGGTGGCCGCCAGCTGCTCGCGCTTGGCTTTCGACTTCAGGCTGCCCGACAGCCAGGCGACGCGCACGCCGAGCGGTTCCAGCCAGTCGCGCAGTTTCAGGTAATGCTGCTCGGCGAGGATTTCGGTCGGCGCCATGAAGGCCGCCTGCCAGCCGGCCGAGATCGCCTGGCAGGCGGCCAGCGCGGCGACGATGGTCTTGCCGGCGCCGACATCGCCCTGCAGCAGGCGCTGCATCGGGTAGGGCTGGGCCAGGTCGCCGGCGATCTCGGCCATCGCCCGCAACTGCGCGCCGGTCAGGCCGAAGGGCAAACGATCGAGCAGGCGGGCGCCGAGATCGTCACAGGCCACCAGCACCGGCGCCCCCTGCTCGCGGCGGGCCAGGTAGGCGCGGCGCAAGGAGAGCTGCTGGGCGAGCACCTCATCAAACTTGATGCGTTGCCAGGCCGGATGGTGACGCGCCTGCAGCGCATAAACATCGGCCTCCGCCGGCGGCATATGCAGGTAGCGCAGGCTGCGGGCGAAACCGGGGAGCTTCAGGCGCTGGCGCAGTTCCTCGGGCAGCGTGTCGGCGAGCTCGGCGTTACCCAGCGCTGCACCGACCAGCTTCTGCAGCGCCGAATTGGCCACCCCGGCGGTGGTCGGATAAACCGGCGTCAGCGCCGCCGGCAGCGGCTCGCCCTCGGCGATCCTGCGAAAGCGCGGATGCACCATCTCCAGCCCGAAGAAGCCACCGCGCACCTCGCCGAAGACGCGCACCCGCGCCCCCTCGGCCAGCGCCGCCTGCTGACTCGGATAGAAGCTGAAGAAGCGCAGCGTGATCTCGCCGCTGTCATCGGCAGCGCGCACCACCAGCTGCCGGCGCGGGCGGAACTGCACCTCGTTGTGCATGACCGTGACTTCCAGCTGTACTGGCTCGCCCCCCAACGCCCGGGCCACCGGGGTGATACGGGTTTCATCTTCGTAGCGCAGCGGCAGATGGACCAGCAAATCGGCCTCGCAGTGGAGGCCGATCTTTGCCAGTTTCTTGCGCAGCGCCTCCGGGGCGCGGATCGGGGCCGGCGCCCCGGGTGCGTCCATCAGCCGATGAACATCACCGCATCGGCCTCGACCAGCGCGCCGCGCGGCAATTCCTTGACGCCGACGGCGGCACGGGCCGGGAACGGTTCGCTGAAGTAGCGGGCCATGGTTTCGTTGACCTTGGCGAAGTTGCCCAGGTCGGTCAGGAAAACGTTGAGTTTGACCACATCGCCCAGCGAGCCACCAGCCGCTTCGGCGACGGCCTGGAGATTTTCGAAGACGCGAACGATTTGCCCGTCCATGCCGTCTACCATCTGCATGGTCGCCGGATCGAGGCCGATCTGCCCCGACAGGTACACGGTGTCGCCGACGCGCACGGCTTGCGAATAGGTGCCGATGGCGGCCGGGGCGTTCGGGGTGGCGATGATGGTCTTGGCCATGTCTCTATCCTGTCCTGAAATTCAAAACCGCTATTTTAGACCTCCACCCCAATGAACCCACGCATCGAATCCCTGGAAAAAATGCTCGGCGGCCCGCGCGATAGCGCCCTGCTTCGCTTCTCGCTCGGCAACGAATACCTGAAGGCCGGCGAGGCGGCGAAAGCCGGCGACTGCTTCCGCGCTGCAGTCGACCGCGACCCGGCCTATTCGGCTGCCTGGAAAGCCCTCGGCAAGGCCCTGGTGGAAGTCGGCATGCACAGCGAAGCGCTCGCCGCCTACGAGCAGGGCATCGCCGTCGCCGAAGCCCGCGGCGACATCCAGGCAGCCAGGGAAATGACCGTCTTCGCCCGCCGCCTGCGCAAGGCCGCCGAAACGGGCTGAGCCAACAAATTGTTACAAAGCATCGGGCTGCAGGAGTAGGCCAGCCAGGGGGGAAGGACGTTGTTCACTCATGCCCCACTGGAAAGCACAACAATGAAACGCACCCCGGTAATCATCCGCCTTGGCCTCGCCATCGCCCTGCTCGGCAGCCTGACCGCCTGTACCGTCGTGCCGGCCCATCCGCATGGCTACTACGGCGGCCCGCCGGTGGTGGTGGAGACCTATCCGGTCTATCGCTATGGCTATCCGCAACGTCATTACAACCACGAGCGTCGCGATTACCGCGGCTATGAGCAGCGCGGTGGCCGCTACTACCGGGACGAAGGAAGGCACTACGACTCACCCCTGGACAGCGCCGCCCGCGCGCACCGCGACATCCGGCGCAGCCTGGGCCTGCCCCGCCTGCCGGGCATGCCCTGAGATCAGCGACGAGGTGCTGGCGAAACCAGGATGGTCTGGACGCCGAGTTCCTTGAGTTTGGCCTGCGCGGCCTCGGCTTCCTTGCGCGTACGGAAGGGGCCGACCTGCACCCGGGTTTCCAGTGTCGACTGCACGCCGCTGAGGGTGAGCTTGGCGTGCAGTTCTTCCGCCCGCTGGACGCTACTGAACACGCCCGCCTGTAACAGGAAGCCTGAGAACAGCCGCGGCGCTGCCGGCTCGGCTGGACGCGGCGGGACAACGCGAGCATTGGCCACCAACGGTTCCGGCGGTGCCGTTTCCTCGGCGACTCCGCTGACGGGCGCTGCTGGTTGAACGACTGTGCTGGGGGCTGGCCGCACGGCAGTCGCTGGCTGGGTCACCGCCGCTGAACGACTTGGCCGGGCCGCGGTGGTCGCTGGCGCTTCAGGTGGTGCTGCCGTAGTCACGGCCGGTGCCGGCTCGGCCACGGGTGGCGGTGGCGCTTCAACCGGCGCCGCCTCGCTGCTGGCTGCCGGCACTTCGTCTTCAGCCGGCTTCACCGGCTGCGACACTTCCTTGCGCGGCGCCACCGGCACCGCCTCGGCGTATACCGGCATCTCCGCTTCCTCCGGCGGCGTCGCCAGGTAATCGAAAAAAGCCAGGACGCCGAGCAGGACCGCTACCAGCACACCGGCCACAGCCAGGCGCCGGAGCAGGGTTCCCCGCAGGTCGCCGGCCGCATCTTCGCCGGCTGCAGTTTCGCTTTTGTCGACCATGGTTTTTCTCAAGGCTCCTGACTTTTTGCCAGGGCCACCACCAGCTCGGCCTCGGCGCGGGCAATGCCGCAACGCTCGGCGATTACCGCCGGATCGTAACCGGCAACCGCCATCTGCATGGCATCACCATAAATCGGTGACACCGCCTGGGCCGCCTGCAGGTGGGCGAATTCGCGCAACATGTCCTGGCGCAGCGCGGCCAGCTCGCCGCGCAGCGTATCGACCTCGTCGCGCAACTGGAAAACTTCCTGCTCCAGGCGCTGGCGTTCAAATTGTTCACTACTCCGCCCTGGGCGCTGATCGCGGCTGTCGGCCGGGGGGAGCGGGCGCACCGGATCGGCCACGGGCGGGGCAAGGGTTTCGCTATTGACCGCCGGGGCCGGCACGGGCGGCGGCGCCACGACCTCCGGCGCGGCGACCGAGGCCCGCCGGCGCAGGGCCAGCATGCGCCAGAGAACGATGACGATATAGGCGACGACCAGGGTGATCAGGACGATCACCCCTTCGCGCATACCGATCGTCAGGCCGCCGAGGTCCATGAGCGTCTGCTAGAAGGCTGCCGAGTACTGAATACCCAGCGTGTGGGTGCCGGTTTCGTACTCGCCGCGCAGGGTGTTGGTCAGGCCGCCGACGACGCGGTTCTGGACGATTTTTGCATCCTTCGCCAGGTGGTAGGAATAGCCGGCATCCAGGCGTCCGCTACCGAGGCGCCACTGGCCGCCCAACGACAGACGCAGGGCGTCGCTATCCGGCGCCCAGGCATTGCGCGTCGGACTGCCGGATGGGCTGCGCTCATAGGCGATGCCGAACTTCAGCTTGACCGCATCGCTAAGCAGGTAGGCGGCACCCCAGGCCAGACGCCAGGAATTGCCATAGGCAAACGGCTCGCTCGCCACCAGGACTCCCGTGTTGCGATTGACGAAGTTCAGATTTTTCAGTCGATCCCAGCGCGTATAGGAGAGATCGCCCATGGCTTCCCAGCGATCCGAGACCTGCTGCCAGACAGAGAGGATGGCGGTATCAGGCATGTCGATCCGGGCGCGGGTGGCCTGGCCGTTGGCGCTGCCTTCAAGATCGTGCTCGATCGCCGAACGATAGGAGATGCCGACGCGCATGGCCGGCGACAGGGTGAACAGAGCCCCGGCATTCCAGCCCCAGCTACCGTCGTCACCTTGCAGGCGGGAGGCGGCATTAACGAAGTCGAGGTCGATGGTCTGGTAGTTGAGGCCGAAACCGACGGCAACGCGCTCGCTGATGCGATAGGCGATGGCCGGGTTGTAGTTGCGCGTGCGCAACTCGGCGCGCTGTGCATGCATGCGGCCCAGCCAGTTGTCCTGTTCGTAATCGAGGTCCAGGGCGAAGGGCGAGGTGATGCCGAAGCCGATGCTCAGATCGCCATTGAGGCGCCACCCCAGGGAGGCGTTGACCGTGGCCAGCCAGCGCCCGGCATCGCCGCCGTCACCGATGCCAAGGCTGGCGCCGGTCGAACCTTTGTCGTCGAACTCGACCCGCGGCCGGACGCCGGTGATGCCGGCCGATACCTGTACACCGTCGAGGCGGCTGAGGCCGGCCGGATTGTAGAACTGAGCGGCTGCCGTGTCGGCGCTGGCGGCCGAGCCGGCGTGAGCGGTGCCAAGGCCGGCGGCATCCTGCTCCCAGGACTGCAGTCCGGTGGCGGTTGCGGCGCTGGAAAAGACGGCCAGCAGAATCGCCGGCAGCGCGCGCAGCGTCATTGTCTTCATTGCTTCGATCCCCCGAAGGCGTGCGGTTTGATTAACCGGGCGATTCTATTCCATTTCGCCGGTCTTTTCGGCCGGCAGCGGGCGTTTGTTGCCGCTTGTATCGATGGCGACGTAGGTCAGTTCGGCTTCCGTCACCTTGACGATGATCGGATCGGCGTAATTCCGTTCGGCATAAACCTCGACTTTGACGATGATCGAGGTACGACCGACTTTGACGATCTCGGCATAGAGACTGACGATGTCGCCAACCGAGATCGGCTGCTTGAACTGAAAGGAATTGACCGAAACCGTGGCCACCCGGCCGCGCGCCCGGCGCATGGCGGGAATGGCGCCGGCGACGTCGACCTGGGCCATGACCCAGCCGCCGAAGACATCGCCATTCTGGTTGAGGTCGGCCGGCATCGGCACCAGACGCAGGGTCGAGTGGCGATCGGGCAGCGAACAGCGGTCGTCGGCCATGATGGTTTCCATTGCGCAAATAAAGCCGGATTTTCCCGGAAAGCGACGGCTTTTCATATACTGGCGGACTGCCATTCTGCCTGCTCATCATGCGCCGCGCCTCCGCCCTTCCCAAACCGCCCGCCGGACAACCCCTGGCCGAATCGCACCTGTGGCTGACCCTGCGCACGCTGTTTCCCTACCTCTGGCGTTACCGCCTGCGCGTCCTGCTCGCCCTCGGCTGCCTGGTTGCGGCCAAGGTGGCCAACGTCGGCGTGCCGCTGGTCTTCAAGCAGATGATCGACGGCCTGACGCCCGGTCAGCAGGTGCTGGCGCTGCCAGCCCTGCTGCTCGCCCTGTATGGCGCGCTGCGCTTCGCCAACTCGCTGTTCACCGAACTGCGCGAGATGCTCTTCGCCCGCGTCACCCAGCGCGCCGTGCGCCAGGTGGCGCTAGAGGTCTTCGGTCACCTGCATGCGCTGAGCCTGCGCTTTCATCTCGAACGCCAGACCGGCGGCGTCTCGCGCGACATCGAACGGGGCAGCCGCTCGATCTCCAGCCTGATTTCCTACACGCTCTACTCGATCCTGCCGACCCTGGTCGAGATCGGACTGGTGCTCGGCATCCTGTTCGTCAAGTACGACATCGGTTTCGTCCTGATTACCCTTGTTTCGCTGCTTGCCTACGTCGTGTTCACGGTCAAGGTCAGCAACTGGCGCATCGACATCCGCCGCCAGGTCAACGAGAGCGATTCGGCGGCCAACACGCGGGCGGTCGACAGCCTGCTCAATTACGAGACGGTCAAGTATTTCAACAACGAGGCCTGGGAAACCCGACGCTACGACGAGCAGATGATCAAATGGGAGGAGGCGGCGACGCGCAGCCAGAAAACCCTGGCCCTGCTCAACCTGGGACAGCAGGCGATCATCGCTCTTGGCGTCACCGCCATGATGTGGCGGGCGGCCGCTGGCGTCGTTGATGGCCGGATGAGCATCGGCGACCTGGTGCTGGTCAACGCTTTCCTGATCCAGCTGTACATGCCGCTCAGCTTCCTCGGCGTCGTCTATCGCGAGATCCGCCAGGCACTCACCGACATCGAACGCATGTTCAATCTGCTCAAGGAAAATCGCGAGATCGCCGACGCCCCGGATGCGCACGAACTGCCGCGCGGGCCGCTGAACGTCGAGTTCGCCGCGGTCGACTTTGCTTACGAAGCGGATCGGCAGATCCTCCGTCAGGTCAGCTTCACTATCGGTGCCGGGCGCACTGTCGCCGTCGTCGGCCACTCGGGCGCCGGCAAGTCCACGCTGTCGCGCCTGCTCTACCGCTTTTACGACGTCACCGGTGGCGCCATCCGCATCGGCGGTCACGATCTGCGGGCGCTGAAACAAGGCAGCCTGCGCGCCGCCATCGGCATCGTCCCGCAGGACACCGTGCTGTTCAACGACAGCATCTACTACAACATCCAGTACGGCCGCCCGGAGGCCAGCCACGAGGAAGTCATTGCCGCCGCGCGCAGCGCCCAGCTGCACGATTTCATCGAATCGCTGCCGCAAAAATACGAGACGCGCGTCGGCGAGCGCGGCCTGAAACTCTCCGGCGGCGAAAAGCAGCGCGTCGCCATTGCCCGCACCTTGCTCAAGAATCCGCCCGTCCTGATTTTCGACGAAGCCACCTCGGCGCTCGACTCCGCCACCGAGCGAGCCATCCAGGGGCAACTGGAAAGCGTGGCGGTCGGCCACACCACGCTGATCATCGCCCATCGTCTATCGACGGTGATGAATGCCGACGAAATTCTGGTCATGGACGACGGCCGCATCAGCGAGCGTGGCACGCACGGACAACTGCTGCTCCGCGATGGTCAATATGCCCGCATGTGGCGTCTCCAGCAGCAGGAAGAGGAAGCCTCAGCAGGCGAGGATTAGGGGGCGTCTATCGGCCGCCGTGGGCGCCGTGGTAGGATTGCCTCCGCCCGCAAAGGGCTCTTGCGCCTGCCTGGGCAGCCAATATCGAAGACAGCCTGCCGGGAGCGTGGCGGTTTCAAAATGATAGATGCCAAAATTCTCGTCATCGACGATGAACCGATCAATATCGAGATTCTTCTCGAGTACCTGGCCGGCGAAACAACCAGCCTGCCTGACACGACCGGTGACGGCGAAAGCGCCTGGCAATTGCTGCAGGATTCGGCCAACAGCTATCAACTGATTCTGCTCGACCGCATGATGCCCGGCATCGATGGCATCGAATTGCTGCAGCGGATCAAGAATGACAGCCGCCTGGCCGCCATACCGGTCATCATGCAGACCGCCGCCAGCTCCGCCGATCAGATCCGCGAAGGACTCGAGGCCGGCGCCTACTATTATCTGACCAAGCCCTACCGGCGCGACGAACTGCTGGCCATCGTCCATGCCGCGCTGAGCGACGCCCGCAACCGCGACGCCCTGCGTCGGCAACTGCATCGCCATATCGACGCACTGGGCTTTCTCGATGAAGCCAGCTTCACCATCCGCACCATCGACGAGGCCGACCGGCTCGCCTCCTTCATCGCCCAGGCTTGTGCCGACCCTGATACGGCGGTCATCGGCATCGCCGAATTGCTGATCAACGGCATCGAACACGGCAATCTCGGCATCAGCTACGCCGAGAAACTGCAACTCAAGCGCGCCGACACCTGGCGCGAGGAAATCGATCGTCGCAGCGACCTGGCGCAATATGCCGGCAAACGCCTGCAGGTTTCGCTCCGCCGCGAACCGCAACAGATCAGCCTGCGCGTTGCCGACGAAGGCAAAGGCTTTGCCTGGGAAAACTATCTTGAAATGCAGCCAGGCCGCGCTTTCGACCCGAACGGACGGGGCATCGCCCTGGCCCGCATGTTGAGTTTCTCCAGCATCAGCTATGAAGGATGCGGCAATGTCGCCCGCGCCACGATTCCCTGCAACCAGCGCAGTTAAGGCGAGGTGGCCATGAATACCCCGAACAACAAGATGAAGGTCCTGGCGGTCGACGACAACCGCACCAATCTTCATATCCTGCAGGTATTTCTGAAAAAACTCGGCCACGACGTGATCCTGGCCGAAAATGGCGCCGAAGCCATTCGTCAGTTCACCGCCGAAGCGCCCGATCTGATCCTGCTCGACATCATGATGCCGATCATGGATGGCTTCGAGGCAGCGCGGCGAATCAAGGCGATGAATCAGGACCGGTGGACGCCAATCATCTTCCTGTCAGCGCTCAACCGCGACGAGAATCTCGTCGAAGGGCTGGACGCCGGTGCCGACGACTATCTGACCAAACCGATCAACTTTGTCGTGCTCGAGGCGAAACTGCGTTCGATCCAGCGCTCGCTTGCCCTGCAACAGGCTTCGACCGACGCCCTCGACCGTATCAAGGCAATCTCCGACAACGTACTTGACGCCATCGTCACCATTGACGATCACGGCACCATCATTTCGATCAATCGCGCCAGCGAACGCATCTTCGGCTGGCCGGCCGAGGAACTGATTGGACACAGCGTCACCAAACTGATGCCTGAGCCCATGCGCAGCCAGCACGACACGTTCATCGCCCGTTATCTTGCCGACGGCGGCAACAACATCGTCGGCTCCAATCGCGAGATCGTCGCCCAGCACCGCAACGGCCAAAGCTTTCCCGTCACCATCGGCATCACTGAGGCAACGCTCGATAACCAGCGCACCTTCATCGGTGTCATCCGCGATATTTCGCAGCAGAAGGCAGCCGATGAAAAGCTGCGCGATAACGCCCGGCTGTTGCAGAACTACTACGACCAGACACAGAGCGAGCAACATCTGGCAGCCCGGCTGATGGAAAAGCAGTTGCACCGCGCCGGCCTGCAGGACCCGCGCCTGCACTACCGGGTGATTCCGGCCGAAAGCTTCAGCGGTGACATCGTCGCCGCTTCGCGTTCAGCCAGCGGTCGCTTTCATGCCCTGCTGGCCGATGCCACCGGCCATGGCCTGACCGCCGCCATCAGCGCACTGCCCGTGCTTGCCCTGTTCTATCGCATGTCCAGGCTTGATGCTCCGCTCGGCGAAATCGTCGGCGAGCTCAATCAACAATTGAAGGAATCCATGCCGGTCGGCCGCTTCGTCGCCGCCACGCTGGTCTGCCTTGATGAGGTGGCCCGCAAAGGCGAGATCTGGGTCGGCGGCACACCGGAAGGCTTGCTCTTCGACCGCTGGGGCCGCATCGCCCAGCGTTTCCCGTCACAGCACCTGCCGCTTGGCATTCTGGCCAGTGAAGAAATCAACTGCCAGCCCGCCGAGCTCACCTGGGATGCGGAAAGCCAACTGCTGCTCTGCTCCGACGGCTTGCTCGAAGCGTCCGATGCCAGCGGTCGGCAGTTCGGCGTCGACGGCCTCGCCCAGGCTGCCGCCAATACATCGCCGGAGAAACGCTTCCAGCAGATCGAAAACACGCTTGCCCGCCACCTCGACGGCCGTCTGGCCAGTGACGATATCTCGCTGATGATGATCGACTGCCCGTAGCGATTTTTTTGCTTCACCAGAAAAGGAAAAGGCCGGGAATTCCCGGCCTTCTCTTTTGTCGGTCAGCGTCCGAATTACTCGGCAGCTTCCTCGACTTCAACCGCTTCCGTTACTTCCGGACGATCGACCAGTTCGACGAAGGCCATCGGCGCGTTGTCGCCAACGCGGAAGCCGCACTTCAGGATGCGCAGGTAGCCGCCCGGACGGGTGGCGTAGCGCGGCCCGATTTCGGCGAACAGCTTGACCACGATATCGCGGTCGCGCAGACGGTCAAAAGCCAGACGCTTGTTGGCCAGGGTCGGGGTCTTGCCGAGGGTGATCATCGGTTCAACAACGCGACGCAGCTCCTTGGCCTTCGGCAACGTGGTCTTGATGGCCTCGTGCTTGAGCAGGGAAACGGTCATGTTGCGCAGCATCGCCAGGCGATGGCTGCTGGTACGGTTCAGTTTGCGAAGTCCATTGCGGTGACGCATGGTTAATCCTTTCTATGTTCTGCAGGCGTCCCTTGACTGCCCGGGTGGAAAAGGTCGTTAGACCTTTTCCAGACCGGCGGGCGGCCAGTTCTCCAGTTTCATGCCGAGCGTCAGGCCGCGGGCGGCCAGCACTTCCTTGATCTCGTTCAGCGACTTGCGACCCAGGTTCGGGGTCTTCAAGAGTTCGTTCTCGGTACGCTGAATCAGATCGCCGATGTAGTAGATGTTCTCGGCCTTCAGACAGTTCGCCGAGCGAACGGTCAGTTCGAGATCATCGACCGGACGCAGGAGGACCGGGTCGACCTGGGCCGGCTTGGAAGCCTCGGCAACCGGAGCGGTACCTTCCAGATCGGCGAAGACGGAAAGCTGTTCCATCAGCACGCGGGCAGCGTAGCGGATGGCCTCTTCCGGCTCGACGACGCCGTTGGTTTCGATATCGACGATCAGCTTGTCGAGGTCGGTGCGCTGTTCGACACGGGCACTCTCGACAGCGTAGGCCACGCGGCGGATCGGGCTGAACGAAGCGTCCAGGACGAGCTTGCCGATGGTCTTGGCATCGCCAAGGTTGCGCACGTTACCGGGCACATAGCCACGACCCTTCTCGACCTTGATCTCCATGGACAGCTTGCCGCCAGGAGAAAGGTGAGCAATGACGTGTTCCGGATTGATCACTTCGACGTCGTGCGGCAACTCGATATCGCCGGCACGGACAACGCCGTTACCTTCCTTGACCAGGTTGAGCGTCACGGTATCGCGACCGTGCAGCTTGAAGACGACACCCTTCAGATTGAGGAGGATATCGACCACATCTTCCTGCACGCCGTCGACGGTCGAGTACTCATGAAGCACACCGTCAATGCCGACTTCCGTCGGCGCGAAACCCGGCATCGAGGACAGCAGGATGCGGCGCAGTGCGTTGCCCAGGGTATGTCCGTAGCCGCGTTCAAACGGCTCCATGACCACCTTGGCCTGCACGGGCGAAACACTCTGCACGTCAATGATGCGGGGTTTGAGAAGTCCACTGCTTTGCATGGGCTGGTTTCCTCTGCTCAGTGCTTACTTCGAGTAAAGTTCGATGACGAGACCTTCGTTCAGGGTCGCCGGCAATTCGGAACGTTGCGGCATGGCCTTGAAGGTGCCCTTGCCTTCCTTGACGTCAACCGAGATCCACTCCGGGAAGCCGCGCGACTCGGCAGCCTCGAGGGCAGCCTTGCAACGCAGCGATGCACGGGCGCGGTCGGTCAGTTGGACGACGTCGCCCGGCTTGACGATAAAGGACGGGATGTTGACGCGCTTGCCGTTGACCAGGACGCCGTTGTGACGAACGATCTGGCGGGATTCGGTACGCGAGGCACCAAAACCCATGCGGTAAGCGACGGAATCCAGACGGGCTTCCAGCAGCTGCAGCAGGTTTTCGCCGGTCTGGCCCTTGCGGCGCTCAGCTTCGAAGAAAGTCTTGCGGAACTGGCCTTCGAGCACGCCGTAAACACGACGGATCTTTTGCTTGGCACGCAGGTGGACGCCATAGTCGGACAGACGGGCACCGGACTTCTGGCCGTGCTGGCCAGGAGCGTAGGAACGGCGCTCAATGGCGCACTTGTCGGTAAAACACTTTTCGCCCTTCAGGAACAGCTTTTCGCCTTCGCGGCGGCACTGACGGCATTTCGGATCGAGATTACGAGCCACTTGTCTTTCTCCTTAGATGCGGCGCTTCTTGGGCGGACGGCAGCCGTTGTGCGGCACCGGCGTCACGTCGGAAATCGCGGTGATCTTCATGCCCAGCGCGTTCAGCGCGCGGACAGAGGATTCGCGGCCGGGGCCGGGGCCCTTGATGCGCACTTCCAGATTCTTCACGCCACATTCCTGAGCGGCCTTGCCGGCAGCTTCTGCAGCCACCTGGGCGGCGAACGGAGTGGACTTACGGGAACCACGGAAGCCGGCACCGCCGGACGTCGCCCACGACAGGGCGTTGCCCTGACGATCGGTGATGGTGATGATGGTGTTGTTGAACGAAGCGTGAATGTGGGCGATGCCCTCAGCAACGTTCTTCTTGACCTTTTTGCGAACTTTGGTAGCAGTCTTAGCCATGTTCTGTCCCTATTACTTCTTGCCAGCGATGGCCTTGCGCGGACCCTTGCGAGTGCGAGCATTGGTACGGGTGCGCTGACCACGGCAGGGCAGGCCCTTGCGATGGCGCAGGCCACGGTAGCAACCGAGGTCCATCAGACGCTTGATGTTCATGGTGACTTCGCGGCGCAGGTCACCTTCAACGGTGAACTTGCCCACTTCGTCACGCAGACGATCCATGTCCGTATCGGACAGGTCTTTCATTTTGACGTTACGACCAACGCCGGCCGCATCACAGATCTTCTGCGCGCGGGTACGGCCGATGCCATAAATCGCCGTCAGGGCGATTTCTGCATGCTGATGGTTCGGAATGTTTACCCCTGCAATACGGGCCATTGAATCACTCCACTATTTCTAAAATTGACAAATGCCGGACTCGTCCGGGAATTAACCCTGACGCTGCTTGTGACGCGGGTCCTTGCAAATGATGCGCACGACACCCTTGCGGCGGATAACCTTGCAATTGCGGCAAATGCACTTCACAGAAGGTTGAACTTTCATCTTTTACTCCTCGTCTGCGAGAGCTTGGAAGCAGCCGTGTTTCCTTGCCCTGCGGTTTATTGCGTAGAGACTGTTACTTGGAGCGGAAAACAATCCGCGCCTTCGTTAAATCGTATGGGGTCAATTGCACGGTCACCTTGTCGCCGGGAAGGATGCGGATGTAGTGCATGCGCATTTTTCCGGAGATGAAGCCGTGCACAATGTGCCCGTTTTCCAGCTTGACCTTGAAGGTCGCATTCGGGAGGTTCTCAACCACCTCCCCAAGCATTTCAATGTAATCTTCCTTGGTCATCGCCGCTTATTTGATCATTGGCGCCCCCTTGAAGTTTGCTTTCTTCAAGAGGCTTTCATATTGATGAGACATGACATAGGCCTGGACCTGGGACATGAAGTCCATGGTCACGACCACGATAATCAGCAGCGAGGTGCCGCCGAAGTAGAACGGTACGTTCCACTTCAGAATCAGGAATTCAGGCAGCAGACAGACCAGGGTGATGTAGGCCGCACCGACCAGAGTCAGGCGCATCAGGATCTTGTCGATGTAGCGGGCGGTCTGTTCCCCCGGACGAATTCCGGGAACGAAGGCACCGCTCTTCTTCAGGTTGTCAGCGGTCTCCTTGGAATTAAAGACCAGGGCCGTATAGAAGAAGCAGAAGAAGATGATCGCTGCGGCATAGAGCATCACGTAGATCGGCTGACCCGGCGACAAGCTGCCAGCGACATCCTTCAGCCAGGTCATCGATTCGCCGGAGCCAAACCACCCCGCCAGCGTCGCCGGGAAGAGGATGATCGACGAAGCGAAGATCGGCGGGATAACGCCCGACATGTTGAGCTTCAGCGGCAGGTGCGAACTCTGCCCGCCATAGATCTTGTTGCCGACCTGACGCTTGGCGTAGTTGACCAGGATCTTGCGCTGGCCACGTTCAACGAAGACAACAAAGGCAGTGACGACAACAACCAGAAGACAGATGATGATCGCCGTCAGCGGGTGCATGGCACCGGTGCGCACCAGTTCGAGCAGGCCACCGATGGCGCTCGGCAGACCGGCGGCAATACCGGCGAAGATGATGATCGAAATGCCGTTGCCCAGACCGCGCTCGGTGATCTGCTCACCGAGCCACATCAGGAACATGGTACCGGTCAGCAGCGTCGATACCGTCGTCAGTCGGAACATGAAGCCGGGGTCATTTACCAGGCCAGGCTGCGCTTCCAGCGCAATGGCGATGCCGATACCCTGGAACAGCGCCAGCACGACCGTGCCGTAGCGGGTGTATTGGGTAATCTTGCGACGACCGGCTTCGCCTTCCTTCTTGAGCGCTTCCAGCTGCGGGCTGGCGACACTCATCAGTTGCATGATGATCGACGCCGAAATGTACGGCATGATCCCCAGCGCGAAAATGGTGAAACGCGACAGAGCGCCACCCGAGAACATGTTGAACATGCCCAGGATGCCACCCTGTTGCGAGTTGAAGAGGTCGGCGAGAACGTTGGGATCAATCCCCGGGACGGGGATGTGAGCACCGATGCGATAGACGACCAGCGCCCCGACCAAGAACCACAGCCGGCGTTTCAGATCGCCGAACTTGCCGCCTTTGCCAACCGTATTGGGATTTGCTGCCAACGTTCTAACCTCTTCCTGACTTACTCGGCGATGGAGCCGCCGACGGCCTCGATGGCGGCCTTGGCACCCTTGGTGGCACCAACACCCTTCAGCGTGACCTTGCGCGTGATCGCGCCGGACAGAATGACCTTGGCGGACAGTGCATCGCCCGGGACAATGCCGGCGGCCTGCAGCGACAGCAGATCGATTTCATCGACCGGCAGGCGCTCGAGATCGGTCAGGCGCACTTCGTAGTTGCGGGCACGCGTCAGCGAGTTGAAGCCACGCTTCGGCAGACGACGCTGCAGGGGCATTTGACCGCCCTCGAAACCGACCTTGTGGAAGCCGCCGGAACGGGACTTCTGACCCTTGTGACCACGGCCACAGGTCTTGCCCAGGCCGGAGCCAATACCACGACCGACGCGCTTGGCGGCCTTCTTGGAGCCTTCAGCGGGCTTGATGGTGTTCAGACGCATGGCTTAACCCTCAACCTTGACGAGATACTGAACCTTCTGGATCATGCCACGGACTGCCGGCGTGTCTTCCAGTTCAGCACAGCTGTTCAGCTTGCGCAGACCGAGGCCGCGCACGGTGGCACGGTGGTCTTGCTTGGTACCGATGATGCTCTTGACGAGCTTCACCTTGATTTTCTTGTCAGCCATGGCTTACCCCAGGATCTGGTCAACCGACTTGCCGCGCTTGGCAGCAATCTCGGCCGGCGTGTTGACCTTCGACAGACCGTCGATGGTGGCACGCACGATGTTGTAGGGATTGGTCGAGCCGTGTGCCTTGGCAACCACGTTGGTCACGCCGACGACCTCGAAGACGGCGCGCATGGCACCGCCGGCGATGATGCCGGTACCTTCAGGAGCCGGCTGGATCATCACGGTGGTGGCGCCATGACGGCCCATCACGGTGTGATGCACGGTGCCGTTCTTCAGGCTGACCTTGGCCATCTTGCGACGCGCCTCTTCCATTGCCTTCTGGGCAGCGACCGGAACTTCGCGGGACTTGCCCTTGCCCATGCCGATGCTGCCATCGCCGTCACCGACGACGGTGAGTGCTGCGAAACCGAGGATACGGCCGCCCTTCACCACCTTGGTGACGCGGTTGACCGCAACCATCTTTTCGCGCATGCCGTCATCGCGCTCTTCAGCGTGCTGCGGCTTCTTGTTTCTTTCAGGTTTAGCCATTTTCTAACCTAGTCCTTTCGCGGCGATCAGAACTTCAGACCGGCTTCACGCGCGGCTTCCGCCAGCGCCTGAATACGACCGTGGTACTGCAGGCCGGAACGATCGAAAGCAACCTGCTCGATACCGGCGGCCTTGGCGCGCTCGGCAATCAGCTTGCCAATGGTCGTTGCGGCAGCCTTGTTACCGCCGTTAGCGACGTTCGTACGAACGTCCTTGTCCAGCGTGGAAGCCGAAGCCAGAACCTTGCCGCCACAGGGCGAAATGATCTGGGCGTAAATGTGGCAGTTCGTGCGATTGACGCACAGGCGAACGGCTTTGAGCTCGGCGATTTTGGCCCGGGTTTTGCGGGCACGGCGCAGACGCGCTTCTTTCCTGTTAAACATATGCCACCCTTACTTCTTCTTGGTTTCCTTGATAACCACCACTTCGTCCGAGTACCGAACGCCCTTGCCCTTGTAGGGCTCCGGCTTGCGGTATGCACGAACTTCGGCAGCGACCTGGCCGACCTGCTGCTTGTCCGAACCCTTGATCAGGATTTCGGTCTGCGTCGGACATTCGACTTTCACGCCAGCGGGCATCTTGTGCGCCACCGGATGCGAGAAACCCAGCGACAGGTTCAGGACATCGCCCTGAGCCTGCGCACGGTAGCCCACGCCAACCAGTTGCAGCTTGCGCTCGAAGCCCTTCGAGACACCGGTCACCATGTTGTTGAGGTTGGCACGCATGGTGCCCCACATGGCAGCGGCATTAGCCACGCCTTCAACCTTGGAAACCTGGACGTTCTGCCCTTCGACGGCAACGGTAACGGCAGGATGGGCAGCCGCCTTCAAAAGACCCAGGGGGCCCTTGACGACGATCTGCTCACCGACGGTGACTTCAACACCGGCCGGCAGAACAATGGGATTCTTACCAATACGAGACATTGATTTCTCCCTTACGCCACGATGCAGAGGACTTCGCCGCCGACCTTGCTGGCGCGAGCCTTGCGATCAGTCATGACGCCCTTTGGGGTCGACACGATGGCGACGCCCAGACCGTTCATGACGCGAGGAATGTCGTCGCAGCCCTTGTAGATGCGCAGACCCGGCTTGGAGACACGCTCGATGCGCTCAATGACCGGGCGACCGGCGTAATACTTGAGCGCGATATCGAGGGTCGGCTTGCCTTCGCCATCACGGACGGCAAAATCTTCGACGTAACCTTCGTCCTTGAGCACGGCGGCAATAGCCACCTTCAGCTTGGACGAGGGCATGGAGACAGACGCCTTTTCGGCGAGCTGGGCGTTGCGGATGCGAGTCAGCATGTCCGCGATCGGATCGCTCATAGCCATTTCTGAATCTCCTCTTACCAGCTGGCTTTAACAATGCCCGGGATCTCGCCAGCGAAGGCAAGTTCACGAATCTTGTTACGGCACAGGCCGAATTTACGGAAAACACCACGCGGACGACCGGTCAGCTGGCAACGGTTACGCAGACGGGAGGGGCTGGAGTTGCGCGGCAGGGCCTGCAGCTTCAGACGGGCGTCGTAACGCTCCTGGTCGGAGAGGCTGACATCATTGTAGATAGCCTCCAGAGCAGCACGCTTCTTGGCGTACTGAGCGACCATCTTGCGACGCTTCTCTTCACGGTTGATCAGAGCAAGTTTTGCCATGATTGCCTCAATTCTTGAACGGAAACTTGAACGCGGTGAGCAGAGCTTTCGCTTCTGCATCGTTCTTCGCGGTCGTGGTGATGCTGATATTCATACCCCGCAGAGCATCGATCTTGTCGTACTCGATTTCCGGGAAGATGATCTGTTCCTTGACACCCATGTTGTAGTTACCCTGGCCGTCAAAACCCTTGCCCGAGATACCACGGAAGTCACGCACACGCGGCAGGGCCACGGTAACCAGACGATCGAGGAATTCGAACATGCGCGGACCACGCAGGGTGACCATGCAGCCAATCGGGTAGCCATCACGGATCTTGAAACCGGCGATCGACTTGCGAGCCTTGGTGGTCACCGGCTTCTGGCCAGCGATCTTCTGCATGTCGCCAACGGCGTTCTCGAGAACCTTCTTGTCAGCGACGGCCTCACCGACACCCATATTCAGGGTGATCTTGGTGATACGCGGCACTTCCATGACCGACTTGTAACCGAACTGCTTGGACAGCTCGGGAACGACGGTTTCCTTGTAAAACTGTTGCAAACGCGCCATGACTACCCCTTATGCGTTCACCAGTTCGCCGTTCGACTTGAACACGCGAACCTTGCGACCGTCTTCGAGCACCTTGAAGCCGACGCGATCAGCCTTCTTGGTTGCCGTATTGAACAGCGCAACATTGGAGAGATGAATCGGCATGTCCTTGTCGACGATACCGCCGGCCACGCCCTTCATGGGATTCGGCTTGACGTGCTTCTTGGCACGATTGACACCCTCGACGAGCACATGCTCTTCGTCGATGCGGCGCAGCACGGTACCGCGCTTGCCCTTGTCCTTGCCGGTGATGACGACGACTTCGTCGCCCTTGCGAATTTTTTCCATGACGTCTTCCTTACAGCACTTCAGGAGCCAGGGACACGATCTTCATGAAGCGCTCGGTACGCAGTTCGCGGGTCACCGGGCCAAAGATGCGCGTGCCAATCGGCTCGAGCTTGTTGTTGAGGAGAACTGCGGCATTGCCATCGAAGCGCACCAGCGAACCGTCCGGGCGACGAACACCTTTGGCGGTACGAACCACCACAGCGTTGTAGATGTCACCCTTTTTGACGCGGCCACGCGGGGCAGCATCCTTGATGCTGACCTTGATGATGTCGCCAATACCGGCATAGCGGCGCTTGGACCCACCGAGCACCTTGATACACATAACTGAACGAGCGCCGGTGTTATCGGCGACGTCCAGCGTCGTCTGCATCTGAATCATTTAAATTAACTCCAACTTAATCCGCTTCCGCGGTCAGTCTTGGAACCCGTACGGGTTGAACAACTTTGCCGCCAGCCGCGAATGGGTGGCTGCAAAAAAGAAGCCGGATTATACCGGCTTCTTTACTAACCGCGCAAGCGCTTTGAAGAACTTTCGTTAAACAACGATCGCCTTTTGCAGAACGCTGGTCACTGCCCAGGTCTTGGTCCGGGAAACCGGGCGGGTCTCGACGATCTCGACGAGATCACCGGCCTTCGCCGTGTTGCCTTCGTTGTGGGCGTGATACTTCTTGGAACGAACCATCACCTTGCCGTACATCGGGTGCTTGACCTTACGTTCGACGAGGACGGTGACCGTCTTCTCCATCTTGTCGCTGACGACGCGACCGATCAGAGTACGTTTGATACTGGTGGTTTCGCTCATTGCTGCACCGCCTTTTCACGGATAAGCGTGCGGACGCGAGCGATGTCGCGACGCACCTTGGACATTTGGCTGGTATTGGACAGTTGCTGGGTAGCAAGCTGCATACGCAGACCGAACTGGGCCTTCAGAAGGTCCAGCAATTCCTTGTTGAGCTCGTCCACGCTCTTGGTTCTCAATTCACTAGCTTTCATGATTACCCCAGATGACGAGTCACGAAGGTGGTGGCAATCGGCAGCTTGGCGGCAGCCAGGGCAAATGCCTCGCGCGCCAGAGCTTCGTTGACACCATCCATCTCATAGAGGACCTTGCCCGGCTGGATTTCAGCGACCCAGTACTCCGGGTTACCCTTGCCGTTACCCATACGAACTTCGGCCGGCTTCTTGGAAATCGGCTTGTCCGGGAAGATGCGGATCCAGATACGACCACCGCGCTTGATGTGACGGGTCATCGCACGACGAGCGGCTTCAATCTGACGAGCCGTCAGGCGACCGCGACCGATCGCCTTGAGGCCCCACTCACCGAACGACACTTTGGTGCCGCGGGTAGCCAGACCTTCGTTGCGCCCCTTTTGCTCCTTACGGAACTTGCGGCGATTAGGTTGCAACATTTAAGCACCTGCCTTTCTTGCACGCTTGGCCGGATCGGCTGCAGCACCGTCAGCCTTCTTGACCGTACGGGTGCGCGGCTTGTCGCCTTCCGGCTTGCCCGGGTTGCGGCGCGGACGACGATCGTCGGCAACCGGCTCTTCAACTGCCGGCTGTTCGTTGCGATCGAGCATGTCGCCCTTGTAAACCCAGACCTTGATACCGATGATGCCGTAGGTGGTCAGCGCTTCGGAAGTTGCGTAGTCGATGTCGGCGCGCAGGGTGTGCAG
>DDWF01000002.1:0-3941 GCA_002345845.1 Betaproteobacteria bacterium UBA2293 | reverse complement strand
TGGCGCGACGGAACATGATGCGCTTCTCGAGCTGCTGAGCGATCGAATCAGCAATCAGCTGAGCATCGATTTCCGGCTTGCGGATTTCTTCAATCGACACATGGACGGGAACGCCCATGATGCGCTGAAGATCCGTACGCAGTTGTTCGATGTCCTCACCCTTCTTGCCGATGACCACGCCCGGACGGGCGGAGTAGACGGTGACGCGGGCATTCTTGGCCGGGCGCTCGATCAGGACGCGACCAACGGAAGCGTGAGCCAGCTTGCGCTTGAGATACTCACGAACCTTGACGTCTTCCTGCAGCATTCCCGGGAAGTCCTTGCTGTTGGCATACCAGCGCGAACTCCAGTTTTTGGTGACGGCCAGACGAAAGCCAGTCGGATGAATTTTCTGTCCCATGGCTTTTCCTTAGTTACCAACGGTCAGATAGATATGGCAGGTCGGCTTCACGATCCGATTGCCACGACCCTTGGCGCGGGCGGTGAAGCGCTTCAGCACCATGCCTTTTTCGACGTAGATGATTTTCACCTTCAGTTCGTCGATATCGGCGCCGTCATTGTGCTCGGCGTTGGCGATAGCCGACTCCAGCACCTTCTTGACGATACCGGCACCCTTTTTCGGGGAGAAAGCCAGGATGTTGAGAGCCTGACCAACCGGCTTGCCGCGCACGAGATCCGCCACCAGGCGGCCTTTTTGCGCAGAGAGGCGTACGCCCCGCAGACTTGCACGAGTTTCCATGTCAGCTCCTTACTTCTTGGCCTTCTTGCCGGCGGTGTGACCCTTGAACGTCCGGGTCAGCGAAAACTCGCCGAGCTTGTGACCGACCATATTTTCGGTGACAAACACCGGAATATGCTGCTTGCCATTGTGGACCGCGATCGTCAGGCCGATGAACTCGGGGAGGATCGTCGAACGACGCGACCAGGTCTTGATCGGGCGCTTGTCGTTGGTGGCGCGAACTGCTTCGACCTTGTCGATCAGATACGCATCAACAAACGGGCCCTTTTTGAGAGAACGTCCCATTTCCTACCCCTTAACGCTTGTGACGGCGCTGAACGATCATGCTGTTCGTGCGCTTGTTGCTGCGGGTGCGATAGCCCTTGGTCGGTTGACCCCAGGGATTAACCGGAACACGGCCTTCACCGGTTTTTCCTTCACCACCACCATGCGGGTGATCGATCGGGTTCATCGCGGTACCGCGGACAGTCGGACGAATACCACGCCAACGCATAGCACCGGCCTTGCCGAACTTGCGCAGGTTGTTTTCTTCGTTTCCGACTTCACCGATGGTGGCGCGGCATTCGATATGCACGCGACGCACTTCACCGGAGCGCAGACGGATCTGAGCGTAGGAACCTTCACGCGCCAGCAACTGAGCGGACGTACCGGCCGAGCGGGCGATCTGCGCCCCCTTGCCAGGCATCATCTCGACGCAGCAGATGGTGGTACCGACCGGGATGTTGCGGATCGGCAGAGCGTTGCCCGACTTGATCGGCGCCTCGGCACCGCTCATCAGCTGCTGACCAACCACCATGCCCTTGTTGGCGATGATGTACCGGCGTTCGCCGTCGGCGTAGCAGATCAGTGCGATGTTGGCGGTACGGTTCGGGTCATATTCCAGGCGCTCAACCTTGGCCGGAACCCCGTCCTTGGTACGCTTGAAATCGATGACACGGTAGGCCTGCTTGTGGCCGCCGCCCTGGTGACGCACGGTGATGCGACCATTGTTGTTGCGACCGGCGTTGGCGGACTTGGACTCAACCAGCCCGGCAAACGGCTTGCCCTTGTGCAGGTTGGCATTGACAACCTGAACGACGGCGCGACGGCCCGGGGAAGTCGGCTTGACTTTAACGAGTGCCATCAGGCATTCCCCCCTTCAACAAAATTGATTTCCTGGCCGGCCTTGAGGCTGACGAAAGCCTTCTTCCAGCCCTTGCGGCGACCGGTTGCACCCTTGAAGCGCTTGACCTTGCCCTTGACGTTGGCAACTTGCACGCCTTCGACTTCGACCTTGAACAGCAGCTCGACTGCAGCCTTGATTTCCGGCTTGGTCGCATCGGACGCAACGCGGAAGACCACTTGCTCGTGCTTTTCAGCAACGTAGGTGGCCTTTTCGGAGATTTGCGGTGCCAGCAGCACCTGCAACAGACGTTCCTGGTTCATCCCCACATCTCCTCGAACTTGGCCACGGCGTTCTTGGTGACCAGCACCTTGGCGAAGCGGACCAGAGAAACCGGATCGGCTTCCTGAGCTTCGAGCACCAGAACATTGGGCAGGTTGCGCGACGACAGATAGAGGTTTTCGCTCAGTTCGTCGGTGATGACCAGCAGGTTGCCGTCGAGACCCATGCCCTTCAACTTCTGGGCAAACAGCTTGGTCTTCGGTGCATCGATCGCGATGTCGTCGATGACGATCAGGCGATCCTGACGGGCCAACTCGGAGAGGATCGCAGCCATACCGGCGCGGAACATCTTCTTGTTAACCTTCTGGGTGTAGTTTTGCTCGGGCGAGTTCGGGAAAATCCGACCGCCTCCGCGCCACAACGGGCTGCCATTGCTACCGGCACGGGCACGACCCGTACCCTTCTGGCGCCACGGCTTGGTGGTGGTGTGACGGACTTCGGAGCGATCCTTCTGCTGGCTGTCGCCAGAGCGTGCGTTGGCCTGGTAGGCGACGACGATCTGGTGCACCAGAGCTTCATTGAAATCGCGACCGAACAGCACGTCGGAAGCCTGCAGCTTGGCTGCTTCCTGACCTTGTTCGTTGATAACCTTCAGTTCCATGTCGCCCCCTTAAGCCTTGACCGCCGGACGCACGACGACGTCGGCACCCTTGGCGCCAGGAACGGCACCCTTGACCAGCAACAGCTGGCGGTCAGCATCGACGCGAACGATCGTCAGGCCCTGCATCGTGGTCTGGACGTCACCGAGGTGGCCAGCCATGCGCTTACCCGGGAAAACACGCCCCGGATCCTGCGCCATACCGATGGAACCCGGCGCGTTGTGCGACACCGAGTTACCGTGCGTGGCACGGTTGGAACTGAAGTTGTGGCGCTTGATGCCACCCTGGAAGCCCTTACCGATAGACTTGCCACTGATATCCACCTTCTGCCCTTCGGCAAAAATGGTAGCAGCAACCTGATCGCCAGCCTTGAAAGAGGCGAGCTGATCGGCTTCGATACGGAATTCCTTGAGGACATGCCCGGCTTCCACACCCGCCTTGGCCAGATGGCCAGCCAGGGGCTTGGAAACGCGCGAGGCACGGCGCTTGCCGAAAGAGACTTGAATGGCTGCGTAGCCATCATTCTCCGGCGTTTTAACTTGGGTCACGCGGTTATTGGACACGTCAAGCACAGTTACCGGAATGGACGCGCCATCCTCAGCAAAAATGCGAGTCATGCCAACCTTGCGACCAACAAGGCCTAGACTCATGGTTATTCTCCTCATCGCCGGCTGCGATTGGCCGGTCGATGTAAAACAACAAATGGGCAGCCGTTGCCGGCCACCCCCGAAAGGCGCGGATTATATCCGCAATTACTGTCTTACTGCAACTTGATTTCGACGTCGACGCCAGCCGGGAGGTCCAGCTTCATCAGGGCATCAACGGTCTTGTCGGTCGGATCGACGATATCCATCAGACGCAGATGGGTACGAATTTCCAACTGATCGCGGGAAGCCTTGTTCACGTGCGGCGAACGCAGGATGTCGAAACGCTGCTTGCGCGTCGGCAGCGGCACGGGACCACGGACGACGGCACCGGTACGCTTGGCGGTTTCGACGATTTCCTGAGCGGATTGATCGATCAGACGATAGTCGAAGGCCTTGAGACGGATACGGATTTTCTGGCTTTGCATTTTTGGCTTCCAAAGAGCGATGGGGTGAAGCGAGCCTCACCCCGGATTTTTAAAAGAACGAGTTACTCGATGATCTTGGCGACGACG
>DDWF01000042.1 GCA_002345845.1 Betaproteobacteria bacterium UBA2293 | reverse complement strand
ACACCCCGCGGCCTTCTTCCACGGCGGCCTCGATGGTGGCGAAGTTGTCGTCGGTCAGGATCATGTCCGAGGCCTCCTTGGCCGCCTCGGTGCCGCCACTGCCCATGGCCACCCCGATGTCGGCCTGCTTCAGGGCCGGGGCATCGTTGACCCCGTCGCCAGTCATGGCGACGACATGGCCACCGGCCTGCAGGGCCTCGACGATGCGCATCTTGTGCTCGGGGGCGACGCGGGCGAAGACGGCGCTTTTCTCCACCAGCGCGGCGATCGCCGCCTGGCTGAGGCCATCGAGCTCGCGGCCTTCGTGCACCTCGCCCGGCAGGCCGAGGTCACGGGCGATAGCCGCCGCCGTGACGCGATGGTCGCCGGTGATCATCTTCACCTGGATGCCGGCTGCCTGACAGGTGGCGATGGCATCGCGGGCCTCGGCACGCGGTGGATCGATGATGCCGACCAGGGCGTGCAGGGTCAGGTCGCGGACCCAGGGTTGAAGGTCGCCGGCCGGATCGAAACGCTCGGCCGGCAGGGTGCGCCCGGCCAGGGCCAGCACGCGCAGGGCCTGGCCAGCCAGGGCCTCGTTCTCGGCCGAGAAGGCAGCCCGTGCCGTGGCGTCGAGCGGCTGCGCCTCGCCATCGGCACCCAGCCAGCTGGCCGCCCGCTCGAGCAGCACGTCGGGCGCGCCCTTGACGCAGAGCAGGACATGCTCGCCGTCATGATGAAAGGTGGCCATGAATTTGGTCGCCGAGTCGAAGGGAATTTCGGCAATGCGCGGCAGATGCTCGACGGCCTCTTCCGGCTGCAGCCCGGCCTTCGCCGCCAGCGCCAGCAGCGCCCCTTCGGTCGGATCGCCGATCAGGGCTCCGTCGCGGATTCGCGCATCGACGCACAGCGCAGCGGGCAGCAGCACCCGCTGCAGGTCGCCGGCGTCGGCTGCCCGCCCTTCGATCCGCCCCTCGCCGCCATAGCCCTCGCCGCTGACGGCGTGGCGCTGCCCGCCGCTGTACAGGACCCGGGCGGTCATCTGGTTGAGCGTCAGGGTGCCGGTCTTGTCAGAACAGATGACCGTGGTGCAGCCGAGGGTTTCCACGGCCGCCAGTTTCTTGACGATGGCGTGGCGCTTGGCCATGCGGTGCATGCCCAGCGCCAGGGTGACCGTGACCACCGCCGGCAGGCCTTCCGGGATGGCGGCNNCGGCCAGGGCAATGGCGGTCATCGCCGTCTGCACCAGTTCGTCGCCGCGCATCAGGCCCATGACGAACATCAGGCCGACGACGACGCTGGCGATGATCGCCAGGCGCTTGCCCAGGCCGTCCAGCTGTACCTGCAGGGGCGTCGCACCTTCGGCGGTCTCGGCCAGCAGGCCGGCCAGGCGACCCATTTCGCTGTGCATGCCGGTGGCCGTGACCACGGCCTCGAGCCGGCCGCGGGTGACCACGGTATTCATGAACAGCATGTTGTGGCGCTCGGCGAGGACCGCCGATTCGGGCACCGGGTCCGACAGCTTGGCCACCGCCTGCGACTCGCCGGTCAGCGCCGCCTCGGCCACCTCGGCGCCATGCGCCGAGAGCACCCGGGCATCGGCCGGAATGCGGTCGCCGGCTTCCAGCAGCAGGATGTCGCCGGGCACCAGGTCGGGCGCGTGTATCTGCTGGACATGGCCGTCGCGGCGAACGCGGGCGCTCGGCGCCAGCATGTTCTTCAAGGCGGCAAGGGCGGCTTCGGCACGATGTTCCTGGAAAAAGCCGAGGGTCGCGTTGAGCAGGACGACGACGCCGATGACGATGGCGTCCTTGAGATCGCCGATGGCGCCGGCCAGTAATGCCGCACCGATGAGGATGAGGACCAGCAGGCTCCGGAACTGGTCGAGAAATTTCTGCCAGGCCGGCCGCGGCGGCTTCTCCGCCAGGCGGTTAGGGCCGTGCTCGGCCAGCCGGCGGCGCACCTCCTCGCCGCCCAGACCGGCCAGCGGATCGGCCGTCAGTTGATCGACGCAACGGGCAGCCGGCAAGGCATGCCAGGAAACTTTTTCAGGCGTACTCATCGTTTTGACTCCACGCTGGGGTGGCCAGCAAAAATATCAACCCGCTTGCCGGCCGGCCGGCACCTGCAGGAGCACCGTAACGCCCTCCCGGCCCTGGCGGGTAACGGTCAGGCCGATGCGCTCGTCGCCCCGGAGATAATCGTGGCGCTCCTCGTCCCGGTTCGCCGACAGCATGTCCTGGCGATAACCCAGATCGGCGAAGCCGCCGGCGTAATGCGCGAGCACCGCGGCAAAATCGGCCGCGCCCTCGTAGCGCACCTTGACCGAGTCAGCGTCGCGTTGCCACTCGACGCGCGTCAAGCCAGGAAAACGAGCCACCGGCGCCGGATCGCTACCGGACACTTCGCGCGCCACTGCCGGCTGCGCCAGGGAGCGCAGGCCATCCACCACCACGGCTGCCCCCGGAACATTCTTGTCCACCTGCTCGATGACGGTCCGTGCAGCCGCCGGCGCCGCATCGAAGCCGTCGCGCATCATGCCGGCCAGCCAGCCGGCGGCGCTGACCGCCGCCCACAGGGTCAGGGCGGCGAGGACCAGAAATCCGAGCAGCAGCGGGAACCACAGCCGACGGCCAATACTGAACAGGCGGCCGGCTGTGGCAGCCAGCAGGGAACGGGCGATGAAACTCATCTCACACCTCCGCCGCAGGCGTGAGCAGGGGGCCGAACTCGCGGCTCCGCGAACGCCGGCGCTGCAGATTGCGCGCCGCCCGATCGACGGCCCGGGCAATCGCCGCATGCGGATCGTCGGCGATCTCCTCAATGACCACGTCACGCATGCGCGGCAGCGGGATACGCAGGCGGCACAGCTTGTCGTTGCCGCCGCGCGGCCCGTTGATGTCCGACAGGCTGAGGAAAATCGTGCTCAGCTCGTGGCTGCTCCGGCCGAGGCCAAAGGCCACGCGCCGGCGGATGAAGTCACGTAGCGGTTCGCTCAGTTCCAGGCCCTGGGTCTGTATCTCGATGTGCATTTCTTCTCCGTGAGTGATGAACGTGGGAACACGATAGGGTGGAAAAATGATTTAATAAATACGAATAATCATTCACAACATTTCGTCAAACACCGAAACATCAGGATGAACCTCAAGCACTTGCGCTATTTCTGGACCGTCGCCCAGATGGGTGGCGTCAGCCGGGCCGCCGAGCACCTGAAGCTGACGCCGCAGACGGTGAGCGGGCAGTTGCGTCTGCTCGAGGCGGACCTGGGCACCGCCCTTTTCCGCCCTGCCGGCCGCGGCCTGGAGTTGACCGAGAGCGGTCGCCTGGCCTTTTCCTACGCCGACGAAATCCTGCAACTGGGCAGCGAGATGCGGCAGGCACTGGCGGCCCGTCAGCAACAAGCGACGCCGATCCTGCGCATGGGCATCAGCGATGTCGTACCCAAGTCCTTCGCTCAGCGGCTGCTCGCACCACTCGGCGCCTTGCCCGAGCCGGTCAGGCTGGTCTGCCGGGAAGGCGGCATCGACATGCTGCTCGGCGAACTTGCCTTGCAGCGCATCGACATGGTCGTCGCCGATCGACCGATGCCCTCCGGCATGGCGGTACGCGGCCACAATCACAAGCTGGGTGAAAGCGCCCTGGCCTTTTTCGCCGCCTCCGATCTGGTCGGCGACCAGCGCGACTTTCCGGCCTGCCTGAACGACGCGCCACTGCTCCTGCCCGGAACCAATGCCGCCGTCCGTGGCCACATCGACCGCTGGCTCGACGACCGCCGCCTGACTCCCCGCCTGATGGGCGAATTTGATGACGGCGCACTGATGAAAGCTTTCGGCCAGGCGGGCGCCGGTTACTTTCCCGGCCCGGCGGTGCTGGCCGGGGAAATCTGCGCGCGCTACAACGTTCGCTGCGTCGGTTGCGTCGAGGAAATACGCGAGGGTTTCTGGCTGATCACCGCCGAGCGCCGCATTGTCCATCCGGCGATCGTCACCGTCATGGCCTCGGCGCGCGCCGCTTTGCTGGCTGACGGGGGCGATGGCGACTGACCCCGCTGCCAGGAAGTTGCCGCCGGCCCTGAGACCCCAAAGACTTCGGAGAGGTGAACCGCACCATGCTTGAGCAAATATTCACCGCCATTCCCGGACAATGGGAAAAGGTCATCGCGACGGCCCTGCTGATCGCCCTCGGACTGGCACTCTCCCAGTTATGGACGCGCTACCTGGCCCGCGGCGAAATATCGGCAGAGAAGCGGCGCATGCATCTGGTCTGGGCACGCAACGTCATCTGGGTGCTGGTGTTTTTCATCATCGTTTCGGTCTGGGCTTCGACGATTGCCGGCTTCGCCCTCTCGCTCGCCGCCGTCGCCGGCGCCATGCTGATCGTCAGCAAGGAATTGCTGATGTGCGTCCTCGGCTACCTCTACATCACCCTGGTGCGCCCCTTCAAGGTCGGCGACCTGATCGAGATCAACCAGTTGCAGGGCAAGGTCATCGACATCGACATCTTCGCCACGACGCTGGCGGAACTGGGCTACGGCGGGCAGCTCACCGGCAAGATGGCGGAATTTCCCAACGGCATGCTGCTGACGACGCCTCTGAAAAACACTTCGCCAACCGGCGACTACGTTCTCCACCTGTTCCGCATGCCGCTGCCCGAGCCTGCCGGCAACGACCTCGGGCGCGCGGAAGCGGCGGCCCTGCAGGCTGCCGACCAGGCGACCGGCGCCTGGCGAGAGGAGGCGGTATTCCGGGAAACCTGGCGCAGCCTGCGCGAGGCAAGCTGAACGGAGCCTCATCGCCACAATTCGTTTTTGTTATCGCTTATACAGCGTATTGAACAGTTTTTTACGAACCAAAACCACGCGCACCAGCAAGTAGAAACAGGATTCCGAACCGCCATTCCACTAGCCCGGGTTCCAGGCAGTATCTGCTCGCGCCTTGTGGTTACTGGCTTTGGCGACTTTTTTGCGCGCGAGAACTAGCACCAAAAATGACTTTCGCATTCTCCCTCTCCCCCTAGTTGGCCGGCACAGAGACGACTTGGCACCAGGGTCAGGCCGCTACGGCATCAGGAACTTGGCGCCGCTGACGTCTGACTAATCTGCAGTCGTCGGTCATCTGCCTCATCCGGCACGACGACGACCACCACTGACAACTCTTGAAGGGAGACCACCATGCGCCACTACGAAACCAACAGCCCCAAGGCCATCGCCCGCCTGCTTGCCCTCGGCATGCTGATCGACGGCGTGGCCGAAGAAGTAGAATACGAACTGCTCGAGAACAATGGCGTGCTCGGCGAACTCGGCATCGGCCGAGCGGATCTCGACGGCGCACTGCACGAGCTCTATCAGGACATGGACCTCGGCACCTCGATGACACGCACCCTGGACCAGCGACTGACTGCCGGCGACCTGTCGCAACTGGTCGGCGAAGTGACCGAGCCGCACCACCAACAGACCCTGTTGCTGGCGATGATGCGCATCGCCGTCGCCAATGGCGAACTGAGCGCCGGCGAGGCCCGGCTGATCCGCGAGGCGCTGGTGCACTGGACCTGCGACGACGGCATCGGCCATCCGGCGCTACATGCCAACCTGCCGCGGCGCCGCCTGGCCGATCGCGCTCCCTGAGTTCGCTTCTCCCATGGACGGACACAACCATCTCGACGAGAACGCCGAAGACCCACTGATTGCCGTACTGCATCGGCTGATCCGCTTCGCCATCCGCATCCTGGCAGTGCTGATGACGGCGGTGATCTTCTGGGCTGTCGCCGACGTACTGCTGGTGCTCTACGAGAAGCTCAGCGAGCCGCCGGTGTTCCTGCTCGACATGACGGACATCTTCCAGGTCTTCGCCGCCTTCCTCGCAGTGCTGATCGCCATCGAGATCTTCGCCAACATCACGCTCTACCTGCGCGACGATGTCATCCACGTCAAGCTGGTGGTGGCGACAGCCCTGATGGCGATCGCCCGCAAGGTGATCGTGCTTGATCTGTCCATCCTCGAACCGTCCTACCTGTACGCCATCGCCGCCATCGTCATCGCCCTGGGCATTACCTACTGGCTGCTCTCCTTCCGTACCGGCAAGGAGAGCTAGCTGCGAACGCCCCAGAGATCAGCGGGTGCGGGCCGGTTGTTAGCTCGTGCCCCGGCCGGCGCACACGCCCCGCCTGATCGCTTCGTCTGGATACCGTTCGCCGAGGGACGGTAACCTGCGGCGGAATGGAAAGCTGAACACGGGCGTCTCAGACCGCTGGCAAATATGCGATACGATTCGGCATCGTCATATCCGTCCGCTCCATCGTCCCGATGGTCGGGTTTCTCGTCCATCACCTGACTCTTCCCGTGAGCACACGCACCAACTACATCCTCGTCGACTTCGAGAATGTCCAGCCGCACGACATCGGCCTGCTCAAAGGCGGCCCGTTCAAGGTCAAGATTTTTCTCGGTCCCAATCAATCGAAAATTCCGGTTTCACTGGCTTCCGCCCTCCAGTCGCTGGGTGACAACGCCGAGTACATTTCGCTCGAAACGGCGGGGAGCAATGCACTCGACTTTCACATCGCCTACTACATCGGCGTCCTGTCCAGCAGTGAACCGAACGCCTTCTTTCACGTCATCTCGAAGGACACCGGCTTCGATGCGCTGATGAAGTACCTCAAAGGCAGAAAGATATTTGCCCTGCGCTCCACCTGCATCGCTGACATTCCCTATTTCAAACCAGCGCTTCCTGCCGCGCCTGAAGCCCAGGTGGATGCTGTCATTGTCGATCTCGTGCGGCGCAAAGCATCAAAACCACGAACTCAGAAAACCTTGTTAAGTACCCTTCATGCCTTGTTCAAAAAAGAACTTTCCGAACAGCAACTTGCCGCCCTGCTCGCCGCGCTATGTCACCGGGGCGTCGTCAGGATCGAGGGAAGCAAGGTGTCCTATTCCATGCCAGCCGGTGCCTGAAGGCATGCCACACCCCAAACGCTCAATGAGCGGACTAGCCCGACTGAGTTTGCTGAGCCTTGCCCTGGCCACTTTCCCCGTCCACGCCGATGCCTACAAGTGCCGGGCAGCCAATGGCAGCACCCTGATTTCCTCACAACCTTGCGACGACGGCGCCCTCGCCTCGACAGTGGTGCGCAGCGACAACGCCAGCCCCTCTTCGGTGGCCCGGGCCAGGGCCGACCTGGAGCGTCAGAAACGTTTCGTGGCACAACGCGAACACGAACGCGAAACTGACCTTGCGCGCTACGCCACAGTCACCCAGCCGAGAAAAGTCAGCGGCGATGCCAGCGATCCCGAGACACGCCATCGGATTCATAGCTGCCTGATGAAGATCACGGCGACACTTGGTCTGTCGCCAACCACCCAGGCACAGCGCAAAGTAGGTTGCTATCAGGGCACGGTCGGGTTGCAGGGCGAGTGCGAAGGTCGCATCACGGCGACCGGCGGATTGACCACCAATCAGGAGCAACACTTCCGACAGCAGTGCCGGAACCTGTCGTAGGTGCCGCTTCGGACTAGTGTTGATTGTCTTGTAGAGAGCCATGTTGCCTCCATGATTTCAACCTCAGCCTGGAAACTTGTTATTCAATTTGGTTCACGGCACGATGCGGGCATTTAGACAATTTTTATACCGCATCGTTAGACACCAGATAATCGCATGGCTACTGTAAGCACCCACGCCACAACTGGCTACCCAGTGTTTTCTCCACCCACGGAACCTCGGGCGTTATTTTCAGTAGCTTCTGCGCTCCTTCCTGGTGCTCTTGTGTTAGCGAATGCTCATGAGACTCGACGGGAAGCACTCATATTGCTGCTAGGACACATCAGTGAATGCTTATTGAAGAGTATTGCTCTTAAATCGGAAAATAATAGTGATGAACTTCGAAAGCGAAGTGTTCGGCACAATCTCGTAGCGCTTTGGCGGCTTGCGGAAATCGAGTGCCCACAGCTTCAAAAGGCAACACCACTTTGGGTCAAAGCGCTGAATCGATTTCACAATGATCCGTACGCCTCGCGGTATATGCGCGATGTTGCCGCCTATTCACTTCCAGCAATTGAGCCAGCTCTTGAGGGCGTTATTTCCCTTCACGCGCAAGCGAAGGAATTCACAGAGTCCAATGCCTAGCCCATGGGATTTTTCGATCATCCGAAGGTCTTGATCTTGGTCGGGATACTCAGCATCCCGATCTACGCGTCCCTAGCAAAGATGTTTTGGGGTGACAAGTTTCAGTCGCTGGGGGACACAATCAAGTTCTTGCTCACGCCCGACCTTTACTCTCTTTTTAGAGGACGCTTCTGGGATGACTGGTATGCGACAACAAAATTCAACTTTTTCTTGTTTCTCTGCTTTGGATGGTCCGCAGCGATAACTGAGCTATTGGCGAGACATGTGCTCTGAAAAACATAGTCCTGCAATCAATCCGACCGACGTAATCGGCGCCATGATCAACATGTGCGCCAATAAATAATCCAACTCGAACCCGCGCGAAAAAAGCAGCGCCAGCTAGTCAGCCAGGCGCCGTATTGCCTGAACCGTGTCCCTCACCCACCGCCCCGTCACCGAGAAAGACATTCAACTCATTTGCGGCTTCCCGCAAAGTGAGGACGAGTTGTTCTTTCTGTTTCCGAAAGCAGATTTCCCGATGACCCCAGCGCAGTTGCAGGGGGCCATTGCGCAACGTTCGGACTCAACGGTGGTGGAATTTGCGGGGAAGGTGGTCGCTTTCGCCAATTTCTACCATTGGGAGGCCGGCGGCTGTTGCGCCATCGGCAACGTCATGGTTTCTCCGGCCGCCCGCAGGCGCGGCGTGGGCAAGTATCTCATCGAGCAGATGATTGAACTGGCGTTCACGAAACATCAGGCCGCTGAAGTCACGGTTTCCTGTTTCAATCAGAACGTTGCCGGTCTGCTGCTCTACCCGAAACTGGGCTTTCGACCGTATGCGGTCGAGGAACGGAACGACAAGCAGGGCAATCGAGTGGCGCTCATTCACATGCGCTTGCTGCGCCACGCTGCCTGAACGTAATGTCGCTGGCGGCGCCGCGGCCGGTGGAGCTTACATAGCCCGCGCCAGCCGCAATGCCTCGCCCAGGTCGCCGACCAGGGCATCGCAATCAGCAGCCCTGACCGCCTGCCCTTCGTTGTAGCCGTAGGGCACGCAATAAGCCGCACTGCCGGCGGCCTTCGCTGCATGGATGTCGTGGATCGAATCGCCGATATGCAGGTTGCGCTCCGGCGTGCTGCCCATGACGCGACAGGCATGGAAGACGGGTTCTGGATGTGGTTTTTTGTGCGCTGTCGTGTCGCCGGAGACGACGACCGAGAAGAATCCGCGCAGACCCTTGCGTTCAAGTAGCGGCTCAGTGAAAGCGGCTGCCTTGTTGGTGATGACGGCCATTGGCAGGCCGGTTGCCTGCCAGGCCAGCAGCCCGTCCAGCACGCCGGGATAGAGCTCGGTGAACTGGCCGTTGACCTCGGCGTAATGGTGTTTGAAGGCGGCGATGGCGCGATCGAGTTGTTCCGCCGTGGGCGGCTCGGGGCGAGTCAGGCAGCGTTCGACGAGCACATTGATGCCGCGCCCGATGAACAGGCGAATCTCGTCTTCACCATAGGTCGGCAGGCCGAGTTCGCGCAGCATGCGGTTGCTGGCTTCGGCCAGGTCGCCGACCGTGTCGAGCAAGGTGCCGTCGAGATCGAAGGTGACGGAGTGGAAATGCATGTCAGGCCTTGGCCAGTGCGCTGCGCAGCGCGCCGATGATCGAATCGTAGCGATGCGCATCTTCGGCTTTGCCGGCGCCGTAGACAGCCGAGCCGGCGACGAAGGCGTCGACGCCGGCGCGGGCGATTTCGGCGATGTTGGCGGTGTTCACGCCACCGTCGATTTCCAGGCGGATGCGGC
>DDWF01000103.1:53703-53927 GCA_002345845.1 Betaproteobacteria bacterium UBA2293 | reverse complement strand
TGCCGCGCGGCCTGTTCGGCGGCAAATCGACGGATCGGGTGTAAGCATGAAGAAAAGTGTCTTCTACGGGCTTTACGTGCTGATCGCCATCCTGATCGTGCTGCCCTTCTTCATTCCCAACGCCTTCTACATGGATCTGGTGATCCGCATGGCGATCAACGCCGTGATCGTGCTCGGCCTCAACCTGCTGATCGGCTTCGCCGGCCAGATCAGCCTCGGCCACG
>DDWF01000103.1:0-53602 GCA_002345845.1 Betaproteobacteria bacterium UBA2293 | reverse complement strand
CTGGCCATGGCGACGCTCGGCCTGGGCATCATCATCAACATCGCCATCCGCAACGAAGCTCAGTGGACCGGCGGTCCGGACGGCATGCCGGTGCCCTCGCTCGGCGTCTTCGGTTTTGATCTGAGCAGCGACAAGCACTGGTACTGGGTCGTTGCGCTGCTGCTGTCGATATCCGTCTGGGCTTCGCTGAACCTGATCGATTCGCCCTTCGGCCGCGCCCTGCGCGCCCTGCACGGCTCGGAAGTGGCCTCGCAGGTGGTCGGCGTCGATATCGTCCGCTACAAGGTGGCGATCTTTGTCCTCTCCGCCGTCTTCGCCAGCCTGATGGGCAGTGTTACCGCCCACTACGTCGGCTTCGTGACGCCCAACCTGGCCGACTTCTTCCACTCCATCGAACTGGTGACCATGGTGGTGATCGGCGGCATGGCTTCGGTGTACGGCTCGATCGTCGGCGCCGTGCTGCTGACCGCACTGCCGCAGGCCCTGGCCACCTTCGAAGGTTGGGAAACGGTGGCCTTCGGTGCCATCCTGATGCTGTGCATGATCTTCATGCCCAAGGGCCTGGTACCGACGCTGGCCGCCAAGTTCGGCAAGGGAGAACAATAATGGCCCTGCTCGACGTAAAAGACCTGTCCATCCATTTCGGCGGCGTCAAGGCCGTACAGAACGTCAGTTTCTCCATCGACGCCGGCATCGTCTATGCCGTGATCGGCCCCAACGGCGCCGGCAAGACAACGCTGTTCAACCTGATCACCGGCGTCTACAAGCCGACGTCGGGCGAAATCCGCCTTGATGGCGAATCGATTGGCGGCAAGTCGCCGAACGAACTGGCTACGCGCGGCGTCGCCCGGACCTTCCAGAACCTGCAGATCTGCATGAACATGAGCGCCATCGAGAACGTCATGGTCGGCGCCCATCTGCGGCTGGACCGCAACCTGATCAAGGCGGCCCTACGCCTGCCGAGCCTGAAAAAGCGTGACGCCGAGCTGCGCGAAGAAGCCGCCGAACTGATGCGCTTCGTCGGCCTCGACCAGTTCATCGATTCGCGTGCCGACTGCATGCCCTACGGCGCCCTGAAGCGTCTGGAGATCGCCCGCGCCCTGGCCATGAAACCGCGCCTGATCTTTCTCGACGAGCCGGCCGCCGGCCTCAACCCCAAGGAAACGATTGAGGTCGATCACTTGGTACGCAAGGTCGCCGATTCCGGCGTCACCGTGGTGCTGGTCGAACACGACATGAAGATGGTGATGAATCTCTCGGACCGCATCCTGGTGCTCGACTACGGCAAGAAGCTGGCCGAAGGCACCGGGGCGGAAGTCCGCCAGAATCCTGACGTGATCGCCGCCTACCTGGGCGCTCACGCGTAAGAGGAAGAAAAGAACATGGAAGCATTGCGTGTCATCAGCGAGGATCATCGCAACCTGTGGCGCATCGCCGCCACCATCGATCTCGTCGCCGACGAAATGGAGGCCGGCAGCAAGGCCGATCCGGCCTTCTTCAACTCGGTGTTCGACTACATCGAGCAGTTCATGGATGCCTGCCACCATGCCAAGGAGGACGATTACCTGTTCCCCGTGCTGCGCGCCCGCAGTCCCGAAGCGGCGGCGGTGCTCGACCGGCTGCAGGCGGAACACCGCAACGGCCCGGAAATTCTCAAGTCGCTGCGCGTCAAGCTGGTTGCCACCGCCGCCGGTACGCTCGGCAACGCCGATTTCGCGGCGGCCCTGCGTATCTACACGCAGAGCCTGAAGAGCCACATCGGCACCGAGGAAAAAGAGGCCATGCCGCTCGCCCGCGAGCTGCTCAGCGCCGACGACTGGGCGAGCATCGACCGCGCCTTCCTCGATAGTGAAGACCCGCTGTTCGGCGAAAAAGCCAAGGCCGAGTTCCGCGAGCTGTACCACCGCATCGCCAGCCTGGCCCCGGAATCGGTCGGCCTCGGCGCTCACAGCGCCGGCGAACTGCAACACGGCGCGGCGCCCGCCGGTGGTGACGTGATGCTCGCCGTCTCCGGGCTGGAAAGCTGCTACGGCCGGATCAAGGCGCTGAAGGGCATCGACCTCGAAGTGCGCAAGGGCGAACTGGTCGCCCTGGTCGGCGCCAATGGTGCCGGCAAGACCACCTTCCTGCGCACCCTCTCCGGCGTCCAGCCAATGAGCGCCGGCAGCATCCATTTCGCCGGCGAGGACATCAGCAAGCTGCGTTCCGACATGCGCGTGCGCCGCGGCATCTGCCAGAGCCCGGAAGGCCGCCAGGTCTTCGGCCCGCTGTCGATCGAGGACAACCTGCGCCTCGGCGCCTACACCCAGCCCCGCGGCCAGGTCGATGAAGACATGGAAAAGGTCTTCTCGATGTTCCCGATCCTCAAGGAAAAGCGCCGCCTGCCGGCCGGCACCCTGTCCGGCGGCCAGCAGCAGATGCTGGCCATCGGTCGGGCGCTGATGGGCCGGCCGAAAATGCTGCTGCTCGACGAACCGTCGATGGGCCTGGCGCCGCTGCTGGTCGAGGAAGTGTTCAACGTCGTCAAGACCCTGAAGTCGCAGGGCATGACCATCTTCCTCGTCGAACAGAACGCCTTTGCCGCCCTGGCCATCGCCGACCGCGGCTATGTGCTGGAAACCGGCAGCATCACGCTGACCGGCACTGGGCAGGAGCTGATCAGCAACGAACAGGTTCGCGCCGCCTACTTGGGTATGTAAGCAGGACGCTGGCCGGGCAACACCCGGCCGGCGCTGCGATCGGGCGATCCGGGGCCGTACTCCCGGCCATCGGGGATTCGTCCCGCAGCATGGCAGAATCCGGGGACGTCACCCATCGGAACCCCCGCCGTGGAACTGCTTCGCCTCGCCGCCCTGTTCGCTGTCACCGCCCTGGCTGAAATCGTCGGCTGCTACCTGCCGTGGCTGGTCCTCAAGCAGGGCAAGAGCCTGCTCCTGCTGCTTCCCGCCGCGCTCTCCCTGGCCCTGTTCGCCTGGCTGCTAACCCTCCACCCCACGGCCGCCGGCCGCACGTACGCCGCCTATGGCGGCATGTACATCGCGGTGGCCCTGCTCTGGCTGCGTTTCGTGGACGGCATCGCGCTGACGCGCTGGGATATTGCGGGGGCGGGGGTTGCGCTGGTCGGCATGGCTGTTATCGCCCTGCAACCACAGGTGAATTGATTGGTGACGGTTAAACCTAGCCGAACACGCCACTCGTCTCATTTTTTGCCAGATCTTGGGCAAATGCAGAAAATTCGCCCAGCGAAACCGGCCTGCTGAACAAGAAACCCTGGGCGTACTTGCAGCCATGCCGGCGCAGGAATTCCAGTTGCTCTGCCGTTTCCACCCCTTCGGCGACAGTCGTCATGCCGAACGCCTTGGCCATCTGCAAGATGGCGCAAACCATAGCGGCATCGGTCGGGTCGCTGGTGATGTCTTGCACGAAGGACTTGTCGATCTTGATGATATCGACGGGCATGCGCTTCAGATAGCTCAGCGAAGAGTAGCCGGTACCGAAATCGTCGATGGCTATGCGGCAACCGTACTGGCGCAAGCGCTTGAGGATATCGACGTACTCCTCGTTGTCGCAGAGCTTCAAGCTTTCAGTAATCTCGACAATCACCCGGCGCTGGCTGGCGAGACCGCTGTCTTTCAGGAGCCTGACCATTTTCTCGATGTGTTCGCGATCAACAAACTGCGCCGCCGACAGATTGAAAGATAACGACAACTGCCTGCCGGTCTCCCGGCTCCAGCGCTCCCAGTCGGCGAGCCCGGTTTCCATGACCCACTGGCTCAACTGGCCAATCATGCCGTTCTGTTCGGCGATCGGGATGAATGTGTCCGGCGGAATGAACCCCTTGAGCGGGTGCTGCCAGCGCAGCAGGGCCTCGGCTCCGACCAGGGCCATGGTGTCGAGGGCCATGATCGGCTGGTAATAGAGATGCAGGCGCTGCTGCGTCACCGCGGTACTCAGTTCGCTGTCGATCCAGTGGCGTTTGTTGGCCTCGTCCTGCATGCGGTGGGTAAAGAAGCAGAAGGTATTGCGCCCGTTCCGCTTCGCTTCATAGAGCGCGCTATCAGCGTTCTTCAGCATGGTCTCCGGCGAATCGCCATCCATCGGATAGACGGTGATGCCGATGCTGGTCGCCGTCATCAGGGTATGGCCGGCGACGAGCAGGGGCTGGCGGACTTCCATCAGGATTTTGTTGGCAATCGGGACGATATCGTCGGTGCTGCCCAGATCGCCGAGCAGCACGACGAACTCGTCGCCCCCCATGCGCCCCACCGAATCCGAATCACGCAATACGCCCTTGATGCGCATGGCGGTCTTGACCAGCAGTTCATCGCCCGCGGCATGCCCCAGCGCATCATTGACCGACTTGAAGTGATCGAGATCGAGGAACATCACGGCGAACAGACGGTTGTTTCGCCGACAGCGATTCAGCATCTGGCTGAGCCGGTCCATCGTCAGATTGCGGTTGGGCAAACCGGTCAGGGCATCGAAAGCCGCCTGGTGCTCGATGGTTTCCTGGGCCTTCTTGGCATCGGTAATGTCGCTGAATACCGCGATATGACGAATGACAGAGTCGTCGTCCCCCTTGAGGACATTGATCGACAGCCACTCGGTGTAGATGTCGCCGTTCTTGCGGCGATTCTGGATCTCGCCCTGCCATGAGCCGGTGCCAAGCAGGGTCGCCCAGAGGTGCTTGTAAAATTCCTTGGGGTGTTTGCCGGAGTTGAGCATTTTCGGCGTCTGGCCGATGACTTCCTCGGCCGCATAACCGGTAATCCTGGTAAATGCCGGATTGACCGAGAGAATGCGGTTATCGGCATCCGAGATCAGGGTGGCTTCCGAAGCATGCTCGAATACCGAGGCGGAGAGCTTGAGCCTGGCCTCGGCTTCCATCTTCTCGGAGATGTCGAGGATGTTCATCACGACACCAGCGCAACCCTTGGAGGCGTTGTCGAAGTAGGGGGCAAGGCGCATCGTGAAGTGCTTTCCATCGTCGCGATGGAACTGCAACTCGACCAACTTGCCGCTGGTCAGAACTTCGCTGATATGGCCCAGCATGCCCGGCAACTGAAAGCGGAGCGGCACACTCGCCAGATTCGGTCGGGTATTCAGCGGTATCTCGAAAAAATCGAGGGCAATCCGGTTATGGCGGGTGATGCTCAGATTGCGATCGATCAGCACGATCGCCTGGCACAGGCTGTCGAGAATGTTCGACAGATCGGTGTTGGTTTCACCCAGCTCCATGGTGCGCGAGCCGAGTTCGTCATTGACGGTGATCAGTTCCTCGTTGGAGGCTTGCAGTTCCTCGTTGGCGGTTTCCAGTTCTTCGTTGGAGGCCTGCAGTTCCTCATTGCCGGCCTGCGCTTCCTCGTTGAGCGACTGTAGTTCCTCGTTGGCGGTTTCCAGTTCTTCAATCACCGATTGCAGGTTCTCGCGATTGAGGACAATTTCTTGCTCGAGCTCGCTGATGCGTTCGCTGGTACCCAGGCCGGACTCCTCGCCCGTGCTGACCGCGCTCGAGCGCTCCTCGGCGGGTTCGAAGCAGATCAGCAACAGATCGGGGTTGTCCAGCCCCGAGAGAGCGACGAAATGCACCGCCATCCGGTAGTACCTGGATTTGCCGTCTTCGGCAAAAGCAACCGGGCTGGATGTGGCGCTCTGCTTGGTCCGGGTTACGCGGTGGGCGAAAGCCCGCAACTCGGCGCGAAAAGGCGGTTTGATCAACGTATAGACATTGAAATCGGCTTTCCCCTTTTTGATGGCCAGGAAGTTGCCACAGTCACCGAAGATTTCGAGCAGATCACCCGCGCTGGTCATTAACAAGCTGGCCGGCGTGTAGATTTCGACAAGGCGCTCATGGGCAAGAACAGAAGCCGGCGTGACGACCACTTTCTCGATGCTCAGGTCACGCGTTTCACTGCCGGGAAGGCCACGCATTTTGGGAAAGCTGCCAACGATGGGCGAAGCCACCGGGCGCTTGATAAAAATTTTGTGCTTGCGGTCCTTCTCCGAGAACAGGTTGCCCAACCGGCCCACCGCCTCGGACTTGCCGAGAAACAAAATGCCGTTATTGACCAGGGAGTAATGAAATATTTTCATCACCCGCTCCTGCAGTTCAGCCTTGAAGTAAATCAGCAGGTTGCGACAGCTGATCATGTCGAGACGGACAAATGGTGGGTCCTGAACCAGATCCTGGCGGGCGAACAAGGTCATGTCGCGCAGGCTCTGGTCGATGCGGTACATCCCGTCCTTGGCCGAAAAGTAACGGGCAATGAGCTGGCTGTCGAGCTCGCTCAGCGCGGCTTCGGGGTAGATTCCGGCGCGTGCCGTGGCGACCGAATCGCTGTTGATATCCGTGGCGAACAGCTGAATCCGGTATTTGTCCCGGTACTCGCCGAGCTCTTCGGCGAGAATGATGGCGACGGTATAGACTTCCTCACCCGTGGCACAGCCGGGAATCCAGACCCGGATATCGTCACCCGGCTGCTTGCTTTTCAGCACATCGCGCAGGCAGCGCCGTACCGCCTCGAATGAATCCGGGTCACGAAAGAACGAGGTCACGCAGATCAGGAAGTTGCCAGCCAGTTCACTCAGTTCATGGCGATTCTGGGCAATGTGTTCGCCGTAGGCATCAAGACTGGGGATCTGCATTGCCGCCATGCGCCGCAGGATCTGCCGGGAAATCGTCGCATCCTTGTAATTCGAGAAATCCATGCCGGTATGCGCGGCTATCTGGCGGATGATGCCGCGGATGGAGGACGGCGGCGCCTCATCGACATCATCGGCGATTGACGCCCGCGGTCGCTGAACAATGGCAATAAGCTGGTGGGCAATTTCGTGCGGCGGCAGAACCAGGTCGGCACCACCAGCCCGGATGGCGGCATTCGGCATGCTGTCGTACTTGGCCGATTTCGGTTCCTGGGCGATGGTAATGCCGCCCGCTGCCTTGATTGCCTTGATGCCGCGTGCCCCATCGGAACCGGTGCCGGAGAGGATGATGCCAATGGCGCGGTCTTCCTGATCGTCGGCCAGACTGACGAAGAAGCGGTCTACCGAGGGTTTGGGGCCAACCGTGTTGGTGGGCTTGCTGACGTGCAGCTTGCCGTTGGTTACCGTGACATCGGAGTTGGGCGGTGCCACATAAATGGTGTCGGCCTTCGGCGGCAGGTTGTTGCTTGCCTCCGCCACCTTGAGCGTGGTTTCGCGAGCCAGCAGTTCGACCATCAGGCTGCGATGATCGGGCGACATGTGCTGCGCCACGATGTAGGTCATGTTGGCATGGGCCGGCAGGCCTGCGACAAAGGGGCGAAGCGCTTCCAGGCCGCCCGCCGAGGCGCCGATACCGACGTAATAGAGCGGCGTATCGGTAATAGTGTCGGCGCCTGTTTCCGGCTCGCTCTTGTTGGAACTGTGTTTTTCCATTGGCTTCCGGGGGGGGCGGGGAGTGCCTGGTGCCTTGGCGGCCAGCAATTTTTCAGTCGTTGGCGTTGCGGCTTCTGTGTTGCTTGTGGTGGCAGCCTTGGCCAAAGATTTCCCTACTTTGCTAGTTGTCACCGCTGGTTATCCTGGAAGTTGCGCGTAACGCACAGACACACATTGAAGCAAAATCTGCTGCGCCCTTTTCGAGAAAACCTGGGTGGCCCAAAACGACAGCAAAACTCACCTCGGATTGCTATGCAAGGCATACCTGGCATTGGCCAGGAGGCGCTGTTGCACTTACTAATGGAACGCTTTGACGGGCGCTAATTTACGCAGAGTTTTCCTGTCGTACCAGACCGGTTTACGCACGACAAATGGCCCTTTCCCTGACCGGCGCGCATGATGCAAAGACAAGGCGCCAGCTGACGGCGCGATTTTGCTTGCGGTCACGCCAGCATTTCGGAAATCCTCTCCAGGGAAATGCCCGCCGTAGCTGCCTGTTGGGCCAGTTCCAGCAATGAATCGACGCCCGTCTTCTTATGAATGCGCGCGCGATGGTTTTCGACGGTGCGCTGGTTGATCGCCAATCGACTGGAGATGGTCTTGTTGGGAATGCCGGCAATGGCCAAGGCAAGAACATCCCGCTCGCGCCGGGTCAGTTGACTCAGACGTTCCTCGAGCCGCCATCGCGCCTGCTCGGTGTTCTTTTGAATCGTGATGTCGGCAAGGGCAATGTGCAGTTCCGGTACGCCGCCGCTCTTGCTTATGCGTGAGTAGTGAAGATGTCCGTTGAAGAACGTTCCATTTTTTCGCCGCATATTCAGGATGCATTGCTGTTGTCCGCCGTGTTTCAACAAAAGGCCAAAATTCTGGTTCCAGAGGCCTTGATCTTCGCCAATGACCAAGCGCACAAAGTCGCTGTGGCGAAGCTCCAGATAGCTTTCGCCAAGCAAGGTAGAGGCGGTCCGATTGGCTTCGGTAATCCGGCCGGAGACGTCGAGCGTGAGGTAAGCGACGGGGGCGGATTCGTACAGAAATGAATAACGCTCACGCGACTCTTCCAGCGCGGCCTCGAGCAGTCGCAGTTGTTTTTTTTGCGTCTCCAGTTCGATCTGGTGCGCTTGGAGTTCGTGGAGCAGGGATTTAACAGTGTGCTTTGGCGTATTGCCGGGGTGTGGCTGCCTGAGGCGCGCTTCGGCTTCAGGACTCATCGCGGATAGTTGCGCGGGTAAGCATTTCGAGGGCATCTGAATTCTCCTTCGAGGGTAACCCCTCCCTTCAGATCATGAGCCTGCCGAGGCGCCCCAGGGGCGCTATCTCCATGTCGACTGACCTAGGTCAAACGTATTGGCACGCAGTAGGCGCGGCTTGGAGTGGTGGCTTGGTCCTACTGCTAATTCAGGCATGTCCAGAGGTGCGCATGCCGGCAAGTCGTGAAAAGACTTGCCGAGCCGGATCAGTGGCAGCTTTAAAGAAGCGTTGCGAAGGTCCGCAAGCAGGCGACTGCGGCCCGGTCTTTGGCGGCCGGATTAGTCGCCGTGCACATCAGCCAGAAATCGTCGACCAATCCTTCTTCGGCGGCAGCGGCACGCGGGCGATCGGGGCGCGTTCGGCGGCGATGACCTTGTCCATCACGTCGTAGAGCTGCTGGATCAGTTCCGGACCGAAGGATTGTTCGATGATCTTGTACTGCTCGACGATCAGCGGGCCGAGTTCGGAGACTAGTTTTTCGCTCTTCGGCGTCATCCGCACGAGGACGCGGCGCTGGTCCTCGGCCATGCGTTCGCGGGTGATCAGGCCCATTTCCTCCATGCGCGAGAGGACGCCGGTCATGCTCGGACTGAGGATGTGGCAGGTCTCGCAGATTTCCCGCGGTTCCATCTGTTCCATTTCGGCGAGGGCGCGCAAGATGCGCCATTGCTGTTCGGTCAGGCCGAAGTGGGTGATGATCGGGCGGAAGTGACACAATAGCTCTTCGCGCGCTTTCAGGAAGAGCTGCGGCAGATTGCGGTAGGCTAGTTTGCGTGACATGGCGGTGGCGCTCGGATCGGGTTCGGGGGCGGGCATTAGCGGTCAATGCTTGGGCTAAATGATACCAGTTGACTGGCTAATATGTTAGTGATTGAATCAGAAAGGATGGTGCCGGAAAACAAGCGGTTTCCGGCGGTTTCGGCGAATCCTGGAGGAGGGTGGAAATGACTGGTGCACCGCTTCAGGCCATTCCCGATATCCACATCGGCCGGGTCTATGATCAACGCGATCCGGAGTGCGAGATCCACTACGAGACTTTCGGCCGCCTGGCGGATTTCTTCGGCCGCAACACACCGGCGCATCGGCATTACTGCTTCTTTCAGCTGCATATCCTGGTGCGTGGCAGCATCCGCCTCAATCTGGACGACGGCGTTTACTGCGGCGATGCGCCGCTGCTCATCTTCACGCCGCCGACGCTGCCGCACTCCTTCTATTCCGAAGAGGACACCGACGGCCATGTGCTGACCGTCCGACAGGAGGTGGTGCGTGACTGGTACCGCGCCATGCCCGGCCAGTGGCCGGATACCCTGCTGCGCACGGCGGCCTTCGTCGAGCTGTCGCGTTTGCCGACCGCCAGCGCCGCCGATTTCGACGCCCTCGTGCGTACCGTCGAATTACTGCAGCGCGAGGCCGAAGGCGACGGCAAGGGGCATTCGGCCCTGTTGCGGGCGCTCGGCGAATGCGCCTTCATCCATCTCAGCCGCCTGCTGCTGGCGCACGAGCCGGGGGCCGTGGCGCGCAGCGAGCGCAGCGAGGACGTCCGCCTGTTCCTGCAGTTCTGCGATCTGGTCGAGGCGCATTTCCGCGACCACCTGACTCTGAGCGAATACGCCGGCCGCCTGTCGGTAACCGAGGCGCGACTGAACGACATCTGCCGGCGCATGGCCGACCTGCCGTCGAAGGAGATCGTGCACGAACGCCTGCTGCAGGAGGCGCGCCGCCTGCTGCGCTTCTCGGCGGTGCCAGTCAGCGAGATCAGCTACCAGCTGGGCTTCGCCGACCCGGCCTATTTCTCGCGCTTCTTTACCAAGCGCACCGGCACGCCGCCGAGCCAGTTCCGCCTGGCCGGCCAGGCCTGATCCTCCTGGTTACGAAAAGTACAAGTCATTTCCCCAAACGTCCATTCATTAACATCTTAGTAAAAGGTTTAATGAGCTCCATCAGAGAGCTGTCGCAAGGCAGTCGAGGAACGAGGAGCGAGACGACATGGCAGAAGGCAATTTCGACATCACGCGCAAGTTTGTGCGCGTCATGCGCACCCTGCCCAACGGCCTGATCGAGTTCGAGTTCGCCGTCGGCGATCCCGATGTGGCGGCCGAGCTGGTCATGCCCAAGGCGGCCTTCGATGAGTTCTGTGCAGCCAACGGGGTCGAACTGCTGACCGGCGACAAGCCGGCGCCGGCAGATGCCGAGGCGGCCGACGCCGATTTCAACTGGAATCTGCATCAGGCGACGCATCAGCGTTTCCGCTAGGAATTTTCACTATTCGGTTGCGGTCTCGCCGCAGCCTTCGCGATTTTTGAGGAGACAAACATGGCAATCGATTTGAGGACGGTCAGCATCACACCGCTGCGCCAGACCTTTGGCCATCTGGCCCGGCGCATGGGCGCCGACAAGCCGGCGTCGCGCTACATCGAGGCGACGATGGACCTGCAGCCGGTGGAGAACTACCACTACCGCCCGACCTGGGAGCCGCAGTACGACATCTTCGACGAAACGCGCACCGCGATCGCCATGAAGGACTGGTACGCGCTGAAGGATCCGCGCCAGTACTACTACGGCGCGTGGACGCTGGCGCGCGGCAAGATGCAGGAGATCGCCGAAGGCGACTTCGACCTGGTTGACGAACTGGGCCTGGCCGCTGCCTATCCGGCCGCTGGCAAGGACCAGGCGCTGAAGGTCTTCCTGCCATTGCGCCACGTCGCCTGGGCCTCCAACCTGAACAAGGCCTATGTCTCTTCCTACGGTTACGGTATCGCCATTTCCCAGGCCGCCTGCTACGCCAGCATGGACCAGCTCGGTGCCGCCCAGTACACCAGCCGCCTCGGCCTCGCCTTCAACGATCTGGACGCCCTGGTTGCAGCCAAGACCGCCTGGCTGGAAGGCGCCGAGTGGCAGGAATTGCGCCGCTACGTCGAAGACCTGATGGTCGAGAAGGACTGGTTCGAAGTGCTGGTCGCCCAGGATTTCGCCCTTGAGGGCCTGCTCTATCCGCTGATCTACGAGCGCTACAACGAGAAGCTGAACGCTGCCTATAGCCCGGTGTTCTCGATGCTGACCCGCTTCCAGCGCGAATGGTTCGGCGAAACCACCAAGTGGATGGATTCCATCCTCAAGACCGCCGCCGCCGACAACCCCGCCAACAAGGCCAAGCTGGCCGAGTGGATCAAGCACTGGCGCGAGCGCGCCGTCATCGCCCTGCAGCCGGTCGCCACCCTGGCCTTCGGCGCCGAAGCCGACGCCATCATGGACGAACTGGTCCAGAACCTGAATGCCCGCGCCGCCAAGGCCGGCATCGCCCTGTAAAGGAAGCCGCATGTCCAACGCCTTCATCGCTTTTCAGAAGAACGACGAATCCCGCTGCATCGTCGAAGCCATCCTCGAGGACAACCCGAACGCCATGGTCGACGACCAGCCGTCGATGGTGAAGATCGACGTGCCCAACCGCCTGGTCATCAAGCGCGAGACGGTCAGCGAAAAGATGGGTCGGGAGTTCGATCTGCAGGAACTGCAACTGCACCTGATCACCATCTCCGGCAACCTCGACGAGACCGACGACGAATTCACCCTGAGCTGGAATTCCTGATTCCGGCGCGCAAGGAGCAAAGACCATGGATATGAAAGTTGCCAAGAAGCTCGGCCTCAAAGAGCGCTATGCCCTGATGACCCGCGATCTGGCCTGGGACACGACCTACCAGAAAATGGAAGACGTCTTCCCGCAGACCACCTACGAAGGCATCAAGATTCACGACTGGGACAAGTGGGAAGATCCCTTCCGCCTGACCATGGACGCCTACTGGAAGTACCAGTCGGAGAAGGAGCGCAAGCTGTACGCCATCCTCGATGGCTTCAACCAGAACAACGGCCACCTGTCGGTCACCGACGCCCGTTACATCAACGTCCTCAAGCTGTTCCTCGGTTCCACCCCGCCGCTGGAACTGATGGCCGCCCGTGGCTTCTCGATGATGGGCCGGCAGATGAACGGTGCCGGTCCGCGTGTTGCCTGCCAGATGCAGGCGGTCGACGAGTACCGTCACTTCCAGACGCAGATCCACTCGATCTCCAACTACAACAAGTACTACAACGGGATGGACGAGTTCGCCCATCAACAATCCCGCATGTGGTACCTGTCGGACGGCAAGTCCTTCTTCGACGACGCCATCACCGCCGGCCCGTTCGAATTCATGGTCGCCATCGGCTTCGCCTTCGAATACGTGCTGACCAACATCCTGTTCGTGCCCTTCATTTCTGGTGCGGCCTACAACGGCGACATGGCGGCAATGACCGTCGGCTTCTCGGCGCAGTCCGACGAAGCCCGGCACATGACGCTCGGCCTCGAATGCATCAAGTTCATGCTGGAACAAGATCCGGACAACCTGCCCATCGTCCAGCGCTGGATCGACAAGTGGACCTGGCGCGGCACCCGCAAGCTCGCTTCCGTCGGCATGATGATGGACTACATGCTGCCCAAGCGCATCATGAGCTTCAAGGAAGCCTGGGAAATGTACGTCGAGGAAAACGGCGGCGCCCTGTTCAAGGACCTGGCCCGCTACGGCATCACCATTCCCAAGTGTTTCAGCCAGACCATCGAGGAAAAGGAACACGTCTCCCACCAGTCGTGGATCGGTTTCTACATGAAGCCGCAGGCGACGCCCTTCCACACCTGGATTCCGACGCCGGACGAAATGGACTGGCTGTCCGAGAAGTATCCCAACACCTTCGACCAGTACTACCGTCCGGTGCTCGAATACTTCGACGCCCAGGAAAAGGCCGGCAACCGCTTCGACAACAAGACGGCGCCGATGAACTGCCAGGTCTGCGTCAGCACCATGAAGTTCAACGAGCCGGGCGACCCGATGGAGATGTGCTTCCGCGAGTCGATCTACCAGGGCGAGAAGTTCCACACCTGTTCCGACCACTGCAAGGAAATCTTCGACAACGAGCCGGAGAAGTACGTGCAGACCTTCATCTCCTCGCACCAGGTGCTGCAGGGCAATTGCGAGCCGGACGGTGTCGATACCAGCGCGCCGGACTTCAAGCCGGGTCAGGACATGCTCGGCTACTGGAAGCTCGACAAGCGCGCCCTCGGCGACTTCAACGGCTCCGAGGACCAGAAGAACTTTGCCGCCTGGCGCGAACAAGCGACCAAGAACTAAAAGGAGACAGCCATGACCATGTTGAAAACTCTTGCCCCCTACGAGTTCAAGTCGCGCGATGCGCTCGAGAACTACCAGGGCCGCCAGTTGCTGTACGTGAACTGGGAACGCCACCGCATGTTCTCGCGTCCCTTCGTGCTGGCCATGAAGCCGGAAACGCCGTTCGCCGCCGTGCTCGATGAAATGGCCGCCTGCTTCAGCTATCACCCGGACTGGCAGCACATCGACTGGGACAAGGCCATCTGGCAGAACGGCAACACGCCGTTCACGCCGGACCGCAACAAGAGCCTCGCCGAGAACGGTATCGGCCACAAGGACCTGATCCGTTTCCGCACGCCGGGCCTGGATGGCATCGCCGGCACGGGCTACTAAAAACAAGCCGGGCACCGGGCCGTTGTTCGTCCGGTGGCCCGCACTTCCCCCGCGGAGACAAGAACATGAGCTACGAACTGACCATCGAGCCGCTCGGCCGCAGCATCGAAGTCGAGGACGGCCAGAGCATCCTCGACGCCGCCCTGCGCGCCGGCATCTACCTGCCGCATGCCTGCGGCCAGGGCTATTGCGCCACCTGCAAGGTGTGCATCACCGATGGCGAGGTCGATCACCAGAATTCGTCCAGCTTCGCGCTGATGGATTACGAGCGCGAGGAAGGCCAGGCGCTGGCCTGCTGCGCGACGCTGGAAGCCGACACCGTCATCGAAGTCGAGATGGAAATCGACGAAGACGCCCGTGACATCCCGGTCAAGGATTTCCACGGCACGGTCAGCCGCATCGAGAACCTGACACCGACCATCAAGGGCATCTGGCTCAAGCTGCCGGACGATGAAGTGCTCGATTTCCAGGCCGGCCAGTACATCAACCTGTACCTGCCGAACGATCTGGGCCACCGCGCCTTCTCGCTGGCCAATGCACCGTCCTCCGGCAACGAGATCGAACTGAACATCCGTATTGTTCCCGGCGGTGCCGGCACCACCTGGCTGCACAACGAACTCAAGGTCGGCGACCAGATAACCGTCTCTGGTCCCTACGGCCGCTTCTTCGTGCACAAATCGGCGAATGTGCCGTCGCTGTTCATGGCCGGTGGCTCCGGCCTGTCCAGCCCGCGCTCAATGATCCTCGACCTGCTGGAAGAGGGCAGCGAGCTACCCATCACCCTGGTCTACGGCGCGCGCAACCAGGGCGAGCTGTACTACCACCAGGAATTCGTCGAACTGGCGGCGCAGCATGCCAACTTCACCTATGTCCCTGCCCTCAACGACGAGCCGGCGGACAGCGGCTGGACGGGTTTCCGCGGCTTCGTTCACGAAGCCGCCAAGGCCCACTTCGACAACGACTTCCGCGGCAACAAGGCCTACCTGTGCGGGCCGCCGGTGATGATTGAAGCCTGCATCACCACCCTGATGCAGGGCCGTCTGTTCGAACGCGACATCTACACCGAGAAATTCTTCTCCGCCGCCGACGCCCAGCAGGTGCGCAGCCCGCTGTTCAAGCGGGTGTAAAGGCTTTCATTTGTCATGCAAAAGAGGGTGCGGTGAATTGAACAATGCCTGTCATCGCGAGATAACAGGCATTGTTGCTTGTCGCTATTGAAGATGGGGTATCCCTTGTGCGCGGTAGTCACGGGATATAGGATGCCACATCGACATGACTGGCTTTGCGCTGATGACCAGCCCGCTTTATCAAACACTATCCCCGGCACTGACCTCGCTGTTCGGGTCGATTGATGGCCATGCCAAGGCCGGAGCTGCGGTGTTCTGTGGCTCTCCGGGGTCGGTCACGACACGAAAAAACCAGAAGGGTGTCGAGTACTACGTGCATCGCTACTACGATGGGGCTGGCGTGCAACGGGAGAGGTATCTGGGGCTGGTCGCCGACGCGCTAATCGAGGCCGACTCATTGCGCGCCAAGATTGAGGAGGCCAAGGCGCTGATTCCTGATCTGCGTTTGCTGGCGCGCGAGGGTTTCCAGGTGGCTGATGCGAAGACCTACGCGACGCTCGCCAGCTTGCATGTACATGGCCTGTTTGCCGCGGGCGCGACACTCGTCGGGTCGCATGCTTTCGGTGTTCTGCTCAATCAGATGGGAGTCAGGGCGGCCGCCTACGCCACTGAGGACATCGACATTGCCCGGCGCGAAATGCTCGCCTTCGCCAGTCCGCCAGCGGCTGGGTTTCTTGAGATGCTGCGCGGGAGCGGGATCAATTTTGTCGAGGTGCCGCAGCTCGATGTGCGCGCCCCCTTCACCAGCTTCAAGCAGCAAGGTATGTCCCGATTTCACGTTGATCTGCTGGTGCCGTCGGCGGACGCCGAAATTGTCACCGTCCCGGTACCGGAGTTGCAAGCGCATGCCACCGCCTTGCCCTACCTGGCGTACGTGCTGGAACAAGCCTCGCTCGTCACCCTGATTTCCCGGGAGGGATGCTGTCCGGTACGGGTGCCGGTGGCTGAGCGCTACGCGATTCACAAGCTTGTCGTTTCGCAGTTGCGCACTTCGCGCGATGCGAAGACGGACAAGGACATCTTCCAGGCGGCGGTTCTCCTGGCCGCGCTGGGCGACAAATTTCCAGGCGCGATCGAGGCTGCCATCCTTGACCTGCCCAAATCGGCCCGGCGCTATCTGACCCGCGCCGTGCCGCTGGTGTTGGAGCGCTTGCAGGCACACCCGCGGGCTGCGGAAGAGATCGAGGGAGTGGTAGCCGCACGGGCACGGAAACCATAGCGGCTTCCACGGGGCGGCTCAGCAGACGTCGCGATATTTCTTGGTGCGCGGCGAGGGGGAAAGTTTTCATTGTGGTGCCTTTGCGACAAAGCCGCGCGCTTGTTCAGCATCACTATGGAATGCCGGAAAACTATCGTAATGGCATGAGTCATTATCTGGCGGCCGTCTCGGGCTGAGTGTTGAATTCCATGTGAATAAGCGCGTTCCCGGCCCTTGGCTGGCCAGTTTTTTGCATGATCGCGCCACCCGTTTTCCTTTTTCCGCTGCAATGAAAAACGCTATTGACCATTCCGCCAGACTCACTAATATATTAACGGTTGCATCAAAAGAAATTGGTTACGGAGGGCGTAAATGAACTTGATCATGGAATCCGTCATGGGGCATGGTGCGGTGCACTGTCGCGCCAGCCAGCATGCCGATGTCGACCTGCAGGCGTCCTCCCTGACCTATGCCCAGTGGGGGCAGCGTTACGACCAGTTATCGGCCGGGAGTTTCAACGGCTCGTTGCAGGAAATCCAGTTGCCGGCGCTGACCCTGATCCGCGAGACAAGCAATCGCGTCATCCTGCAGAAGGGCTGCACGCCGCGCGGTGTGTTCGCCATCGGTGCCGTATTGAGTCCGGCGGAGCACGGATATCATTGCGGCGGCATCATGCGCCCGCGCTCGGCGGCGCTGCTCGATCCGCGTACAGAGTTCGAGATCCGCACGCCGGAGCGCTTTGACCTCCTGGCGGCGGTGTTCTCGCCGCAGGAACTGTGCGCCAGCCTCGACGATCCGTTGATCGATTACCGCGAACTGGAGCGCGACCTGCTGAACAGCGGCAAGACAATTGACCCACAGCATTGCGGTGCCCTTGCCGACTTGCTGGTGAATGCTTTCGAGACCGGCCGGGAGGCGCCGGAGCACCTGCTGGTGCCATCCAACCTGAAGCAGCTGGCGGAAGAGTTCTACGCCTTGCTCAACGAAACCATCACTGCCGGGCTGGGAGGCCAGGTCGCCGGCATCTGCCCCAATCGCGAACGCATCGTTCGCCGCGTGCGCGCCTACCTCGACGCCCATCCGGAATCGGCGCTGAGCATCACCGACATCTGCAGTGAGATCGGCGTCACCCGGCGGACGCTGCAGAACGCCATTCAGGAAATCTTCGGCATCTCGCCGCAGCACTACCTGAAGGCCACCCGTCTGAATGGGTTCCGCCGGGCATTGAAGGCGCGCGACCCGCTGCGTGAATCGATCGGCGACGTGGCGGCGCGCTGGGGCTTCTGGCACCTGTCGCAACTGGCCCAGGATTATCGCCGCCTGTTCGGCGAACTGCCGTCGCAGACGCCGCTGCAGCGCCTGCACTCCTGATCCCGTCTTTTTGCCGATTCTTGATACAGCCTGAAGGGGGCTCCGCCAGATACTGACCTCGCATTCTCAACAGAGTCGAGCGAGGTCAGACGATGCCCAAAAACAAGATATTGATCGCCTTGCTGGTGCAGGCCTGCCTTGCATCCGCCAGCGCGATCGGCCAGACGGGGCGGCCGCCACCGCTGCCGGAAGAGGAAATAACGGTTGAACGACTGACGCCGCCGGACGGCAACCGGCTGTACGTCACCGATTTCGTCTTCAATCACATGGTCGACGGCCGTATCCACGTCGTCGACGGCAAGGCCGGGCGTTTCCTCGGTCAGGTGGTCAGCGGCTACGGCGCGCTGACTACGGTCTCGGCCGACGGCAAGTCCATCTACCTGGCCACTACCTACTACCCGCGCCTTTACCGCGGCCAGCGTAGCGACGTCGTCGAAGTGCACGACGCCGAGACGCTGGAACTGACGGCGGAAATCGACATCCCGGCGAAAAAGGCGCAGGCCGCCTCCTACCGCAGCATGCTGGTGCCCAGTGCCGACGGCCGCTTTCTCTATGTGCAGAACGCGACGCCAGCCACTTCCGTGACCGTCGTCGACCTGCAGGCAAAGAAGTTCGTCACCGAGGTGCAGACCCCCGGTTGCTGGTCGATCCAGGCGTGGAACAGCGGTCATCGCTTCTCGACCATCTGCGGTGACGGCACGCTGCTCACCGTGACGCTGGACGAGAATGGTCAGCCGCAGCGCCGCGAGCGCAGCGCCCGCTTCTTCGACCCGGACCAGGATCCGATCTACGTGCATCCGGAGATGCGCGGCGACGAGCGCTATTTCGTCTCCTACAACGGCAACGTCTATCCGGTGGTGCTGGCCGGCGAGCAGCCCTCCTTCCCGGCGTCGTGGCCGCTGCTCGATGGCCGCGACCGCAAGCAGGCCTGGCGGCCGGGCGGCATGCAGGTGACGACCATGCATCGCGCCTCCGGCACGCTTTACGTGAACATGCACGACAAGGGCGAGGAGGGCTCGCACAAGAATCCCTCCAGGGAAATCTGGGCCTTCAATGTGGACAGCCGCCAGCGCGTCGCCCGCATCCCGTCGAACGGCGCCATTTCGCTGGTCGCCAGCCAGGGCGAGACGCCGCTGCTCTACCTGCTCAACGTCGAGCGCGGCGAGATCCTCGCCCGCCGGATCGCCAAGGGCTACCCGGTGCAGTCGAAGATGACCGGCGTCGGCGAGACCTCGATCTTCATGGAGGTACGCTGAGATGCCGGAAATCGCTTTCCTCAATGACCCGGTGATCGTTCACGCCGCCGCCGCGGCCGTCGGCATCATCCTGATCGTCGGGGCGCTGGGCAAGTTGCGCGATATCGAACTGTTCCGCTACGCCGTCGACAACTACGGTCTGCTTGGCGGCCGGGCCGCCGCCCTGTTCGCCCGCACCTTTCCCTTGCTCGAACTGCTCGCCGGCATCGCGCTGATTCCCGAGGCGACCCGTTCCCTTGGTGTGCTGCTCGCCCTGGTGGTCCTCGCCGTCGCCAGCGGCGGCGTCGCCGTGGCCCTGCTGCGCGGTGCCGGGCGCATCGAATGCGGCTGTGGCGCCGGCAACCAGCGCATTTCCTGGGGCCTGGTTGTGCGCAATGCCGGACTTGCCGGCATCGCCGCCGTGGCCGCCGCCGAGGAACTGCCGCGTGCCCTCGGGCCCGTCGATTACATCAGCGTCGCCGGCGCCATCCTGGCCCTGCTCGTCGTCTATGCCGCCGCCAACCAGCTGCTGGCCAATCAACCGCTTCTGAAGGAGTTGCAATCATGATGGATCCGCTCGTTCTCTCCGTAATCGTCCTCTGGATCATCGTCATCGCGCTCGGCGTTTGCGTCCTCGCGCTGTCCCGCCAGATCGGCATCCTCTACGAACGGGTCGCGCCGATGGGGGCGCTGATGATGGATCACGGCCCCAAGGTCGGCGAACTGGCGCCGCCGGTCGCCGTCAATACCTGGGAAGGCCAGGCGCTGACCATCGGCGCCGCCGCCGAGAAGAGCACGCTGCTCTTCTTCCTGTCGCCGACCTGCCCGGTGTGCAAGAAGCTGCTGCCGATCATCCGCTCGGTTCAGGCCCGCGAAGGGCGTTGGCTCAACGTCGTGCTGGCTTCCGACGGTGACCGCCCGGAGCATGCCGCCTTCCGCGACCAGTACCAGCTGGGTGATTTTCCCTACGTGCTGTCGCAGCCGCTGGGCATGACCTACAAGATCGCCAAGCTGCCCTACTGCATCCTGCTCGACGCCAAGGGTTTCATCCGCGCCAAGGGCCTGGTCAATTCCCGTGAGCAGGTCGAAAGCCTGATGACCGCCTACGAAAGCGGCATTGCCTCGGTGCAGGAGCACATCGACCGTCAGCTGGCCGCCATCGAGGCGCAGCCGGAGAAGGGGTAAACCATGGATTTCCTCAAACTCCTCGACCGCTACACCGAGCGCCGGACGCGCACGGTGGCGCAAGGCAGTGCCCGCCGCGGCTTCCTCGTCGGCGTCGGCAAGCTGCTGGTGGCTACCGCTTTCACGCTGCCGGTGCTGCCTTTCGACCGGACCAATGCCCACGCCGCCGGCGGCCATGGCGGCGGCAAAAAGAAGGGCGAACCGACCGAAAACGATTGCGACTACTGGCGTCATTGCAGCGTGGACGGCTTCCTCTGCTCCTGCTGCGGCGGCACCATGACCACCTGCCCGCCGGGCAGCACGCCCTCGGCGGTGTCCTGGGTCGGCACCTGCCACAACCCGGCCGACGGGCGCGACTACCTGATCAGCTACAACGACTGCTGCGGCAAGACCGCCTGCGGCCGCTGCTTCTGCAACACCAACTTGCGCGAGCGGCCGGGCTACCGGATGGGCGTGCACAACGACATCAACTGGTGCATGGCCAACCAGAGCAGCCATTACCACTGCACCGTGTCGATCATCGTCGGTCTCGAAGAGGGGCAGTCATGAGCCGCCGCCTGCTGCCCCTGGTGCTCGCCGTGGTCGCCGGGCTGGCGGGCGCCGCCGACGGCAAGGCGGTGTATGAAGCCAACTGTGCTTCCTGTCATCAGCCGGATGGCGCCGGTGCCGATGGCCTGGCGCCGCCGCTACAGGGCACACTCGGCAAGCGCCTGGCCGTGCGTCAGTACGTGCCGGGCATTGTCCTCTCCGGCCTGGCCGGCAAGATGGTCTCCAAGGGCGTCACCTACACCGGCATGATGCCGTCCTGGGCGCACCTGCCGGACACCGAATTGGCGGCCGTGGTCAATCATGTGCTGGCCACCTTCAACGCTGCCGATCTGCCGGCGGCACACACACCATTCACGGCGGAGGACTTTGCCGCGCTGCGGGCCAGCAAGCCGACGGCCAGACAGCTGCGTGCCTGGCGCGCCGAAACCGACTGAGGCGCCGCCAATGATGCCTTTCCGTTACCGCCACACCTTGCTGCTGATTCTTGGCCTGAGCGCCATCGGCACGGCCCCGGCGGCCACCGACATCGAGCAGAAGAATTACCGCCTCTACTGCATGGGCTGCCACCAGGCCGACGGTACCGGTTCGCCGGCCAATGGCATCCCGTCGATGCGCGATGAAGTCGGTCATTTCCTGCGCGTACCTGGCGGCCGGGCCTACCTGTCGCAGGTGCCGGGCACGCTGCATACGCCGCTGAGTGACGCGGAAACGGCGGCCTTGCTGACCTGGGTGATGCGCAACATCGGCGGCGGCAGCGTACCGGCAGACTTCCAGCCGTACACCGCAGCCGAGGTCAAAGGCTACCGTGCCTCGGTGCCGGATGACATTCCCGGCCTGCGGGTGAAGTTGCTGGAACAGATGGAACGGGCGGTCCCGTCACACTGAACGTCGCGTCGGCGAAGGCGGCTGTGGCCGCCATTTTTTGCCGGAAATCACGAACATATTTGTAAATAAGCATGCTGTGCCCAACCCATTTCCGGGCGGCGCGGTGGAAAGGGGTAAGCCATGGCCAGCCATGATCCAGTTTCGTTACGCACCGGCGGACTCGCGGCCTTTGTCGTCATCGCCGCTTCCCTGGCGCTGTCTGCGGCGATGGGACCGGACTTCCTGATCGGCTGGGCCACGCTCGGTCTGGTGGCGATGGTACCGACGCAGATTGTCATCAGTCTCGTCTGGCAGAGCGCCTGGCCGAAATACCTGGCGGATTTGCCGCAACCCTGGCGCGGTCTGGCCTTTTTCATCCTCAACGCGCTGCTCGGCGGGGTGATCGGCTATCTGGCATGGCTGACGATTGGCGGCGGCATGGCGCCCCCGACGCCTTTCGTGAACATGTATCTGATCTTCGCCGTGCCGGTCATGCTGTTTCTCGTCATCCCGCTGCAGACCTGGCCGTTCAGCCGCTTCTGCCGGCATCCCGGCATCCTCGGTGCGGCATTGATCATTGCGACCTATCTGCTCGCCTGGCTGTTGTTCCGCCTGTTGTTCAACTTCGCCTTCCTGGCCGAGGCGCCGTTCTACCGTGCCGATCTCGATCCGCAAGGCGCCTTCATGGCCTGGCAGCCACTGGTCGTCAGCATCGCCGCCGTGGTCCCGATGCTGGCCCTGGTGCTCTTCGATTTCTGGCCGCTCAGCGTGCTCGCCCGGCGTTTCCCGGGACTGGGCAGGCAACCGTGGATGGGGCTGCTGGCCACCGCCATCGTCACCGTCGTCACCACACTCCTCTGGCTGTTCTGCGTCGAGCGCGGCGGCATGGACATGGTGCTGTTCATGGTCCGGGTCTGCGTCACGATCAATTTCGGCTTCTTCATCCTTCTGGTGATGTTCGAAGGCCTGCCCGGCGTAAGGCTGGCGCAACCGTGGCGCGGCTTGCTGTTGTCGCTGTTCGGGGGAGCGCTGGCCATCGTCATGTTGTTCCTCTATCAGCTGGTCGCTGTCGCTGGCTTCGGGCTGCCCTCCGGTGGCCCCGGCTATCCGCTCGAACTATGGCTGGCTTCGGCGATGCTGGCAGTGACCTTCCCGGCAATGGTGACTTTTGCCAGCTACTTCGCTTTCTGGCCGCTGCGGAAAAAGGCAACGGCACCCTAGCGCTCGCCGCTCGCGGCGATCCCCGGCTTCCGGGTCGCGCCCTTCCTTATGTAGACCTGTTTTCAGGAGATAAAAATGATTCAAGAGTGGATTCCCGTCGGTTCCCTGGGCGATGCGTTCGCCCCGGAAAACAACTGTCTGCCGCCGGTCGGCGATCTGGCCGGCAAGGAGATGACCCTGCATTTCGAGAACGGATCGGTCATCAGGCACCGTTTCATGACCTACGACCAGATGTCCTGGGAGGTGCTGAATGGCGGGGCCGGCCCGACTTCCGATCACGAAAGCTACGTGGCGACCAAACCGCGTGCGGGGGTGTATTTCGTCGATTTTGCCAAGCGTTCGGAAAGGGCAACGACCGTCAGCCTGATCCTCGATGTCGAAAACGCGGTTTTCATTGCGGTCATCGGCCAGTTGCCGGATCAGGCGGCGGCATCGCTGTCATTGCTCGAGCGGATCGAGCGCAAGCTCGAGTTGACCGGTGTCGGCTGCACCTTCCTGCGCGGCACCATCGATCGGGAATTTGGCGACAGCGCGCAACTCCCCCAGACGACCCGCGATCTGATCGGCAAGCGCGTCGAATACCGCTACAGCAAGCATGAAAACTATGAACATATCTATCTGAACGACAACTTCTATTCCTGGCATTGTCTGGAAGGTTCCGAATACGGTTTGTGCGATACCGACCGCTGTCATTACTACAAGATTCGTGACGACCTCTACCTGTTTGTCTGGCGGGAAAAGGTCGTCCCGACGCTGGGGGTGATTTGCGTCGATCTGCGTTCCATGAAGACGACCGGCAAGATATTCGGCTACGAAGAGAACGATTTCGGATCGCTGCGCAATTTCTGCGTGGGTGCCTTTGCCAGGATTGTCAGCGTCCTGACCCGGTGATGTTCGGGGAGGCGGTGCTGGCCGTTCCAATTGTCGTCAATGGGGAGGAATGAATGGCTGATGCCGAACGCGGCGCCCGGTTTGCCAAGGTACTTGGCCCGCCTTCCCTGGTCGCGATCATTGTCGGCATCGCCATTTCCCAGGTCGGGCTGGTCGGTGTCCTGCAGGGCATCGGCCTGGCCAGCGCGGCTTCGTCATGGGTCGTGGTGGCGGCATTCGTGGTCGCCTTTGTGCTGGCCCTGACCTATGTCGCTTCCTTCTCCGAACTGTCGCTGATGATGCCCTCCGCCGGCGGCCTGGGAACCTACACGGAAGTTGCCATCGGTCATTTCCCCGCGCTCCTGGCGACCTTCGCCGGCTACATCGTGGTCAACATGTTCGGCCTGCCCGCCGAATTGATCCTGTTCGATAGCGTCATGCGCCAGGTGTTCGATCTGAGCCTGCCGCCCAATCTGATCGGGCTGCTGTTGCTGGCCGGGCTGACTGTTCTCAACATCCGCGGCACGGATGTCTTTGCCGCGCTGCAGAACTCGACGACGGCATTGAAGGTTGCCCTGATGCTGGCGACCGGCGTGCTTGTCTGGTTCGTTCCTCCGCTTGCCCGTGTGGATGCCGGCGAAACGGCCTCCTTGCTGACTTCGGCGCAAGCGTTTTCCGCCAGTATCGCGCTGTTCTTCTGGTGCTTCGTCGCCGCCGAATTTGTCTGTCCGATGATCGAAGAGACCAGGTCGGCGACGCGCAACATCCCGCGTTCGATGCTAATCGGCGTGATCGTCCTGGGCTGTCTCTATGCACTGTATGCCTTTGGTGCCAGCAAGCTGCTTGGCCAGAGCACGCTGACCGGCAGCTCGTTTCCCCATCTTGAATACGCCTATGCCGTGTTCGGCAAGGCGGGGGCGGCAGTGCTGTCGATTTTTGCCGCGACGGCGACGATCGGCCTGATCAACGGCATCCTGGCCGGCGTTTCCCGCATGCTCTATGGCATGGCGATCAACGGCCAAGCCTTCGGTGCATTTGCCCGGCTGCATCCGAAATATGGCACGCCCTGGATCGCCATCATCTTCATGGCGCTCCTCTGCGGCGTGCCCCTCGTTTTCCTCGGCAACCGGCCGGAAACCATCATGACCCTTGTCGTTTCCGCCTCGAGCGCCTGGCTGTTCGCTTACATCATCGCCCATGTCGATCTGCTCGTCCTGCGTCGGCGCTATCCGTCGGCGCCCCGGCCGTTCCGCTCCCCCTGGTTTCCCTGGCCACAGTGGCTGGGTATCGCCGGCATGGTCTACGTCATTGCCGGCAATCCGCCGGCTGTGCTGGTGGCCGCCGGAGGCGTCATCGCCGGCGTGGCAGTACTTTCGGCGCTATGGGTCAGGTTCGTGATGAAGCGAAGCTTTTTCACACCGGAGGCACTGCCTGAATTGACGGACGGTACCCGGACCTAGCGGGGCCACGGCTTTCCCGCAGATCGTTCGCGTCATCGGCCACAGCCGCGATCGGCGGCAACTGATCCAGATCAAGAAAACTTGCCGATTTTTGATAACGGGCCGGCGGCCCCGATTCCTACACTCGACTCCACCATAAAGCAGTCCGGGCTCGACGGGAGGTCGCGCTCATTACCCAACAAGGAGGTTCAAATGATCGAAATGCGTAAAGTGGGCGCCGTCCTGACTGCCCTGTTTGCCATCCACGGTGTCGTCCACGCCGGCAGCGAGGCCGATGCCGCGAAGCTGGGCAAGGAACTGACGCCGGTCGGTGCCGAGAAGGGCGCCAACAAGGACGGTTCGATTCCCGCCTGGGCCCCCGGCGATGCCGCCACCCCGGGCTGGTCCTACGGCAAGAGCCGCGCCGCCCATTTCAAGTACCAGGGTGACAAGCCGCTGTACAGCATCGACGCGGGCAATGTCGACAAGTACGCCGACAAGCTGTCGCCCGGCCAGGTCCAGCAGATCAAGCAGGCCAAGGGCTACAAGATGGACGTCTATCCGTCACGGCGGACCTGTGCCAACCCGGACTTCGTCGTCGACAACACGAAGAAGAATGTCACTGGCGCCAAGTTGGCCGCCGACGGCTGGAGCCTGCAGGAAGCGACGTTGCCGGGCATTCCCTTCGCCATCCCGAAGACCGGCACCGAGGTGATGTGGAACGTCAAGATGAAGTACAGCGGTGTCGGTTTCGAATGGCCGACCCTGTACACCGCCTTGTCGCCGCGCGCCGGTTCGAGCGAGTGGGTGGCCGCGACGTCGACGCAGACCTACTTCTTCCCCTGGGGTAAAAAGGGTTCGACCCAGCTGTCCACGCTGCCGCCGGTCGAGTACTACACCTACTTCGCCTACAAGTCGCCGACGGCGCTGGCTGGTCAGTCGCTGGCGATCACCGTCTTCCTCGACAAGATGAACGAGGTCTACTACTACTTCCCGGGCCAGCGCCGCGTCCGTCGCATGCCGACCTACGCCTACGATGCGCCGCAGATCGGCTTCGAGAACCAGTACACGATGGACGAGCCGCGCATGTTCAACGGCACCATCGACCGTTTCGACTGGAAGCTGGTCGGCAAGAAGGAGCTGCTCGTCGGCTACAACGCCTTCGGCATGTATGACCCGAACGTCAAGTTCAATGACGTCGCCACGAACGACGGCGTCGCCGCCGCCAACCGTCGCTACGAGCTGCACCGCGTCTGGGTGGTCGAGGCCACCGTCAAGTCGGGCGTCCGCCACGTCGCCCCGAAGCGCACCTTCTACATCGACGAGGATAGCTGGGCCATTGTCGTCGCCGAGGACTACGACGCCCAGGGCAAGCTGTGGAAGTTGCGCGAAGGCTTCGTCATCCCGGTTTATGAAACGGGCAGCTGCGACAACCCGGCCTTCGTGCAATACAACCTGGTCGATAACCGCTACCTGGTCGATCAGAGCTCGCTCGGCGCCGGCAAGGACATGCGCTGGTTCGTCGAAGCCAACGATCCGAAGCTGAAGCAGGGCTACTACACATCCGACAACCTGCGCGCCATCAGCGAACGCTGAGCGCTCACGCATAACGGGGGAAATCACATGAACCACATTTTCAGAAAGACCGTCGTCGCCGCACTGCTTGGCTACATCGGCAGCGCCGCCGCCTTCACCTTCGAGACCGAGAACGTCAGTGGCTCCTTCGACAGCACGGTCACCGTCGGTGTCGGCGTGCGTGCCAGCGATACCTCCTGCGGTCTGGTAACGCGCGACACGGCCGGTTTCGCCACCGGCAATGCCGGGCCGACCGGCAGCGGGGCGCCGTCGGCCTGCATCGAGACGACAGCCGGTCTGGGCGACCAGGGCAACCTGAACTACGAGAAGGGCGACGCCTTCACCACTTACCTGAAGGGCTCACACGAACTGTTGCTCAAGCTGCCCGAGCGCATCACCTTCCTTGGTCGGGTTAGCTGGCTGAAGGATTTTTCGGCCACCCACGACTCCGGCATCATCAGCGCCGGCAATCCGACCGGCAGGTCGCAGCCCTCTGAGGCCAGCGATGACCTGTCGTTCAAGGCGCGTCTGCTCGACTTCTGGGTCAGCAAGGAATTTTCCATCGGCGAGCAGTCGGCGCGGGTGCGCGTCGGCAACCAGGTGGTCAGCTGGGGCGAGAGCCTGTTCCTGCCGGGCGGCATCAATCAGACCAATGCCATGGATCTGATGCGCCTGTCGCAACCGGGCACCCAGCTGAAGGAAGTCTTCCTGCCGGCGCCGATCGCCAGCGTCGCCGCCGGTCTTGGTGGCGGGGTGAACGTCGAGGCCTATGTCCAGGGGCGCTGGAACGAAACCTACTTTGCCCCGACCGGCAGCTACTGGTCGATGGTCAATGGCCTGGGCAAGGGTTACAAGGACTACGGTTTCCGCAAGGACGATCCCAAGGATTCCGGCCAGTACGGCGCCGCCGTGCGCTGGCAGCCGGAAGGCACGCAGCTGAACCTCGGCCTTTATGGCATGCGTTACCACGAGAAGGCGCCGCAGTTGAACCTGGCAACAGGTCCGGCCTGGGTGTTCCCGGAGGACCGCACAATGTTCGGCGTCAGCGCCAACTTCCCGGTCGGTGACTGGGCCATCGGTACCGAACTGTCCTACCGGCCGAAGGACGCCGTGGCGCTGAATCCGAACCTGGGCTGTGCCGGCAACAACGGCGACTGCTTCGTCGAAGAGAAGAAGTACCAGTTCCACCTGACCGGCATCCTGAGCATGACGCCGGGCGACTACGGCGGCATCCTCAAACTGCTCGGTGGCGCCCAGACGGCGACCCTGCTGGCCGAAGTCGTCGGTATCCGCTATCCCGGCCTGAAGCGTTCCTACAACGGCGATCCAGTGGGTGCCGGCGTCTGGGGCTGGGGCAACGAGACCGATATCACCGCGGCGCCGCAGTCGGTTGGCAGCAAGAACTCCTGGGGCTACAACCTGGACTTCAGCTGGGTCTACGACGGCACGCTGATTCCCGGCTGGCAGGTGACACCGGGTGTCTATTTCTTCCATGCCGTCAGCGGCCGGACGCCGAATGCCATGGCCCTGTTCATGGAGGGTGCCAAGTCGGCCAACATCTACGTGAACTTCATGCAGAACCCGGCCAACTGGCAGTTCGGCGTCAATTACGCCACCTTCTGGGGCGGCAAGAGCGTCTTCGATCAGCCGTACAAGGATCGTGACTTCTTCGGCGCCTACGTTTCGCGCAATTTCTGACCGCAGCAGGGGAGGGCGCTACGCCGCCCTCCTGTCGTCACCCACAACAAAATAAAAACTCCCAGCGGAAGAACAGAGCATGCTCAACCTATTCAGCGTCGACGCCGTCGACCGCCTGCTGACCCGGACGCTCAAGGGCCTGGAAGATTTCTGCTTCCGGTTTCGTACGCCGTTCCTGATCTGGCTGGCCATCTTCACTGCGGTGATGGGCTATTTCGCCCTGCAGCTGCGCATGGAGGCCGGTTTCGAGAAGCAGATGCCGACCGGCCACGAGTACATCGAAACCTTCAAGGAATACCGTAACGACGTACTCGGCGCCAATCGCCTGACCATCGTCGTCAAGTCGCGCAAGGACACCATCTGGACCCAGGCCGGACTCAACCGGCTGTACGAAGTGACCCAGGCGGTGATTTACCTGCCCGGTGTCGACCGCCTCGGCGTGCAGTCGCTGTGGACGCCGAACAGCTTCGTCAATGAGATCACCGAGGAAGGCTTCCGCGCCGATCCGCTGATTCCCGGCACCGTGACGCCGGAACAGCTCAATCCCGAGATCGTCGCCGGCATCCAGCGCTCGGCCAGCCAGGGCGGCTTCGTCGGCACGCTGGTCTCGCGCGACCAGACCAGCGCCATGATTACCGCCGAACTGGCGGAGGTGGACAAGGACGGCCAGCAGATCGACTACGTCGCCTACAACCAGCTACTCGAGGAACTCCGTGGCAAATTCGAGGATGGCGAGTTCGAGATCCAGATCATCGGCTTCGCCAAGCAGGTCGGCGATATTGCCGACGGCGCCGCCTCGGTGCTCGAATTCTGCGCCGTGGCGCTGATCCTGACCGCGCTGGCCGTCTATTGGTACTGCCACTCGCTGCGCTTCACGCTGCTGCCGATCGTCTGCTCCTTCACCTCGCTGGTCTGGCAGTTCGGCGCCCTGCGCCTGCTCGGCTTCGGCCTCGATCCGCTGGCCGTGCTCGTGCCCTTCCTGGTCTTCGCCATCGGCGTGTCGCACGGCGTGCAGCAGATCAATTTCATCGTCCGCGAACTGGCGCATGGCAAGACCACCGAAGAAGCGGCACGGGCCAGTTTCTCCGGCCTGTTGATTCCCGGCGTGCTGGCCCTGGTCACCGCCTTCGTCTCTTTCATCACGCTGATCCTGATCCCCATTCCGATGGTGCGTGAACTGGCGATCACCGCCTCGCTGGGTGTGTTCTTCAAGATCACCACCAACCTGGCGATGCTGCCGATTGCCGCCTCCTATTTCGAATTCGACAAGGCCTACGCCGCCAAGGCGATGCTCAAGCGCGACAAGCGGGCGCGCTGGCTGCGTTCGCTGGCCCGCGTCGCCGAGCCGCGCAATGCCCTGCTGGTGATCCTGGCGACCACGGCCATCTTCGCCGTCTCGGTCTGGCAGAGCAGCGACCGCGTCGTTGGCACGCTGCAGCCGGGGGCGCCGGAACTGCGTCCGGAGGCGCGCTTCAACCGCGACGCGGTGGCCATTTCGGAAAGCTACGACACCGGTCTCGACTGGCTGACGGTGATCTTCGAGGCGCCGCCCGAATCCTGCGACAACGTCGCCCTCGGCGGCTACCAGGATCAGTTCGTCTGGGAGCTGCAGAACACCGAAGGCGTGCTTTCGGCGATGTCCTTCTCCGGCCTGTTGCGCACCTATAACGAGGGCTACAACGAGGGCAATCCGAAGATGAACGCGATTCCCATCGATGCGGCCAACTACGCCGCCCTGGCCACCGAGATCGGGCGGCTGCGCGGCTACATGCGCAAGGACTGCAGCATGACGGCGGTGCACCTGTTCCTGACCGACCACAAGGCGACGACGATCAATCGCGTGATCGCCAAGGTCAAGGATTTCCGTGCCGCCAACACCATGGACGGCGTCACCATCCGCCTCGCTTCCGGCAATGCCGGCGTGCTGGCGGCGGTCAACGACGAGGTCGAGCACAGCGAACTGCCGATGCTGCTCTACGTCTATGGCGCCATCATCATTCTGGTCGCCCTGGTCTATCGCGATTTCCGCGCCGTCATCGCCTGCTGTCTGCCGCTGACCGTCGGCACCTTCATCGGCTACTGGTTCATGAAGGAGCTGGAGATCGGCCTGACCGTCGCCACCCTGCCGGTGATGGTGCTGGCCGTCGGCATCGGCGTCGATTACGCCTTCTATATCTACAACCGGCTGCAGATGCACATGGCCGCCGGTGAGGACATCGTCAAGGCGCTCGAGCACTCGATCCTGGAAGTCGGCACGGCGACAATCTTCACCGCCATCACGCTGGCCGTCGGCGTCGCCACCTGGGCCTTTTCCGACCTCAAGTTCCAGGCCGACATGGGCAAGCTGCTGGCCTTCATGTTCATGGTCAACATGGTCATGGCGATGACGGCGCTGCCGGCCTTCGCCGTCTGGCTGGAACGACTTTTCCCGCGCCGCGGCCCGGTCCGCGCCCCGGGCATCCTGGCGCACTGAGGACGACGATCATGACCTTCACCACGATCAAACCGGCGCTGTTATTGCTCGCCCTGCTGGCCATTGGCGGTGGCGCTCTGGCGCAATCCGGGATGCCGAGCGAAAGCAAGCCGCTGACCGTTCGCCCGGCCAGCAAATCGACAGCCGCCGCGCTTGCCCCGATGCTCGGCGCCACCCGTGCCGGCAAACGCATCGTCGCCGTCGGCGATTTCGGTACCGTGCTGCTCTCCGACGACGACGGCAAGAGCTTCCGCCAGGCCGCCAGCGTGCCGGTGGCCTCGACGCTGACCGCCGTTTCCTTTGCCGATGAGCACAACGGCTGGGCCGTCGGCCACTGGGGCGTCATCCTGCACAGCGGCGATGGCGGCGAGAACTGGAGCATCCAGCGTACCGATGTCGGCGAGGACCGGCCGCTGTTCTCGGTGCATTTCTTCGACGCCCGCGAAGGCATTGCTGTCGGCCTTTGGTCGCTGGTGCTGAAGACGCGCGACGGCGGCAAAAGCTGGGAATCGCTGGAAATGCCGGCGCCGCCGGAAGGCGGGCGCGGCGACCGCAACCTGTTCAAGATCTTCGCTTCGCCGCAGGGCAGCCTGTTCGTCGCCGCCGAGCGCGGTGCCGTGCTGCGCAGCGACGACCGCGGCGAGAGCTGGCGCTACCTGAATACCGGCTACAACGGTTCGTTCTGGTCGGGCATCGCCCTGGCCGACGGTACGCTGGCCGTCGCCGGCCTGCGCGGCACGCTGTATCGCAGCGGCGATGACGGGAAGACCTGGCAGAACGTGCCGACCGGCAGCAAGAGTTCGCTGACCGACCTGGTCGCTGTCGGCGACAAGTTGATCGGCGTCGGGCTCGACGGCGTGCAGATCGAAAGCAGTGATCGCGGCGCCAGTTTTGCCTGGACGCAGCGCGACGACCGCCTGTCGATGACCGCCGCGGTGGCTGCCGGTAGCGACGGCCTGGTGCGCTTCTCGAAGCGCGGCGTGGTCAAGCCCGGGCCGACCCATAACTGATCGAACAAAACCGACAAAGACCAAGGAGACAGCATGGAACGTCTTTCGATGAGTATCGGCGGCCAGCCGGTACAGGCGGCAAGGAGTTTCGCGGTGATCAACCCGGCCAGCGGCGAGACTTTCGCCGAGGTGCCGGCCGGCGATACGACGCATCTCGATGCCGCCGTTGCCGCCGCCCGCGCCGCCTTTCCGGCCTGGAGCCGGACCGCCGACAGCGAGCGCCAGGCGCTGGTGCATGCCCTGGCCGGCCTGCTCGAAACACATATGCCGGAACTGATGCAGCTGGTCACCAAGGAAACCGGCAAGCCGCTCGGCGGGCTGAACGGTGTTGGCGCCGGCATGGAAGTCGGCGGTTCCATCGCCTGGACGCACGTCACCGCCGACCTGGAGCTGCCGGTCGAAGTCATCCAGGACAATGCCGAGGCGCGTATCGAAGTGCATCGCAAGCCGCTCGGCGTCGTCGGCTCGATCACGCCGTGGAACTGGCCGCTGATGATTGCCATCTGGCACATCATGCCGGCTCTGCGCGCCGGCAACACCGTGGTCCTCAAGCCGTCGGAACTGACGCCGGCGGCGACCCTGCGCTTCGGCGAACTGGCCAATACCGTGCTGCCGCCGGGTGTCCTCAACGTCATCTCGGCCGAGCGCGAAGCCGGCGTCGGCGCGGCCATGGCCAGCCATCCCGGCATCGACAAGATCGTGTTCACCGGCTCGACGCCGACCGGTCGGCGGATCATGGCCAGCGCCGCCGGCAATCTCAAGCGCCTGACTCTGGAGCTGGGTGGCAACGATGCCGGCATCGTGCTGCCCGATGTCGATCCCAAAGAAGTCGCCGGCAAGCTGTTCGCCGTCACCTTCCACAACAATGGCCAGACCTGTGCCTGTCTCAAGCGTTTGTACGTGCATGACAGCATCTACGAGCCGCTGTGCCAGGAGTTGGCCCGGCTGGCGCGCGAGGCGGTGGTTGGCGACGGTTTGCGGGAAGAGACGCAGCTCGGCCCGGTGCAAAACGCCCAGCAGCGCGCCTACGTCAGCGAACTGGTCGAGGACGCCCGTTCCCGCGGTGCCCGCGTGCTGGCCGGCGGTCGGCCGCGGCCGGGGGCGGGCTATTTTTACGAACCGACGGTGCTCGCCGACGTTACCGACGGCATGCGCGTCGTCGACGAGGAGCAGTTCGGGCCGGTGCTGCCGGTGATCCGCTACAGCGATCTTGACGAAGTGATCCGCCGCGCCAACAACAACCCGAACGGCCTCGGCGGTTCGATCTGGTCGCAGGATCTGGCCCGGGCGGCGCAACTGGCGCTGCGCCTCGAATGCGGCTCGGCCTGGATCAACGAGCACGGCGCCATCCAGCCGGATGCTCCCTTCGGCGGCGTCAAGCAGTCTGGCATCGGCGTCGAGTTCGGCCGCTACGGGCTGGAGGAGTACACCAGCATCCAGACCCTGAAAATCATGAAGTCCTGAATTACGCAGCCATGGCTGCCAACGTGTTCATTCGTCACTTCTCTGCGTGACTTTCCGGCTGCCTGGTGCGGCCGGTTTTTTTGCTAGCCTTGTCCGATGAGCCAATTCTCCATTCCCGAACACCTCGAAAGCCAGCGCCTGCTGTTGCGTCCCTTCGTCGAAGCCGACTGGCGCAGCATGCACGCCCATTACTCCCATCCCGAATGCACCCGCTACACGCTGGGTCGCGTGCTCTCCGAGGGCGAAAGCTGGCGCCTGACGGCGACGCTGGCCGGCCACTGGTTGCTGCGTGGTTACGGGCCGTATGCGCTGGAAGACAAGGCCAGCGGCACGATGATCGGTGCTGCCGGGCTGTGGTATCCGGTCGACTTTCCCGAACGCGAGATCAAGTGGGCGCTGCATCCCGACTGGTGGGGGCAGGGCTACGCCAGCGAGGCAGCGCGTTGCGTGCTGGGCATGGCGCAGGCGGTTTTCCCCGATCAGCCGCCGATCAGTTTCATCGACCGCGACAACGCCGGTTCGATCCGCGTCGCCGTGGCAGTCGGTGCCACCCTCGAGCGCGAGATGGATTTTCGCGGCCGGCGCTTCCAGGTCTTCCGCCACGCGTATCCCGCTGACTGAAAAATAATTTGATGAGACGGTTGACTCACTAACATCGTAGTGATTTAATTTAATCACTAACATATTAATAAACGGGCGCCTGCCCACTCTCATCACTGAGGAGATACCGAATGAACTATCGTCGCTTTGCCGTTCTGGGTGCCCTGGCTGTTTCGCTGTCCGCCGGCGCCCAGGAAGTCACCTTCAAGATCGCCCACTTCCTGCCCTCGGCCGCGCCGACGCAGCAGAAGGTGCTGCAGCCGTGGTGCGAGGAAATGGGCAAGCTGTCGAATGGCCGCATCAAGTGTCAGTTCTATCCGGCCATGCAGCTGGGTGGCACGCCGGCGCAGCTGGCTGAACAGGCGCGCAACGGTATCGCCGACGTGGTGTGGACCGGCCCCGGTTATTCGGCCGGCCGCTTCCCGGCCATCGAAGCCTTCGAGCTGCCGTTCATGGTCACCGATGCCACTTCCAGCTCGAAGGCGCTGTGGAAGTTCTACCAGCAGCACGCCCAGCAGGAATTCGCCGCCTACAAGGTGCTGGCTTTCCACACCGACGGCGGCCAGGCCGTGCATACCTCGAAAAAGGAAATCGTCGGCCTTACCGGTTTTGCCGGCATGAAGCTGCGTACCTCCACCCGCGTCGGCGCCCGTACCCTGTCGGCGCTTGGCGGCCAGCCGGTGGCCATGCCGCCGGCCCAGGTCACCGAAGCCATCGCCAAGGGCGTCGTCGACGGTTCGCTCGGCGCCTGGGAACTGGTCTATCCGACCAAGCTTTCTGAAGTCACCAAGTTCCACGCCCAGCCGGCTGCTGGCGTCGCCCATCCGACCGCTACCGTGCTCACCGTGCTGATGAACAAGCAGAAGTACGACGGCCTGCCGGCTGACCTCAAGGCCATCGTCGACCAGACCACCGGTGAAGTCATGGTCGGCAAGTTCGGCGCCATGTTCGACGAGGTCGCCGCCGATACGCGCAAGCGCATCGCCGCCCAGGGCAACAAGATCACTACCTTCAGTGCGACCCAGGTTCAGGCCATGAAGCAGGCGACGGCCAGCGTCGAGGATGACTGGGCCAAGCAGGTTGGCGAAAAGGGTCTGGACGGCAAGAAGCTGATCGCCGCCGCCCGCGAACTGACCGGCACCAACAAGTAAGCGCGCGCAACAGGCAAGGGGACGATCATGCAAGATCCGATGGGCATCCCGCATGAGCTGGTGGAGCACGACAAGGTCGAGCACTACCTGATCATGGCGGGCAAGGCGATGGCGATTTCCGGTGGCATGCTGTTCGTTGCCCTGATCGCCATGTCGCTGGTCTCGATCATCGGCCGCAAGCTGGGTTTCGGCTCGGTCAACGGCGACATCGAACTGATGCAGGCCGGTACGGCGGTGGCAGCGACGGCCTTTCTGCCTTACTGCACGCTGCTCGGCGAGCACATCAAGGTGGATTTCTTCACCGATAACATGCGTGACTCCCTGAAGCAGGCGATCGACGGCGTCGCCGAGCTGGTGCTCGGCAGCGTCGCCGTCCTCCTCGTCTGGCGGACGGCACTGTCGACCATCGCCACCTACGAATCGGAGGAAGTGACGACGCTGGTGTCGCTGCCGCTGTGGATTCCCACCGCCCTGCTGATTCCCGGCATCGCGCTGATGGCCGTCTGTGCCTTCTACCGCGCTTACGCCTCCTTCCATCCCGCCAAGAACCTGCCGGAGGTGAAAGCATGAGCGGCACCACCATCGGCCTGATCGGCTTCGGCGCCCTGCTGTCGATGCTGGCCATCCGCGTCCATATCGCCATGGCCATGTTCATCACCGGCGCCGGCATTTATCTGGTCATGAACAGCGGCGAAACGGCGGCGCTGCTGTACACGCTGAACAACCTGGTCTATGCCCGGGTCTCCAACTACGACCTGGCGGTCATTCCGCTGTTCATCCTGATGGGCCAGTTCGCCACCCACGGCGGCTTGTCGAAGGCGCTGTTCAAGGCCGCCAGCACGCTGATCGGCCACTGGCGAGGCGGCCTGGCGATGGCGGCGACCGCCGCCTGTGCCGCTTTCGGCGCCATCTGCGGTTCGTCGCTGGCCACCGCCGCCACCATGGGCCGCGTCGCCCTGCCGGAACTGAAGAGCCACGGCTATTCCGGCAAGCTGTCGACGGCGACGCTGGCTGCCTCCGGCACCCTCGGCATCATGATTCCGCCGTCGGTGCCGCTGGTCATCTACGCCGTGCTGACCCAGGAATCGATCGGCAAGCTGTTCGTCGCCGCCGTCATCCCCGGCATCATCGCCGCCCTCGGCTACATGCTGGTCATCGCCATCGCCGTTCGTCGCGACCCGTCCGCCGGCCCGGCCGGCGAGAAGGTGCCGTTCGCCGAGATGCTCAAGGCGCAGATCAACATCATCCCCGTGCTGCTCGTTTTCCTCGTCGTCATTGTCGGCATCTACGGCGGCTGGGCCAATCCGACCGAGGCTGCCTCGATCGGCGCCGCCTGCTGCGGCATCATCGCTGCGGTGTCCGGCGGCATGCGCACCAAGGACTTCCTCGAGAGCATCTATGGCACCGCCCACGCCACCGGCATGATCTTCATGGTGCTGATCGGCGCCGACCTGCTCAATTCCAGCCTGGCCCTGTCGCAGATGCCGACCGAACTGGCGACCTGGGTGCAGCAGAGCGGCCTGCCGGCGCTGCTGGTGCTGGCCGCGATCATCGTCATCTACATCGTCCTCGGCTGCGTCATGGACTCGCTGGCGATGATTCTGCTGACCATTCCCATCTTCTATCCGATGGTGATGGGCCTCGATTTCTTCGGCATGCCGGTCGCCGACAAGTCGATCTGGTTCGGTATCCTCGCCCTGATGGTCGTCGAGATCGGCCTGGTCACGCCGCCGATGGGCATGAACCTCTACGTCATCAACAAGCAGGCGAAGGAGGTGCCGATGCGCGAGACTATCGCCGGTGTGCTGCCGTTCCTGGCGTCCGATCTCATCCGCATCGCCGCCCTCGTCTTTTTCCCCGTCATGTGCCTCGGCCTGGTGCACTGGCTCGGCTGATTGGAGCTAACAACAATGATCAAACAACAAGTCAGCGGCACGGTTTACGGTGTCGTCCTCAACGACCATGCCTCGCTGCGCAAGATCGGCAGTGAAACGCTGGCAGCTGCCCCGTACAAGGGCGCGCCGAAAGCGCCGGCGATGTACATCAAGCCGGCCAACACCCGGGTTGCCTGCGGCGGGAGCGTCAGCCTGCCGGCCGGCGCGACCAACGTCGAAGTCGGCGCCACCATCGGTCTGGTCATGGGGCGCGCCGCCGCTCGCCTGACCCGCGACAACGCGCTGGCCGCCGTCGCCGGCATCGTTATCGCCGCCGATCTGAGCCTGCCGCACGCCAGCTACTACCGCCCGGCGATCCGCGAAAAGTGCTTCGACGGTGCGCTGCCGATCGGTTCGGTCAAGCCGCTGGCCGATCTGGCCAATCTGCAACTGCGCACCGAATTCGACGGCCTGCTCGTCGACCAGCGTTCGCTGGCCGATCTGGTCCGCGATCCGGCGCAGCTGCTGGTCGATGTCACCGAGTTCATGACCCTGGCCGAGGGCGATGTATTGCTCGTCGGCGTCAGCTACCAGGCCCCGCAGGTCGCGGCCGGCAGCCAGGTGAAAATTACTGCCGAAGGTGTTGGCAGCCTCCAATTCACCATCGCAGGAGCGCAAGCATGAAGCGCGGTCGCATTGCCTATCAGGGCGCTATCCATCAAGTGACGCCGGCCGCCGACGGTCGCCTGCGTCTGGCCGATGGCCGTCTGGTCAATGAAAACGACGTCGAGTGGCTGCCGCCGGTCGTTCCCGGCGCCGTCTTCGCTCTCGGCCTGAACTACGCCGACCACGCCAAGGAACTGGCCTTCAAGGCGCCGGAAGTGCCGCTCGCCTTCTTGAAGGGGCCGAACACCATCGTCGGCCACCGCGCCCAGACCCGCCGTCCGGCCGACGCCACCTACATGCACTACGAGTGCGAGCTGGCGGTGGTCATCGGCAAGACCGGCAAGAACGTCGCCAAGGCCGAGGCCATGGAGATGGTGGCCGGCTACACGGTGGCCAACGACTATGCCATCCGCGACTACCTCGAGAACTACTACCGCCCCAACCTGCGGGTGAAGAACCGCGACGCCTGCACGCCGCTCGGTCCCTGGCTGGTCGATGCCGCCGACGTGCCGAACCCGATGGCACTGAAGCTGACCACGCGGGTCAACGGCAAGACAACCCAGCAGGGCACGACCGCCGACATGATTTTCGACATCCCGACGCTGATCGAATACCTGTCGTCCTTCATGACCCTGAATCCGGGCGACATCATCCTGACCGGCACACCGGAAGGCCTGGCCGACGTCAAGCCGGGCGATGTCATTGAAACTGAAGTCGAAGGTGTGTGCTGCCTGGTCAACACCATCGTCGACGACGCCACCTATTTCGCCAACTGAAGATCCCAAGAGCGAGGACAGCATGATCAAGCACATCATCAACGGCCGTCAGGTCGAGAGCCAGGAAACCTTCCAGACCATCAATCCGGCCACCGGCGAAGTCATCGCCGAAGTCGCCAGCGGCGGCCAGGCCGAAGTCGATGCCGCCGTCGCCGCCGCCAAAGCCGCCTTCCCGGGCTGGGCGGCGACGCCAGTCAAGGAGCGGGCCCGTCTGGTGCGCAAGCTGGGCGACCTGATTGCCGCCAACGTCGCCGAAATCGCCGACATGGAAACCGCCGACTGCGGCCAGGTCACCAACCAGACCAAGCGCGTGCTGATCCCGCGTGCCTCGGACAACTTTTACTACTTCGCCGAGCTGATCCAGCACATGCACGGCGAAACCTACGATTCCGACACCGGCCACCTGAACTACACGCTGTGGCAGCCGGTCGGCGTCTGCGCGCTGATCTCGCCGTGGAACGTGCCGTTCATGACCGCCACCTGGAAGACCGCACCCTGCCTGGCTTTCGGCAACACGGCCGTGATGAAGATGTCCGAGCTGTCGCCGCTGACCGCCAACCGCCTGGCCGAACTGGCTCTCGAAGCAGGTATTCCGCCGGGCGTCTTCAACGTCGTCCAGGGCTTCGGCGACAAGGCAGGCGAGCCGCTGGTGTCGCACCCCGATGTCCGTTCGATTTCCTTCACCGGCTCCACCGCCACCGGCAACCGCATCGTCAAGGCCGCCGGTCTGAAGAAGTTCTCGATGGAACTGGGCGGCAAGTCGCCGTTCATCATCTTCGATGACGCCGACTACGAGCGGGCGCTCGATGCCGCCATCTTCATGATCTTCTCGAACAACGGCGAACGCTGCACCGCCGGCTCGCGGATCATTGTCCAGGAAGGCATCTACGACAAGTTCGTCGCCGACTTCGCCGCCCGCGCCTCGCGCCTGACGGTCGGCGATCCGATGGACCCGAACACCATCATCGGCCCGATGATCTCCAAGGGCCACATGGACAAGGTCAATTACTACATCGAGCTGGGCAAACAGGAAGGCGCCAAGGTCGTCTTCGGCGGCGGCACCCCGGTGGTCGATGACAAGTTCAAGAACGGCTTCTGGGTTCAGCCGACGGTCTTCGCCGACGTCGACAACAAGATGCGCATCGCCCAGGAAGAAATCTTCGGGCCGGTGCCCTGCATCATCCGCTTCAAGGACGAAGCCGACGCCGTGCGCATCGCCAACGACACGCCCTACGGCCTCTCGTCCTACCTGTGGACCAACAACACCGGCCGCGCCATCCGCCTGGCCAAGGCCATCGAATCCGGCATGACCTTCGTCAATAGCCAGAACGTCCGCGACCTGCGCCAGCCCTTCGGCGGTTCCAAGGCCTCCGGTACCGGCCGCGAAGGCAATCACTACAGCTACGAAGTGTTCTGCGAAGCCAAGAACATCGCCGTTTCGTACGGTAGCCACCACATTCCGCGCTGGGGCGTCTGATCATGGGCAAGCTCGTTCTCGCCGCCAAGATCACCCACGTTCCGTCGATGTACCTGTCCGAGCAGGATGGGCCGCACAAGGGCTGCCGCCAGGCGGCCATCGATGGCCACAAGGAAATCGCCCGCCGCATGCGTGAAGCAAACGTCGACACCATCGTCGTCTTCGACACGCACTGGCTGGTCAATTCCGGCTACCACGTCAATTGCGCGCCGTCCTGGGAGGGCATCTACACCTCCAACGAACTGCCGCATTTCATCAAGAACCTGCCCTTCTCGTACCAGGGCAACCCGGCGCTCGGCAAGGCGATCGCCGAGCAGGCCACGGCCGCCGGCGTGCTGACCCGCGCCCACGACGCGACCAGCCTGGCGCTCGAATACGGCACCCTGGTGCCAATGCGCTACATGAACGAGGACAAGCGCTTCAAGGTGGTGTCGATCTCGGCCTTGTGCACCGTGCATAACCTGCCGGATTCGGTCGAACTCGGCCGCGCCGTGCGCCGCGCCATCGAAGAAAACTGCGATGGCAACGTCGCCGTGCTGGCTTCCGGCTCGCTGTCGCACCGCTTCGCCCAGAACGGTGTTTCCGAGCAGTTCCTGCACAAGGTCTGGGATCCGTTCCTGGAAACCGTCGATCACCACGTCGTCGACCTGTGGCAGAAGGGCGACTGGCAGACCTTCTGCGGCATGTTGCCGGAGTACGCGGTCAAGTGCCACGGCGAAGGCAACATGCACGACACGGCGATGCTGCTCGGCGTGCTCGGCTGGGACCAGTACCAGGGCAAGGCCGAAGTGGTGACGCCTTACTTCGGTTCCTCCGGCACCGGCCAGATCAACGCCATTTTTCCGGTCTAAAAGAGCTTAAAGCCATCCGAATTCCCGAATAGAGAAACCTCTAAACAAATCTTCAGGAGACAAACTCATGGGTGAAATCGTCATGGCCATCAAGGCCACACATGTTCCTTCGATGCTCATTTCCGAAATGCCCGGCGAGAATCAGGGCTGCCGCCAGGCGGCGATCGACGCCGAGCGGGAAATCGGCCGTCGCGCCGTCGAGCTGGGCGTCGATACCTTCATCGTGTTCGACACCCACTGGCTGGTCAATGCCGGCTACCACATCAACAACAACGCGGTGCACAAGGGCAATTACACCAGCCACGAGTTCCCGCATTTCATCCAGGATCTGCCCTACGAATTCCCCGGTAACCCGGAACTCGGCAACCTGATCGCCGAAGAAGCCACCGCCATGGGGGTCAAGACGCGTGCCCACCAGGTCGCTTCGCTCGATCTCGAATACGGCACCATCCTGCCGATGCGCTACATGAACCCGGAAGGCAAGATCCGCGTCATCTCGATCGCCGGCTGGAGCACCTTCGGCAGCCTCGAAGAATCGCGCATCCTCGGCGAGGCGCTGGCCAAGGCCGTCGCCCGCAGCAACTGCAAGGTCGCCATCGTCGCGTCCGGCTCGATGTCGCACCAGATCTGGGAAAACCGCCTGGTCGAGGAGGGCTTCAATTCGATCAGCCGCGAATTCAACAAGCAGGTCGACCTGCGCGCCCTGCAACTGTGGGAAGAAGGCCAGTGGGCCACCTTCCTGCGCATGTTGCCCGAGTACGCCCAGTACTGCACCGGCGAAGGCAAGATGCACGACACCGCGATGCTGTTCGGTGCCCTCGGCTGGGACAAGTTCCAGGGCAAGGCCGAGATCGTCTGCCCCTACTTCGAAAGCTCGGGCACCGGCCAGGTCGTCGTCAGCCTGCCGGTCGCCGGCATCCCGGCCGCGGCCGCCCGGCGCGAAGCCGCCGAGATGGCGCTGGCCTGAGCATCAGCCAAAAAATCCAAGGAGCACGGAATGCCCCACCTGACCTATGAAATCACCGACAACCTTGATGCCGCCGCGAGCGACATCAAGGGCCTGCTGCAGAAATCCAACCAGGTGTTGATCGACCAGGGCGGGGTGTTCCCGATCGGCGGCATCCGCTCCCGCGTCGTCTGGCTCAAGGATTACTGCGTCGCCGACGGCACGGCCGACGATGCCTTTGTCCACGCCACGCTGAAGATCGGCGCCGGCCGCTCGGACGAGGCCAAAAAGAAGACTGGCGACGAGTTATTCAAAATGGTCAGCGACCATTTCGCCGCCATCTACCAGAAACGCCCGCTGGCCCTGTCGCTGGAAATCGTCGAGTTCAGCGAGGCCGGCACCTGGAAGCAGAACAACATTCACGCCCGCTACAAGAAGACTTAACCCCACCAAGAGGAAACAACATGCTCAGCCAAGAGATCATCCAAGCCGCCGCCCAGCGTCTGCATGCCGCCGAGAAGGCGCGCCAGGCCGTGCGCCAGATTTCGCTGGATCACCCGGAAATCACCATCGAGGACGCCTACGCCATCCAGAAGTCCTGGGTACAGATCAAGCTGGCCGAGGGGCAGAAGATCGTCGGCCACAAGATCGGCCTGACCTCGCGCGCCATGCAGCAGTCGTCGCAGATCAACGAGCCGGATTTCGGCACGCTGCTCGACGAAATGGTCTACAAGGATGCCGCCGACATCGCCTGCGCGCGCTTCATCGATCCGATGGTCGAGGTCGAACTGGCCTTCATCCTGAAGGACCGCCTGGAAGGCCCGAACGTCACCATCTTCGATGTGCTGTCGGCGACCGACTACGTCGTACCCGCCGTCGAGATCATCGACGCCCGTTGCCACCGCATCGACCCGGAAACCAAGCGGCCGCGCAAGGTGATGGACACCATCTCGGACAACGCCGCCAACGTCGGCATCATCCTTGGCGGCCGCCCGATCAAGCCGATGGATGTCGATCTGCGCTGGGTCGCTGCGCTGCTCTACAAGAACGGTGTGATCGAGGAAACCGGCGTCGCCGCCGGTGTCCTCAACCATCCGGCCAACGGCATCTCCTGGCTGGCCAAGAAGTTCGCGCCGCACGGCGTGGCCCTGGAGCCTGGCCAGATCATCCTCGCCGGCTCCTTCACCCGGCCGGTCAAGGTGGCGCCGGGCGACACCATCCACGTCGATTACGGCCCGCTCGGCAACATCAGCGCCCGCTTCGTGTAAAGGAGAGCCGTCGTGGACATGCCCCTTAACTCATTCAAGCGCGCTCTCATGGCTGGCGAAACCCAGATCGGCCTGTTCCTCGGCATGGCCAACGCCTATGCCGCGGAAGTCGTGGCGACAGCCGGTTTCGACTGGCTGCTCATTGATGGGGAGCACGGTCCGAACGACCTGCGTTCGATCATCGAGCAACTGCAGGCACTCGGCCAGTATCCAGTCAGGCCGGTAGTTCGCACGGTCGACCACGATACGGCACGGATCAAGCAATTGCTTGATGGTGGCGTCCAGACGCTGATGGTGCCAATGGTTGAAACTGCCGCCGAGGCCAAATGTCTGGTCCGCGCCATGCGCTACCCGCCGCACGGCATCCGCGGCGTCGGTACAGCCCTGGCTCGCGCCGCCCGCTGGAATGGCGTCGATGGCTATTTCGCCAAGGCCGACCAGGAAATGTGCCTGATCGTGCAGATTGAATCGACGGCCGGTCTGGCTGGGCTGGACGACATCCTCAAGGTTGATGGCGTCGATGCGGTGTTCATCGGGCCGTCCGATCTGGCGGCCTCGATGGGGCATCTGGGCAACCCCGGTCACGCTGATGTGAAGGCGGCGGTCACCGCGGCCATCGGCAAAATTTCTGCTGCCGGCAAGGCGGCGGGGGTGTTCTCGGCCGATCCGGTTGCCGCTGCGGCTTATCAGGAAATCGGTGCGAGCTTCCTGCTGGTCGGTGTCGACGCGCTGCTGCTGCGCAATTCGGCGGTCGCTCTGGCCGACAAATTCAAAAAGGCGGATTCCGGCAAGACCGGCGCCGCCTACTAAAAGCCCAAAGGAGAACAGCTCATGCTGGCATTGAAGGATTCCAACCTGCTGCGGCAGGCCTGCTATATCGATGGCGCCTGGGTCGGTGCCGACTCCGGCGAAACCTTCCCGGTCACCAACCCGGCCACCGGCGAAACCATCGCCAGCGTGCCGCGTTGCGGTGCCGCCGAAACCGAGCGTGCCATCCAGGCCGCCGACGTGGCCCTGAAAACCTGGCGCGAAACCACCGCCGCCGAGCGTTCGCGCATCCTGCGCCGCTGGTTCGACCTGATGATGACCCATCAGGATGATCTTGCCGCGTTGATGACCGCCGAGCAGGGCAAGCCGCTGGCCGAGGCGAAGGGCGAGATCGCCTACGCTGCCGCCTACATCGAATGGTTCGCCGAGGAAGCCAAGCGCGCCTACGGCGAAGTCATCCCTTCGCCGTTCAAGGATCGCCAGATCGTCGTTACCAAGGAGCCGGTTGGCGTTTGCGCGGCGATCACGCCGTGGAACTTCCCGTCGGCGATGATCACCCGCAAGGTCGCCCCGGCGCTGGCCGCCGGCTGCACCATCATCCTCAAGCCGGCCGAGCAGACGCCGCTGTCGGCGCTGGCCCTGGCCGAACTGGCCGAGCGCGCCGGCTTGCCGGCCGGGGTGTTCAGCGTCGTCACCGGCAAGGCTTCGGCCATCGGCGGCGTGATGACGGCGAGTCCGATCGTGCGCAAGCTGACCTTCACCGGCTCGACGCCGATCGGCCAGCTGCTGATGCAGCAGTGCGCCGGCACGGTCAAGAAGATGTCGCTGGAACTGGGCGGCAACGCGCCCTTCATCGTCTTCGACGACGCCGATCTCGATGCCGCCGTTGCCGGTGCCATCGCCTCCAAGTACCGCAATGCCGGCCAGACCTGTGTCTGCTCCAACCGTTTTCTGGTCCAGGACGGTGTCTATGAAGCCTTCGCCGCCAAGCTGGCCGCCGCTGTTGCCGGCCTGAAGGTCGGCCACGGCACGGAGGAGGGCGTCACCCAAGGCCCGCTGATCGACGATGCGGCGATCAACAAGGTCGAGGAACTGGTCAAGGACGCCATCGACAAGGGTGCTCGCGTCGTCACCGGCGGCAAGCGCCACGCGCTCGGCCGCACCTGGTTCGAGCCGACCATCCTGGCCGACGTGACGCCGGGCATGGCCGTGGCCAAGGAAGAAATCTTCGGGCCGGTGGCGCCGCTGTTCCGTTTCCACAGCGAAGCCGAAGCCGTGCAGATGGCCAACGACACTGAATTCGGCCTCGCTGCCTACTTTTTCTCCAAGGACCACGGTCGCGTCTGGCGCGTTTCGAAGCAGCTCGAATACGGCATGGTCGGCGTCAATACCGGGCTGATCTCGACCGAGGTGGCGCCGTTCGGCGGCGTCAAGCTCTCCGGCATCGGCCGCGAAGGTTCCAGCCATGGCCTCGACGAGTACATGGAGACCAAGTACCTGGCGCTCGGTGGCTTGTAATTGACCACTCCCGCCCTCGATACGGCCCGCGAGGGCCGTTTTGTTTTGCTGCTCGGGGCGCTGGTCGCCTTCGGGCCGCTGGCCATCGACCTCTACCTGCCGGCGCTGCCGGCCATCGCCCAGGGTCTGGCGGCGACGCCGGAAGCGGTGCAGTTGTCGATCACCGTTTTTCTCGCCGGCTTCGCGCTGGGCATGCTGTTCTATGGCCCGGTTTCCGACCGCTATGGCCGACGCACGGTGATGCTTAGCGGTATTGCGTTGTTCGCCGTGGCCAGCCTGGCCTGCATGCTGGCGACTTCCGCCGAGCAGTTGATTGCCGCCCGCTTCATCCAGGCCCTCGGCGGCGGGGCGGCTTCGGTGCTGGCGCGGGCCGTCGTTCGCGATGTCTACGCGCCGACCGAGGCGATCCGCAAGCTGTCGCTGATGGCCATGGTCACCGCCATCGCGCCGCTGGTCGCGCCCTTGCTCGGCAGCGTCCTGCTCGGCTGGTTCGGCTGGCGTGGGACGTTCGCCGCCGTGCTGGCCTGGGGCATCCTGAGTTTTGCCGTGGTCTGGTGGCAACTGCCGGAAACGTTGCCGGCCGAGCGGCGCGGCCAGTTGCCGCTGGGTGCCGCCTTCGCCGCCTACCTGCACCTGTTGCGCGATCCGGTCGCCATCGGCCTGCTGCTGGCTGGCGGCATGTCTTTCGCCGCGATGTTTGCCTACATCACCGCCAGCCCCTTCTATTTCATCGAACTGCAGGGCTTTTCGCCGACGGCCTACGGCGCGCTGTTTGCCGCCAACGCCCTGGGCATCTTCGCTGCCAATTTTGTGAACAGCCGCCTGGTCAAGGCCCGTGGTGCCGCCGCCATGGCCGGGGTCGGCAGCGCTTGTGGCTTCGCCGGTGCCGTCTTGCTGGCCTTGGCGGTCGCCCAGCCCGATTGTGTGGCGGCGGTCGTCGCCGGCCTGTTCGTGGTCGTCAGCATGACCGGCCTGCTCGGCGCCAACTGCGTCGGCCTGCTGATGGCCCGTTATCCGCAGAATGCCGGTGCCGCGGCGGCGCTGTTCGGTTCCAGCCAGTTCGGCCTGGGCATGTGGGCGAGTGCGGCGGTCAGTTACACTCACGACGGCAGCGGCCGGCCGATGGCCTGGGTCATCGTGGCGACCACGGCGGCCTCGCTGGTCGGCTACCTGCTGTATCGGCGCAGCGCGCGCTGAACTTCCACCCCGCGAGAACACGCATGTCCCTGCATCCTGTCGCCCTCTATTGCACCGCCATTCTCGGCGGCCTGCTCTTTCTGCTCGGCCTCGCTGTTTCGATCGAACGCTTTCGCAGCAAGGTCGGGTCCGGCCCGGCGGCCGAGAAGAATGCGTTGCTCAACAAGCTGATCCGGGCGCACGCCAATACCGCCGAGTTCGCGCCCTTTCTCGCCGTACTGTTCCTCTACTTCGGCTGGCAGGGACCGTCGGCTCTGGCCCTCGGCCTGATCGTCGCCGCCACGGTCTTTCGCTGCCTGCTGGTCATCGGTCTGCTCGCCTGGCCCAGCCTGGCGCGGCCGAATCCGGCGCGCTTCGTCGGCGCCCTCGGCACCTACCTGAGCGGCGCCGCGCTGTGTCTCGTCATGGTCGCCGGGCTGTAGGCATGGCCCTGCCGGCCGGCCTGCGCGCCCTGGCGCACCGCAACTTCCGCCTCTATTTCGCCGGCCAGGCGGTCTCCATCCTTGGCTCGTGGATCCAGCAGGTGGCGCTGGCCTGGCTGGTCTACCGGCTCACTGGTTCGGCCGCACTGCTCGGCATCACCGCCTTCTGCGGCCTGATTCCCCAACTGGTCGTCGGCCCCTTTGCCGGTGCCTGGATCGACAAGCACGACAAGAAAAAATGGCTGGTCGGCGTGCAGTCGCTGATGGCCTTGCAAGCCTTCGTCCTGGCCGGGCTGACCTGGGCGGGCTGGATAACGCCCGGTTTCATCATCGCCATGGCGCTGCTCCTCGGCATCCTGAGCAGCTTTGATGCGCCGCTGCGCCAGTCGCTGATCGGCAGTTTCGTCGGCAGCCGCAATGATCTGCCCAATGCCCTGGCGCTCAACGCCATGCTGTTCAACAGCGGCCGTTTCATCGGCCCGCCTATTGCCGGCCTGTTGCTCGGCCTGACTTCCGAGGCCTTCTGCTTCGCCATCAACGGCTTTTCCTTCCTCGCCCTGATCGCCGCCATTCTCGTCGTCCGCAGCGTCCCGCCGGTGCGCGCCACTGGCTCGGTCGGCGAAGTTTTTCGCGAAGGCCTGGCCTACGCCTGGCAGACGTGGAGCGTGCGCACGCTGATCCTGACGCTGATCGCCCTCAACCTCACCGCCTCGGCCTACGCCGTGCTGCTGCCGGTATTTGCCGCCGACGTCTTCGCCGGCAATGCGACGACCCTGGGCTGGCTGTGGGGCGCCGCCGGCTGCGGCGCCTTTGCCTCGACCGTGTTCCTGGCGACACGCCATTCGGTGCCCGGACTGATCGCCTCGGTGGTCAGCGGCACTGCCATCGCCGGCGTCTCGCTGCTGGTCTTCGCCGCCACTGACTGGTTGCCGCTGGCGCTGATCGGCATGGTCGGCGTCGGCTTCGGTATTTCCGTGTGCAATGTCGGCATCAACATGATTCTGCAGAGCACGGCGCCCGAACAATTGCGCGGCCGCATCGTCTCCTTCTTCACCTCCGCCCGCTTCGGCTTCGATGCCCTGGGTGGCCTGCTCGCCGGCTTCCTGGCCACGGCTTTCGGCGCCGGCCAGACGCTGCTGCTTGAAGGGGTGGTCTTGCTGGTATTTGTCGTCTTCCTGTTCACGCGCCGGCAGCGGCTGACCGAACAGGTATCCATCGCTCAGGAAAAAGCCCATGGACATTGAAATGATCGCCTCGCTCGGCCTGGCCAGCGCTGAAGAACTGGCCGACTGCGCGCTTGCCGCCGCCGCCGAAGCTGGCGTCAAGATCTGCGTCGCCGTCGTCGACCGCGCCGGCTACCCGCTGGTCTTCAAGCGCCACCCGGGCGCGCCTTTTCACTCCATCGACATCGCCCTCGACAAGGCCTACACCGTGGTCAGCTTCGGCCCCGCCACCGCCAAGTGGGATGCCCGTCTGGCCAAGGGTTCGGAGATGCTGCGCCACGGCCTGCTGCAGCGTGAGCGCTTCGTCGGCTTCGGCGGCGGCCTGCCGGTCAAGCATGAAGGCGTGCTGGTCGGGGCAATTGGCGTCTCCGGCGGCAGCGAGGCGCAAGACGTTCAGTTCGCTGAGGCGGCGCTGGCGGCTCTGGCCGGGGGCGGCTGAGGGCGTCTTTCCGGCTACCCCGCAACGACGGTATCATGCGGCGCCGACCACCCGGCACTGACTCGGAGAGGACGAAATGAACAACGACGCAAGGCCTGACTCCACAATTCCAGGCCCGAAGGAACAAGTGATTCCCTCGGCGGCCAACCTGTTCAAGTCGGTTTTCCTGATTGCCATGCTGTTCGCCGACTTCTACGCGATCCAGCTGCTCGCCGGGCCCATGGAGAATCTCTGGCTCAAGTGGTCCTTGATCGCGCTGGTCTCGGTATGGAACGGCATGTTGATGATCGGCATGGGCGTGCTGTCGCACGATGCGGTCCATGGCGTGCTGTTCCGCTCGCGTTTCTGGAACGAAGTCTGGGGGGGCCTGCTGGCCGCCTTCGTGCTGATTCCGCTGCAGGCGAACCGGCAGTTCCACATGGAGCACCATCGCTACTCGCATCAGCCCGGCCGCGACCCGGAAAACCCGATGCACCAGTCCTCCTTTCTCTTTGCGCTGGTGCTCGGCCCCTTCGTTGCCCTGTACGCCCAGTATCGCGTGCTCTTCGCCATGGCGCTGCGCGGCGAGGTCGTCGCCGTACTGAAGGACGTTTTCTTCATCGGCACGGCGCTGGCCATCTATTTCGCCCTGCTGCCGGCGCTCGGCATCTCCCTGCTGCTCACCTTCGGCCCGACCTGGCTGGCTTTGCCGCTGGTCTTCAGCATCCGGGCGCTGGCCGATCACTACGGCATTCCGCCGGTGGTTTCCGAAGCGACGGCTGGCGAAGATGCGGATAGCGGCGCCAATGTCCGCCAGCAACTCAGCGGCTGGGTCGTGCTGACCCCGCAGTGGCTGCAGTGGCTGTGGAGCCACGTGAATTACCACGAGGTACACCACAAGTACCCGTACCTGTCGCACCAATACCTGCCGCAGGCCTTCGCCGCCTCGCGTGGCCGCTATCCCTACCTGGTTGTCGATGGCTACTGGCGGTCGCTGTTCAATGTGATGAAGCTGAAGTACTACGGCCGGCCGGAGGATGTGCGGCAGTTTATGGCGGCGGGTTCGTCAGCGCCGTAAAGGGGTTAGCTGCTAAGTGCCCATTGCTGCCAGAGGCACGTCGAAGAAGCGGGCTTGCAACCTAGAGGCTCGATTTCTCCAAGTACTCGATATAGGACTCAATGAAGCTTGCCGCCAAGTGGCGTGCTTCCTCCAACTCTTCGTCTGACGCGCTCCGGATTGGCTGATTGACGTACCCGCGATGCCTCCCCTGGCTCAAAGGAAGAACATTGCAGAGTAGGCCAAGGCGCTTCCAAGCCGGCTCGGTGATACTGAGTTTGCGCAACGCCTTGCTTTTGTCGCCGAAAGCACTGCTGAGGGAATCACGTACCTCATAGAGATGAATCAACTCATCCTCGGGGTCCGCGATAGAGCACTGATAGCTGCGAAGCATACGTGACAATACTTCGCTATTAGGGCCGTGGATGGCGGCAGCGCGGCTCAGCCGGTTTTGACGCTCGATTCGCTCTTGACGTGGGTCTTTGAGAGATCCATCACTTCGGGTGTAGATGAGGTCAGCGCGAAAACCAGTAGCTCTCGCTATACCGGGCTCGCACTCGATGATGTCGCGACGCGAGCCATCATCGTTAAGTATGCTGATACTTGGCCGTCCTCGTTGGCACTCCGTGTGCGTGGCAACCTGTATGCCAAGGAATAGCGACTCAATATAGGACTCCACTCTCATGCGAAGCGGTGATCGTATTTCTCCTGCAAGGATCGGAAGTGTCGCAACGACCGTACCGTCGTCGACTTCGATGCAGCATCCGTCGAATTCGGCTGTGAACTGTTCCGCGAAGGCTGTCTTGGGTGCGTACTCCCATCGGAGCTCTAGAATGGACGGCATCGGAACTCGTAATGGCTAACAGTTATGAATATGACCAGGCGGTGCCATATAACAATTGATCTTCACGAAGAAATTATGCGGGTGTGAGTCGTTCGCGAGCAAGGCGTTCTTTGATTCGGCGCTTGTATAACAACACCGCTAAAACAAATACAGCGACACGGCATCGAATGTCCGATTTGGATAGCAATCTTGAATGACTGTTTGTGGCCGGGAGCCGTCTTTCGTCAAGGTGCCAAGATTTTTCCTCCAGCCCATTTTTACCAATTCTCCTTCTTTCCGCCTGGTGCAATGACGGGGCTGATTTGGGCGGTTGCCTGACTCTTGCCGCTCGTCACGCTGGCGGTCGGGGTAGGAGCCAGCGAAATCTCGACATCGAGCACACGCAGGACCAGGAACACTCGCTCCACCGTCGCGCGTGCCGGGTTGCCTTCAAAGTAGGCGTAACTTCGCTGCGTGATCCCAATCCTTTCGGCCATTGCCGCTTGGGTCAGCTTCTTTTCCTTGCGAAAAGCTTTAAGGAATAGCGGGGGTTCAGCGCCACCGCAACTTCGTTCCATAACGGCGGTCTCATTTCAGCAATGACCGGGCAGCGGGAGCGCTGCTGAAATCCGTCTAACGCGATCGCCGGTGCGTTTTCGTTCCCCGGTCCGGTGACCGCTTGATTGGCGAGGAGGGTGCATCATGACGTTACCTGCCCCGAACTGGATCGGCGTCAAGGCCTTGGCTTTGGGGGTCGGCGATCTGGAGCGCGCGCTGCGCTTCTATACGGTGACCTTGTCGCTGCCGCTTGCGTATGAGGATGGTCAGCCGGTCGGCGTGCGTTTCGGACAGACGCTGCTGTTGTTGAAAGCCGACTGGCATGCGTCGCCGTCGGCCTTGTTGAATCCGCGGGTGACCTTGCAAACGGCTGATGCCCGGGCGACCGAGGCGGCATTGCGCGCTCGTGGCGTGGTCATCGCCGATCCGGTCGCGGTGTACGGCCAGGCTCTGGTCGGCAGCTTCCTCGACAGTGAGGGTAACAAGCTGTGGTTCTGCTCGGCGCCCGAGGCCGGCTGATCGTCTGGCAGGTAGCGCTTTTCCGGTGACGGCAGGTGTCGTCTCCGGCGTTGCGAACCGAAGCATCCTGAGGGCGGTCATATGTATATTGGCCCCGTCGTCGACTGACTGGAGAACGCTGTGATCGACGCCATCCTCAATAACCATCTGCTCTTCTCTGCCATCCTCCTGGTGCTCTTGCTGCTGGTGCCGGCGCTGTTCGCGTGCAGTTACGATCTTCGCGATTCGGCGCATCCGGACCGGCGCAAGCAGCCGCGCCGTGGGGCAGACCGCCGGGCCTGAGGGCGCTGTCGGCAGCGCTGGGTTCCCGCGCGCTTTGTCCTGTCGACGACAGTCCACGAGCGCCGCAAGCTGGTATCTTTCCCGTCTCCAATAGCCGGTCGCGCCGGCGCAGAAAAGCCCAGGAGACGAGATGACTTACGCCATCGACAACACCCCGTTGTGGAAACCCAATCCGGCCACCGTTGGCGACACGCGCATGGCGCAGTTCATCCAGGCCATGGGCCAGGGACAATATGCGGATACCTGGCAGTGGTCGATTGACCGACCGGAGGAATTCTGGACCCAGGTCTGGCGCTTCTGCGGCGCCGTCGGCGAGCGCGGCGAGGTGGTGCTTGAGGACGGCGACAAAATGCCGGGCGCCCGCTGGTTCCCGCAGGCCCGTCTGAACTACGCCGAGAACCTGCTCAAGGAACGCGACAGCGGCGAGGCGCTGGTCTTCTGGGGCGAGGACAAGGTCAAGCGGCGACTGAGCCGGGCCGAGTTGTATGCCGAGGTCGCCCGCTTCCAGCAATTCCTGAGTGCCCAGGGCGTCGGCAAGGGTGACCGCGTCGCCGGCTACCTGCCCAACCTGCCGGAAACGCTGATTGCCATGCTCGCCGCCACGGCGCTGGGTGCCATCTGGTCGTCGGCCTCGCCGGATTTCGGCATGCAGGGCGTGCTCGATCGTTTCGGCCAGATCGAGCCGAAGGTGCTGATCTGCGTCGACGGCTACTGGTACAACGGCAAGCCGGTCGATTGCCTGGCCAAGAACGCCGAGGTGGTGGCGCAGATGCCGTCGTTGGTGAAGACCGTCGTCGTCCCCTACCTGAATGTCACGCCGGCCCTCGCCGGCATTGCCAACGCGGTGTGCTGGAGCGATCTGCCGGCCACCAGTGGCGAAGTGCGCATCGAGCGCGTCGCCTTCGATCACCCGCTGTTCATCATGTTCTCCTCGGGCACCACCGGCGTGCCTAAGTGCATCGTCCATTGCCACGGCGGCGTGCTGTTGCAGCACCTCAAGGAACACGTGCTGCACAGCGACGTGCGCCCGGGCGACCGGCTGTTCTACTTCACCACCTGCGGCTGGATGATGTGGAACTGGCTGGTGTCCGGCCTGGCCGCCGGCGCTACGCTGTTGCTCTACGATGGTTCGCCGTTTGCCAGCAAGGGCACGGTGCTGTTCGACTACGCCGCGGCCGAGAAGATGACCCACTTCGGCACCTCGGCCAAGTTCATCGATGCGGCCGCCAAGTTAGGACTCACTCCCGGCAAAACCCACGATCTGTCGGTACTGCGTGCGATGTTCTCGACCGGCAGCCCGCTGTCGCCGGAAGGTTTCGACTGGGTCTATCGCGAGATCAAGCGGGACATCCTGCTGGCCTCGATCTCCGGTGGCACCGACATCGTTTCCTGCTTCGTGCTCGGCAACCCGGTGCTGCCGGTGTATCGCGGCGAGATCCAGTGTCGCGGCCTGGGCATGGCCGTCGATGTGGTCGACGACGACGGCCAGCCGGGACGTTCGCAAAAGGGCGAGCTAGTTTGTACCAAGCCTTTCCCGGTGATGCCCGTCGGCTTCTGGAACGATGACGACGGCGCCAAGTACCGCGCCGCCTACTTCGAGCGTTTCGCCAATATATGGTGCCACGGCGACTTCTCGGAGCTGACGGCACACGACGGCATGATCATCTACGGCCGTTCGGACGCGACGCTCAATCCGGGCGGCGTGCGCATCGGCACGGCGGAAATTTACCGCCAGGT
>DDWF01000181.1:16104-43064 GCA_002345845.1 Betaproteobacteria bacterium UBA2293 | reverse complement strand
CGGCGCCTGGTATTCCTACAAGGGCGAGAAGATCGGTCAGGGTAAGGATAATTCCCGCGAATTCCTCAAGGCGCATCCGGAAATCGCCCAGGAGATCGAGGCTGGCATCCGCGAGGCGGCCAGCACCAACGTCATCAAGCCGGTCAAGGCGGCCAAGGTCGATGCCTGACCTGCGGGTGCGCGCCCTGCAACTGCTCACCCGGCGGGATTACTGCCGGGCCGAGTTGCGTAGCAAACTGGCGGGCGAGGCCGAATCGGCGGAGCAGCTGGACGCCGTTCTCGATCGCCTGCAGGAGGAGCGCCTGCTCTCTGATCAGCGTTACGCCGCCCAGCGCGTCGTTGCCCGTGCCGGGCGCTACGGTAACACCCGCCTGCGTCAGGAGCTGCGCCAGAAAGGCGTCGGTGACGAAGAAATTGCCGCTGCCCTGCCCGAAGGCGGCGATGAAAGTGAGCGTTGCCGGGCGGTCTGGGCCAGGAAATTCGGCGAACTGCCGCATTCGGCCGAAGATCGGGCGCGGCAGATGCGTTTCCTGCAATACCGCGGCTTTTCCGGCGAGGCGATCCGCCGCGTGATCTCGGGAGCCGACGAATGACTGCTGTCGCCACCCTCTCCGCCAATAACCTGAAGAAGCGTTACAAGGCGCGTACCGTCGTCGAGGACGTCTCCTTCGAGGTCAAGTCCGGCGAAGTTGTCGGACTGCTTGGCCCGAATGGTGCCGGCAAGACCACCTGTTTCTACATGATCGTCGGTCTGGTGGCGGCTGATGGGGGTGAAGTCCATATCGACGAGACCCGCCTCACCCATCTGCCGATGCATGCCCGTGCCCGTCAGGGGGTGTCTTATCTGCCCCAGGAAGCTTCGGTATTCCGCAAGCTGAACGTCGAGGAAAACATCCGTGCCGTCCTTGAGCTGGGCAATCTGCCGGCTGCCGAACTCAACGACCGCCTGGAAGGCCTGCTCGCCGAACTGCACATCGACCATGTCCGGCACATCAATGCCGCCGCCCTCTCCGGCGGCGAACGCCGGCGTGTCGAAATCGCCCGCGCCCTGGCCACCAGTCCGCGTTTCATCCTGCTCGATGAACCCTTCGCCGGGGTGGACCCGATCGCCGTGCTGGAAATCCAGAAGATCATCCGCTTCCTCAAGGANNCTGATCACCGACCACAACGTGCGCGAGACCCTCGGTATTTGCGATCACGCCTACATCATCAGCGCCGGTCATGTATTGGCGGCTGGACGGCCGGATGAAATCGTTGATAATGAAAGCGTGCGCAAGGTCTACCTTGGCGAGCACTTCAGGCTCTGACCAGAACGTAGCCCAGTCACCCCAACGATGAAGCCGGCACTCCAACTAAAACTATCGCAGCATCTGGCACTGACGCCGCAGTTGCAGCAGTCGATCAAGCTGTTGCAGTTGTCGACGGTGGAAATGCAGCAGGAAATCGAGCGTTACCTGCTCGAAAATCCCATGCTTGAGCGCGACGACGATCAGCCGACGGAAAATTTCGCCACCGCACAGCAATTCGATTCGCCACAGACGGCGGAAGGCGAGCGCGAGCAACGCGTCGAACGCGAAGAGCGCGACGCCCACGACGACCGCGAGCAGGATGTGCCCTCGGCCCCCTCCGATGTCGACGATGACCGCTGGAGTTCCGATGCCGGCACCTTCACCGGTGCCGGTCGCGACGATGACGACGATAACGACGCTCAGGACATTCACGCCGGGACGGTCAGCCTGCGCGACCATCTTGGCTGGCAACTGGGCATGACCCAGGTTTCCGAGCGTGACCGGGCGCTGGTGCGCTTCCTGATCGAGGCCCTCGACGACGACGGTTACCTTTCCGCTTCCCTCGAAGAATTGCTGGAAACGCTGCCGCCGGAATACGAGGTCGAGATCGAGGAACTCGAGATCGCCCTGCACCATATCCAGCATTTCGATCCGACCGGCATCGGCGCCCGCAATCCGCGCGAGTGCCTGGCCCTGCAGTTGAAGGCGCTGGACGTGGATGAGGTGCAGGAGCTCGCCCTGGCCATCGTGGACAAGCACCTGGAACTGTTGGCTGCCCGTGATTTCGCCAAGATCCGCCGGTTGACCGGTTGCGACGATGAGGAGCTGAAGGCCGCGCACAGCCTGATTACCAGTCTGAATCCCCGCCCGGGCGCCGGCTTTGCCCAGACCGAGGCGCGCTACATAACACCGGATGTCATTGTCAAGAAGCTGAAGGGCAAGTGGACGGCCTACATCAACCCGGATGCCTATCCGCGTCTGCGCATCAACCGTCTCTATGCCGAGATTCTGGCCCGCCAGCGCCGTGGCAACGGCAACTTGACCGGGCAGTTGCAGGAGGCCCGCTGGCTGATCAAGAATGTCCAGCAGCGTTTTGACACCATCCATCGCGTTACCCAGGCCATCGTCGATCGCCAGCGCCAGTTCTTCGAGCACGGCGAAGTCGCCATGCGGCCGCTGGTCCTGCGCGAGATTGCCGACATCCTCGGCCTGCACGAGTCCACCGTTTCGCGTGTCACCAGCCAGAAATACATGGCGACGCCGCGCGGCATCTTCGAACTCAAATACTTCTTTGGCAGCCATGTCGCTACCGATACCGGCGGAGCCTGCTCCGCCACCGCCATCCGCGCTCTGCTCAAGCAATTGATCGGCTCCGAGGATGGCAAGAAGCCCTTGTCGGATAGTCAATTATCCGAAATACTAGGCCAGCAGGGAATCGTTGTTGCCCGGCGCACGGTTGCAAAATATCGCGAGTCGCTCAACATCCCGCCGGTCAATTTACGCAAGACCCTGTAGAGAGAGGAGAAAACATGAATCTGCAGATCGCTGGTCACCATATTGAAGTTACGCCGGCATTGCGCGAATACGTGGAGAACAAGCTGGACCCCGTGATTCGCCATTTTGACAAGGTCACCGGCGTCAGCGTCGTCCTGTCGGTCGAGAAGCTCAAGCAGAAAGCCGAGGTCACGGTGCACGTACCGGGCAAGGACATGCATGTCGAGGAATCCGGTGACGATCTCTACGCTGCCATCGATGCCATGTTCGACAAGTTGGACCGTCAGGTCCTGAAGTACAAGCAGAAGGTCCAGGACCACCACCGCGGTGGCAAGGCGGACCTCCACGCCGTCGAATAACGGCTGACCGGCCGCGGCAGTACCTTGTCGCGGCCTTTGTTTTTTGTACGCTCATGAACCCACTTAGCCAAATCCTGTCTCCGGCGCAGATTCTTCTCGATCTCGACGCGAGCAGCAAGAAACGGGTATTCGAGCAGGCCGGTCAGCTCTTTGAAGGGCACCTCGGCCTCGCCCGCTCCGTGATATTTGATAGTCTCTTCGCCCGGGAAAAACTGGGCTCGACCGGTCTCGGTCAGGGCATCGCCATTCCCCACGGCCGCATCAAGGGCCTCAAGCAAGCCGCTGGCGCTTTCATCCGCCTGGCTACTCCGGTGCCTTTCGACTCGCCGGATGGTCGGGCCGTGAATCTACTATTCGTCCTGTTGGTTCCCGAACAGGCCACTGAAGAACACCTGCAGATCCTTTCCGAGTTGGCCCAGCGCTTTGCCGATCGCTCCTTCCGCGAGTCACTGCAAAACGCCCCCGATGCCGCCGCGGTGCTGGCTCTTTTCCAGTCCTGACCGACGGTCGTGCGCCACATCAGCCTGATCCAGCTGTATGAGGACAATCGCGAGAAGCTGCTGTTCAGCTGGCTGGTCGGCCAGCAGGCCGACCGGCGCATTGAGATCAAGCTGTCGAACAACTACGGCGCCGATGTCGTCGGGCACATCAACATCATTCACCCGGAGCGTCTGCAGGTGCTCGGTCAGGCCGAGTACGAGTGGGCCGAGCGCATCGGCGAGCGGCGTTTCGGGCAGATGTTCCAGGATCTGCTGGCGGCCCAGCCACCGGCGGTCATCGTCGCCGACGGGTTGACGCCGCCCGACTTGGTGCGCGAGGCGTGCACGCAGTCGGCGACGCCGCTGATCCTCTCGCCGAAGCCGTGCTCGGCGGTAATCGACCTGCTGCGCATCTACCTGTCGGCGCGGTTGGCCGATACGGTCAACATGCACGGCGTATTCATGGATGTGCTCGGCATGGGCGTCTTGATCACCGGCGACTCCGGCGTCGGCAAGTCGGAACTGGCGCTGGAACTGATTTCCCGTGGCCATGGCCTGGTTGCTGACGATGTCGTTGAAATGGCGCGCATTGCCCCGGCTACCATCGACGGCCGCTGCCCCGGCATGCTGCGCGACTTTCTTGAAGTTCGCGGCCTCGGTCTGCTGAACATCCGGACCATTTTCGGCGAAACTGCCTCGCGCCGGAAAATGCGTCTGAAACTGATAGTCCATCTGCAGAAAACGGCTTCCATCACCGACGCGCCGCGTCTGCCGCTCGATGCCCAAACGCAGGAAGTGCTTGGCGTGCCGATCCGCAAGGTAGTCATTCCGGTTGCTGCCGGGCGCAATCTGGCGGTCCTGCTGGAAGCGGCGGTACGCAATACCATCCTGCAATTGCGTGGCATCGACAGCATGCAGGATTTCATGGATCGCCAGCAGCGGATGATGCTCGACGACGAGGCCTGAGCGGCCCGTTACTTTAGGGCCGGCGTGGCCGTTCAGAGATGTTCGAAATCGGCGCTGTCGGCGCTGGCATCGTTGCCGCTACAGCCGAAGCAGACGCGTCCGCTGCCTTCGAGCTGAATCTCCTGGCGGCGGATCAACTTTTCCTGGCGGTTGCCAATGGTGACGAAACAGCCATTGGTGCTGACATCCACCAGATAGTAGCCATCCTTGCGTTTTTCGATCCGCGCGTGCTGGCGCGAGGCCTTGCGATCCTCGATGACCAGCTTGTTGCCGAGATCGCGACCGAGGGTCAGCGCCGGCGTCTTGCTGTCGAGGAGGAAAGCCTTGCCGTGATAGCGGACGCACAGCCGGTCGTTGGCCGGTGGCGTGCTCTGCGGGCCGAAGGTGGAATGCGAATAGCCGCCCATTTCGTTGGCGGTCCAGTGAATGTGAAACAGCGGCAGGCTTTCGCCCTGTTCGGGAACGCTGCCCAGTTCCGGCATCGGCCGGACATTGATGACGGTTGACTCGGGTAGTTCGCCGGCCAGCACCGAACTGCAGAGGATCTGGTCGCGGCGGGCGATGCCAGCGATACGCGCGGCGTTGGTGACGGCGTCGCCCTTGAGCTTGCCACCCTCCTCGATCACCATGCCGGCATGCAGACCGATGCGGATGGTCAGCTTGAGGCCGGAAACCGGCGGCAGGTCGGAGATCCGTTGCTGCATGTCGATGGCAGCCAGGCAGGCGTCCTCAGCCGTTTCATAGACCGCCAGCAGTTCGTCGCCGACGATCTGGATGGTGCGCCCGCGATAGCCGTCAATCGAACGTTTCATGCGCTTCAGGCAACGCTCGACGGCATGCATGGCTTCAGTGTCGCCGAGTCGTTCAAAAAGCCCGGCACTGCCGGAAACATCGGCAAACATCACGATCATTCTGCGTTGTGCTGAGGTCATCGACGGCGTCATGGCGGGGCGAACTCGGAGGAACGATTATAAGCTGAAGCGCATTGCGCCGGCATTATGTTGAAAGGGTGAGCGGGATGGCGCCGGCAATCGGCATCTCCGGGGCGTCGAAGGCGATGTCGCCCTCTTCCACCGGCGTCTCCAGCGTCAGACTGGTGAAATCGAAAAGCTTGTTGTCGGCCAGGTGGGAGGGGACGACGTTCTGCATGGCAGTCAAGACCGATTCGGTGCGTCCCGGGTAGCGCTTGTCCCAGTCCTGCATCATTTCGCGGATTTTCTGGCGTTGCAGGTTGTCTTGCGAGCCGCAGAGATTGCAGGGAATGATCGGAAACTCCATGCCGCGGGCGAATTTGGCGATGTCGGTTTCCGAGCAGTAGGCGAGCGGGCGGATGACGACATGCGCGCGGTCGTCGGTGACCAGCTTCGGCGGCATGGCCTTCAGCTTGCCGCCGAACAGCATGTTCAGGAACAGGGTGTGCACCATGTCGTCGCGATGGTGGCCAAGGGCGATCTTGTTGGCGCCGAGCTCCTTGGCCGTCCGGTAAATGATCCCGCGGCGCAGGCGCGAACAGAGCGAGCAGGTGGTTTTGCCCTCGGGAATCTTGTCCTTGACGATGGAGTAGGTGTCGGCTTCGACGATCCGATGTTCGATACCGAGCGAGGCGAAATAGGCGGGCAGGATATCGGCCGGAAAGCCGGGCTGCTTCTGGTCGAGATTCATGGCGACCAGGCGGAACTTGATCGGCGCCCGCTGTTGCAGTGCCATCAGCATGGCGAGCAAGGTGTAGGAGTCCTTGCCGCCGGAGCAGCAGACGAGGACGGTATCGCCCTCTTCGATCATGTTGTAGTCGCCGATCGCCTTGCCGGTACGGCTTTCGAGGAATCGGCGCAGTTTCTGGAGGTTGTTCGAAGTGGTCATCAGGCAGTCGTTGGGGCAGATCCGTGTGATCGCGTACGATCAGTATCGGAAGAACCCGAAGTCTACCCCGAGTCGCTCAAGGCAAGGGGCCTTAGATGCTCGGCAAGCGTGCGTATTTCACGCTCAAGGGCATCAATTTCGTCATTCAACTGCAGCAATTGGCCTTCGCGAGCCCGGCTTTCCAGGCTGACGGCCAGGGCGATGGCGGGATCGGCAGCGAAACAGGCCAGCGAACTGCGGAAACTGTGGGCGGTGCGCTCAGCCAGCGGTGAGTCGGCAGCGGCGGCGGCGTTACGCAGCCGATCAATGTCGCGTTCCCAGGTATCGAGGAAGACGCCGGCGACGATGCTGACTGTCTCCTGATCGGCGCGGCCCAAGGCGGCCCGGTAATCGAAGGCTGCTGCCGTCGGCGTTGGCCCCGTGTTGCCGGCGATGGCGGCCAGTTTTTCCAGGACTGCAGCGATGTGGATCGGCTTGCTGACGTAATCGTCCATGCCGGCCGCCAGGCAGGCCGCACGGTCTTCATCCATGGCTGCCGCAGTCATGGCGATGATCGGCGTCGGTGCCAACTGCTGCTGGCGTTCGCGCTCGCGGATGCGCCGGGTGGCTTCCAGGCCACCCATGACCGGCATTTGCAGATCCATCAGAATGAGGTCGAAGTGCTCTTCGGCGAAATGCGTCAGGGCCTCGCTGCCATTGCCTGCCAGGGTGACCCGATGCCCCCATTTGGCGAGCAGTCCGCAGGCCAGCTTTTGATTGATCGGATGATCTTCGACGAGCAGGATGGCGAGTGGTCGCTGGCGTTCGCGCAGGGAATGGCGGTTGATCGGTTGCCCCGGGCCGGCCGTGTCCTCTTGCCCGCTGAGCAGCAAGCCGAGGGCGGCCTGCAGTTCCTCCCCGGAAATGGGCTTGGAAAAATAGGCGGCAATGCCGGCTTCACGGCAGCGCTGGGCGTCGCCGCGCATGGCCGAGGAGGAAAGCATCATCATCGGCGGCAGATCGGGGTACTCCAGTAGCAGCCGGCGGGCCAGTTCGTAGCCATCCATTTCCGGCATCTGGGCGTCGAGGATGATGGCGTTAAAATGCCGGTCGGTCTGGCGCAGCAAGGCCAGTGTTGCCGCTCCGGATTCGGCGCTGGCGGATTCGATTTGCCAGGCGGCGAGCAGTCCGCCGAGGACACGACGGTTGGTGGCGTTGTCGTCGACGATCAGCACTCGTCGGCCAGTCAGGTCGAGGGCAATTTTCTCGTCGGCTTGGGGTTGCGGATCAAGTTGCAGCGGCAGGGTGAAATGGAAGGTACTGCCTACCCCGAGTTGGCTTTCCAGGCCGATGCTGCCGCCCATCAGTTCAACCAGGCGGCGGCAGATGGACAAGCCAAGGCCGGTGCCGCCGTAGCGCCGGGTGGTGGAACTGTCCTCCTGGGTAAAACTCTCGAAAATGAGTTCCTGCTTCTCGGCGCTGATGCCGATGCCCGTATCGCGCACCGCGATTTGGATGTCAGCGATGCCCTCGCGGCTTTGCTGCAAAGTGGCGTGCACGGCGATCTCGCCGTGATCGGTGAATTTGATCGCATTGCCGATCAGATTCACCAGAATCTGCCGAATGCGTCCCGGGTCACCAAGCAGGTGGCGAGGTATCTCGGGCGGGATCTCGCAGATCAGCTCGAGGCTTTTTTCGTGGGAGTGCAGGGCCAGGCTCTTCACCGTTTCGCCCAGCAGCCGGTGAAGGTTGAACGGAATGTCCTCGACGAGCAGCTTGCCGGCCTCGATCTTGGAGAAGTCGAGGATGTCGTTGATGATGGTCAGTAAGGCCTCGGACGAGGCTTTGACGATACTCAGGTATTCGCGCTGCTCGGCCGAGAGATCGGTGTCGAGAGCGAGGTCGGTCATGCCGATGATGCCGTTCATCGGCGTGCGGATTTCGTGGCTCATGTTGGCCAGGAAGTCGCTCTTCGCCCGGCTTGCCGATTCGGCCGCCTCCTTGGCCTGGAGGACGATGGCCTCGGCGGCCTTGCGGTCGCTGATGTCGGTGCGGATGCCGATGTATTGCTCGGGCAGCCCATGTTCGTCGAGCAGTGGCACGATGGTGGCGTTCACCCAGTACAGATGGCCGTTGCGGGCACGGTTGCAGATCTCTCCGTGCCATACCTCGCCGCTGGCGATAGAGGCCCACATGTGGTCGAAGAAGGACGGTGGATGCAGGCCCGATTTGATGACGCGGTGGTTGCGACCCAGCAGTTCGGCGCGTGCGTAACCGCTGATGGCGCAGAACTTGTCATTGGCGTAAGTGATATTGCCCTGGGCGTCAGTGATGCTGACGATGGCGTGCTGGTCGAGGGCGAATTTCTGGTTGGCCAGCGCCCGGCGGCTCTGTTCAATGTCACGCACGAGTTCGCCGATGCGCCGGCTGAGTACGGCAATGTCGTCGCTGGCCGGTTCGGCGGGGGCAGCGTTGTCGCCGTGCTGCGGTAGCAATTCGCTGATCAGCTGGCGGAGCGAATGAATGGCCGCCTCGCGCTGCTTCAGTTCATGGCGCAGCTTATCGTTGGCGGCGGTCAACTCGGCTGAGGAAATCTCCAGGCTGCGCGTGCGCAGCGCCAGGTCGCGTTCGTACTGCTCGTAGCTACCGGACACTCGCTCGAGAAAGTCACCCAAGCCCGGTCCGAAGGCCTGCCAGGCCGGGTTGCCGGCATCGACCGGGGCGGTCAGCAGGGCCACCAACGCACTCTCATCGACGATGCCGACGGAGCGTCGGAGCTGGCGCAGGAGCAGTTTGCGGATGGCGTCGGACATCAATCCTCGCCGAGACAGGTGATGGTCATCGTCTGGTTGTGCAGCTTGCAGGCAGCGCCGGGCATGAACGGGCTGATCTCACCATAGGAATAGAAGCCGGTAAGCGTGACCTGCTTGCCCAGCACATCCGCCACTGCTTCTATCTCCTCGTCGACCCGGTTGCCCATGACCAATTTGCGGCCAACGCAACTGACCAGCACCGCCAGTCGGTCGGTTGCCGGGTCAGCCGCCGCCTGGGCGGCACTTTCGGCGCCGCCGACCAGTTTGTCGGTGCTGGCATGCATCAGTTTCAGATAGCCGCCGGGTTCGATTTCTCCGGCCAGGATCAGGCTGCCGTCGGTTGTATCGACGCCGAGAATGGTCCGGATCAGGCCGATCGCCCCGTGATCCTCGCCGAGCATGGCAAAGGGAAAGAGCAACCCGGATGCCGGCAGCTCGCGGGCATACTCGCCGAGATAGCGGCGATAGACGTCGAGCGCCGGTTCGCCATCGAGCTCGTGCAGCACATTGCCGCTGCAGCGCGTCACCTTGCGTGCCGGGCCGAAGGGTTCCCAGCCGCCGAAGGAGCCGTGGTGAAAGCGTAGCCGATCGCCGTAAAGGCCGACGGCGACGATGCCATCATCACGGACGCCCTGTGGCCCCAGAGTGAAGGTCCGGCGAAAGGCGCCGCCATCGCCGGCCAGCCCGCCGGTGATCGGCACCGCAACGCCGATGCGGGCGGCGATGCCGTCCACCAGGGCGCTGCCGTTGATGTTCACCCCCGGCGCAAAAACCATGACCGCCCGCAGATCGTCGGCGGCCAGTTGTTCACCAATGCGCCGGCCGGCAGCCTGGGAATCCTCCATCCCGGCCAGCGTTGTACCTGCCGCTCGCAGACCCGTGCTGGCGAACTGTACGGCGGTCAGATTGCAGCTGCCGTCTTCGACGCCGGCCGCCGAGATTTCGCCGGCGGTCGAGCAGCCGAGCAGTAGTGCGTCGGGAAATTGTCGCTGCAATTGCTCAGCAAACTGATCGGCGGCGAACTGCTCGACGGCGGCGAAGACCAGCACCAGCTGGGGGGCGATGTCGTCGAAGGCGCCGGCCGCTTGATCGGGGCTGCGGAAAGAGGCCTGTTTGACGCGCATCGTCTTCTCCTGGACTGTTCAATGATGGAAAAATAGCATGGCGGCCGCCGAATAAGCGCTCCGGCCGCTAAAATCCGTCTTTTGCCGAGGCCCCATGAGTTCCCTGCCGATTCCCGATGCCGATGCCCTCGCCCACAGCCAACAGCTGCACCAGTTGCTGGCGCGCGAAATTGGCGACAACGGTGGCTGGCTACCCTTCTCGCGTTTCATGGAGCAGCTGCTTTACGCGCCCGGCCTGGGTTATTACGCAGCTGGCGCCCGCAAGTTCGGCGCCGCCGGCGACTTCGTCACAGCACCGGAAATGAGCGGCCTGTTCGGCCAGGCGCTGGCGCGGCAGGTGGCCGACGGGATGGCCGCTTCGGCGCCGGTCGTCCTCGAAGTCGGTGGCGGTTCCGGCCGGCTGGCCGCCGATCTGCTGCTGGCGCTCGAAGCACTGGACGCCCTGCCGGAGCAATACTGCCTGCTTGAACTTTCGGCCGACCTGCGTCAGCGCCAGAAGGCGACGCTGGCGCGCGAAGTGCCGCACCTGGCAGCCCGGGCCGTCTGGCTGGATGTTTTGCCCGAGCGTTTCGCCGGCGTCGTGGTCGCCAACGAACTGCTCGACGCCATGCCGGTGGATATCGTCGCCTGGCGTGGCGAAGGCATTTTTTCGCGCGGCGTTGCGTTGGCGGAAGACGGATGTTTCACGTGGAGCGAACGGCCCGCCAGCGGCACCCTGCTGGCTGCGGCCAGTGAAATCGGCGAGCAATGCCAGTTGCCGCCCGGTTATGAAAGCGAGATCGGACTGGCCAGCCGGGCTTGGGCGGCCGAATGGGGACACCGCCTGGAACGCGGTCTGCTGTTGCTTATTGACTACGGCTTTCCGCGTCACGAGTTCTATCACCCTCAGCGTGGGCGCGGCACCCTGATGTGTCACTACCGGCATTACGCCCATCCTGACCCCTTCTACCTGCCGGGTTTGCAGGATGTCACCGCGCATGCCGATTTCACGGCCATCGCCGCTGCTGCCGACGCTGCCGGGCTGGATGTCATGGGCTATGCCAGCCAGGGGCGCTTCCTCCTCGACTGCGGCATCCTCGACTGTCTGGCCGCCATTCCGCCAGACAGCACTGATTACCTGCGGGCGGCCGGCGCCGTCAACAAGCTCCTGCTGCCGCACGAGATGGGCGAGCTGTTCAAGGTCATCGCTCTCGGCCGCGGCCTGAATGAGCCGCTGCGCGGCTTTGCCGCCGGCGACCAGCGTCGCCGCCTGTAGGTCGCAGCTGCGGGATTGCCGCGCCAGCAGGCTGTCGGCTCGCCAATTGGAAGTCAATGGCATAATTCAGGCCAGGGCGGCTGATGCCTTAAGACTTTTCCAAACACCGCTCGCCGGAGTTCAACTGCATGCTGCCGAAACCCTCCGCCATCCCGCCCTACTGGACCCGTTTCGCCAGCTTCTTCCTCTATCCGCTGAGCCTGGAGCCGCTGCTGGTCTGTATCGCCATCGGTCTGCTTTCCGGACTGTCCAGCCTGCTGTTTACGCTGGCCGCTGTGATCGCCCAACTCCTGCTGCTGGTCGCTACCCTGCGCTACGGCTATAAAGTGCTGGAACGGACGGCGCGCGGCAATCTTGATGACGGCCTGGCCAATATCGACCGCTCAAGCGGTGGCCAGTACCGCCCCTACAAGCAGTTTGTCGTCATCGCCATCGGCATGACCCTGGTCGGCTATGCGGCGGGGTTCGGCAGCCACCACCTGGCGATGATCTTGCTGGTCCTCTTCGCCATGTTGCTGCCGGCTAACACCATGGTTCTGGCGCTGACCGACGATCTGGGTGAGTCGCTGTCGCCGCCCCGCCTGTGGGAGGTGATGCATGGCATCGGTGCGCCCTACCTCGGCCTCTGCGCTTGTCTGCTGCTGCTCTCTTCGAGCAGTGGCGCCCTGCTCGGCCTCCTGCTGCCGGTGCTGCCGATGTCCCTGCTCAATGTACTTGGCGGCTTCATCGGCGCCTATTTCATGATCGTCATGTTCCGGCTCATGGGCTATACCCTCTACCAGTATCACGCAGAGCTTGGCTTTGCCGTCGATGTCGGTTTCGAGAGTCAGGTCGATGCCACCGGCAACGATCCCGGCAGACAACGCCAGGCCGAATCGACCGCCCTGCTCAAGGCGGGGCAGTACGCTGAAGCAATAGCCCTGGCCCGCGCCGAGGTGACTGCCAGGCCGGACGACTTTGCTGCCAACCTGCGTCTGCATCGCCTGCTGCTTGCCGTGCCGGGGCAGGCGGCGGCCATGCTGGCCCAGGCGAGCGAATGGCTACCATCGCTCCTGCGCGGCGCCAGGTCGCGTCAGGCCGCCGAGGTGATTGAGGCGATCTGGCAGGAGCAGCCGGACTATCGGCCGGCGCTGGGCGCCTGGTACCTGCCGCTGGCCGAAGCCTTGTTCGCTGCCCGCCGGTATGACAGCACGGCCCATTTGATCAAGGGATTCGATCGGCGCTTTCCCGGTCATGCCGATATTCCGGCGATCTATCTGCTGGGGGCGCGCCTGTTGATCGAACATCGGCGTGATGAAGCCCAGGCGCGGCGTGTGCTCGATGCCTTGCGCCGGCATTTTCCGGACAGCCCGGCCGCCGCCGAGGCAGACCAGTTACTGGCCTTGCTCGACCGTCTGGCGGGGGTGGCTGAAGCCTAGGACGGATTCGCCAGCAGGCGGTTGAGCGGTTCGGCGCGCGCCGTCTGGCCGCTGGCCGCGAATGCCTCGGCCAGGCGATTGGTCTGCCGGCGTAGCGCACTGCGGATTTGCGGCCGGGCCAACAGGCGGAGCAGCAACTGCTCGGCCGCATCGTACTGGCGGCCATCGATCAGGCGGCCGAGCAAGCGCTCCCACTGCCCGGCCGACAATTTCGCGCTGCTTCCCGGCCCGACGGCCAGGACTTCGGCCAGCAGGCTCGGGTCGATGGAGGCTGGGCTGCGGCTGGCTGCCAGGATCAACTGGCGCTGGGCATCAGCCTGGATGTCCGGCTGTCGGGTCAGGCGGGCAATGTGCAGGTATTCGGCAACCAGTGCCGGATCGCTCTCCGGGTGTTCGGCAAAAAGTTTTTTGTATTGCAGCGCCGCGGCAGCGAACTGCAGTTCGCCAATCAGTTCGTCGGCCCGCTGACGGATGCTGGCGATGGCCTGGTCGGTATCCTGACGATGGACGATCTCGGCACTCTTGCCGCGGCGGCGCCAGCGATAAATACCAACCAGTAGTGCGCCGCTGACCAGGCCAGCGAAGTGAGCCATGTAATTGATGTGCCCGCCGCGATCGAAGACGAAATTTTGCAGCAGTTCATTGGCCAGCCAGATCGGCAGGATGGCCAGGGCCGGCCAGCGGACGGTACCGAAAAAGAAAAACAGCCAGTAAAAGAAATTGATGCGGCGCAAGCCGAAGAGCACCAGATAGGCCGCCATCACTGCCGAAATCGCGCCGGAGGCACCGAGCGACAGTCGGTAGCCTGTTGCTGGCGAAAGAATGTCGGGCAGCGCCGCACCCAGGCCACCGAGCAGGTACAGGCCGAGAAAACCGAGCGGCCCGAGCGCCGCCTCGACGGTGTAGCCAACGACGAAGAGCACGGCCATGTTGCCGCTCAGGTGCATGATGTCGCCATGCAGGAACATGTGGCCAAATAAACTGGCCAGACGCGGCTCCTGGCCGTTCAGGGCATATTGTTCGGTGACCACGCGGGCACGCATTGCTTCCAGTCGTGTGCGCTTGTTGCGCCAGCCGGGATATTCCGGGTTCCCCGGCTGGATGATCTGGTCGCCTTGCAGTCGGCGCATGAAGTCACGGTCATCCTCCATCGCCCGGAAAATATCCCCACGGGCCGGTTCCAGGCCGCGACGCTTCCGGTCCGCCTGGAAAACTGTCGCTTCAACGTCAGCAAGACCCGATTCCTTGTAAAAGCGCCACGCTTCGTTGAGACGAGCGTGGTCGCTGCCCTGCATCAGGAAGGCGATCAGGCACAGCAGCATGATGGCGATGGTCGCCAGCGGCGGCCGGCTCCAATCGGGGCGGAGCGGCAAAGGAAGAATCAACATGGGGAAATGGCGGCTGACTTGACGACGACATTATATGGTCGGCATGTCATCCGGTTGTCCCGATGACTGGAATGGAGGGAAAATGCAGCTTCATAACATTCCATTCGGATCATGGAACAACAATACAGGGTGGTGATTTCGGGGCGGACCATCGGTGGTCGTGGGCTTGACGAACTCCGGGAAGATTTGGGCCGTGCCTTCAAGCTGCAGGGTGAGCAACTCGAGCGCATGCTGAGCGGCCGACCGTTGGTTGTTTCACGGCGTAGTTCGCGAGCGGCGGCCGAGAAGCTGCTGGCCCGCCTGCAAGCCCTGTCGCTGGAGGCGCACATTGAGGCCATCAGCGAAGTGGCCACGGTTCCGAGCACGGCACCAGCCGCCGCTTGCTTTCCGGCCGAGCCAGCCAATGGCGAGGAACTGTTTGCCCTGGGGGCTCCCGCCGCCAGTGTTCCGCCCGCCGCCCGCGTTGAGGTGCCGGCGTCAATGGCGCCGGTCAAGCAGGCACCCAGCGAAGCCGATGAGCTCGTCTGCCCGAAATGTGGCGAGGCACAGCCGAAACGCACCTTGTGCCGGAAATGCGGCCTCGACATGCCGCGCTTTCTGGCGGCGCGGGCGGCGGCCGAGGACGAGGCGCGCGCAGAGCGAGAGGCCAGTCTCGCGGCGCAACGCGAGGTGCCCAGGGCTGGGCCATTGCCCGTCCATCCTGGCGAGCACCAGGCCGGCCTGTTCGGCATCAGCTTCTCAGGACGCCTGGGGCGCCTCGATTATCTTGTCGGTTCCCTGCTCAGCACCATCGTCTGGCTGTTCTTTGTGTTGCTGGCGGTCAAGGCCGGGAAACCGGGTATCGCCGGCCTCGGCATTCTCTTTTCGGTCATCTATGGGGTACGTTGCATTGCCCTGCGCTTGCACGATAGCGGCCGTACCGGCTGGCTGTCGCTGGTCATTCTGGTTCCCGTACTCGGTGCTGTGCTGGCACTGATTCTCCTGTTCATCCCCGGCGATGACGAGGCGAACGAGCATGGTCCGGTGCCGGCCACTGCTGCTGGCCGACGGCTCCTCATCACCGCCCTCGCCTTTGTCGCGATCGCCAACCTCAGCTACCGCACGATCAGCCAGAGCCCGGAAAAAATGGCCCTGTTTCTCCAGGCCGTCAGCCTGGGTCAGGCAGAGGCGGATGAGAGCGAAGCTTCAGAAGAGAACGCCATGCCGCAGGCGACGGTGGAATTTGCCGATGACAATACGATTGATGTGTATGTCATGGCGGGTTGTGCGTCCTGCGATCAGGTACGCGCCTGGCTGCATGCCAACGGCCTGCGACATTCCGTGCTGGCGGTCGATAGCGACCCGCAGGCAGCGGAACGTCTGCACATGCTCATTGCCGGCGATGGCGAGGGGCGGATCATGCTGCCGGTTCTGGTGATCAATGGCGACGTTTTGCCGGGCAATCCGGATGCTGAGCAGGTGTATCGGCGACTGCGCCGAAAATAATGGCGCTAAGGCCCGTCGCCTCCGGCGGGCGCTGCGCGAACTGAGCGTCAGCGTCGCGCCAGATCGCGGAAGTGGTTCGGTTGACTCAGCACGAGGCGGCCGAATTCTTCCAGCAGGGCCTGATCGACCGCTTGCGGCCGAACGGTGTAGACCGCGCTGCCCAGGCGTTCGAGGTTGCGGGTTTCGAGAATCAGTGCGCCCTTGGCAAAATCGGCCCGCCAGCGGGCGCTGACGCTGACTTCGCTGGTGATGTGGAATTCGGCCCGCTCGACGTAGCTGCGCTCGTTCTTGAATTCCTTGCAGGTGAATGGCAGCCCGAAGTCGAACAGGGTAGTCCGGAAGCGTTCAACGGATGGCCCGTCGCGTTCGATGGGCGGCAGGGGCGCGCCGATCAGGCGATAGGAGAAGCTGACCAGTTCGACCAGGGCGCCGGCGCTCTGGCTTTGCGTGCGGTAGTCGGCGAAGCCTTCCTGCCAGGTCAGGCTGCCCAGCATATGCTGATCGACCAGCAGGTACTGGCGGGAAATGGCCGGTTTCAGGATGTTCAATTGCTGGACGAATTCATGCAGGTAAAAGAACAGGTGCTTGAGCGCCTGATCGATTGCTTCATTGGTCGTGTTTCGTTCGGCCAGCGCCGAATGCGCTTCGCGCTGGCGCAGCTCGGCCTGGTGGCGCAGCTGGTCCAGCAGATTGCCCTCGCTCGCCTTGGCAGCGGTGGCGGTCGCAGTCGGTGTCGGGACCGCTGCGCTATGGTGGCGGGGTGCGCTGGTTGGCACGATTTCCGGGAACACCAGGGCCGAATCGCTCATGCCGGCTCCCGAATTGGCAGATTGCTCACGGCGGGCGCGTCGCTCGGCGGCATCCAGGTCGAAGGTCTCGATGTCAGCAATCAGGGACGCTTCCAGGGCGGCGATGTCCTCCTCGACACCGGATTTGCGCTCGCGCTTGGCGCGAATGGCTTCACGAATGGCGGACTGGGTATCGTTGTTTTTGGGGGTGCTCATTGAATTCGTCTGTTGGTCAGCTACACTGAGCCAATAGTGGTTCGATTCGGGAGTGAACGCAAGATGGACATGGCTTCGATCAGTAACATGAGCACCAGCCTTTCCCAGGCGCGCACCGGCGATGCGGTGGCTGTCCTGGTCATGAAGAAGGTAATGGACGTCCAGGCGCAGACAGCACTGCAACTGCTTCAGGCGCTGCCCCAGGTGGCCAGCAATCCAGCCAATCTCGGCAACGGTGTCGACGTCAGGGTTTGATCGTCGCCAGCCAGTCACGCAACATGGCCGCTACCAGCGGCCATTCCTTTTCATGGGTCACCGCGTGTCCCATATTGCGGAAAATATGACAGGGCAGCCCATACGTGTGGGCAGTGCTCTGCACCAGGAAGGCCGGTACCAGAATGTCCTGTTCGGCACCGAGAATCAGCATCGGCGGCCGGTGCATGGCATGCAGGTTGGGCAGGTTGAACATCGACATGTCCCACAAGGCGCGCTGCGACTCGGATTGCATGCGGGACAGCCAGATCGACAACATGGATTCATCGATATCACCGGCGAACAGTGCTTCGCGCAGGGTGTCCGTATCCGTGCAGTTGCCGGCCATGATCTGGTTGATTTCGGCGAACAGATGCGGTTTCTGGAACATCAGGTGAAATTGCGAGGCGATCAGGCCCTGCGGCGGCACCGAGCAGATCAGCGCGGCGCCGGGAACGGCGTGCCTCTCCAGGTACTTCTGGACGATGAAGCCACCCATCGAATGACCAAACAGTACCGGCTCTGTACCCAGCCAATCAACCACCGTGGCGACGTCGTCGACGTAGTCGGCGACCGAGTGCCAGTTGATCTGCTCGTGACCATGGCTTTCGCCGTGGCCACGCAGCGACAGCGCGTGGCAGGGATAGCCGGCGGCCGCCAGGAAGGGCATGAAGGTTTCACTCCACATCCAGGCCCCGGCGAAGGCGCCATGGACGAAGAGCAGGGGTGGGCGGGCCGATTTTTTGTCGGGAAGGCAGGAGAGAACCTCGAGGCCTTCGATTGTGTGGCGCGTCATGGTGGCAGTCGGTCAGGGGAAGGCGTGATTAAATGCGACTTTCCCCCGGCAACGCAAGGCAAACCATGTTGAAGTGGATATTGACGCTGGTCATCGCCATCTTCCTGCTCGGCATCCTGACCCCGCATCTCGCCCGCTTCATCCGCTTCGGCCAGCTGCCGGGCGATTTTGCCTTTCGCTTTCGCGGCCGAACCTATGCCTTCCCCTTCGTTTCGATTCTGCTTTTCTCGCTGCTGCTCTGGCTGATTTCGCGGCTGATCTAGTCGATGGCCAGAGCTTGGCAGACCGCCCTGACCCGGGCGGCGTGGATGCGCTCGGGAATCTGCACTGGATTGCTGCAGTTGCCAGCAATCTCGCCGGCATTGACGGCATTGACGGCAGCCAGCGCGGCGAGCAGTCGTTGCGGGCTGTCGTAGGGGCGATCCTCCCAGCCCAGGCGACCGGTGTAGTCGCAGATGCAGGCTTCCAGCAATTGCTGGAAGCGTTCCGGCCGGCGCAGGGCATCGCTCTTTTCCAGCAAACCGACAATGGTCGCCGCGCGCAGGTCGGCGGCGCGGTGGATATTGCCGTGATAGCGGGCCATCAGCAGGGCCAGGTCGCGGCAATCGCCAGGGACGCGCAGGCGCGCCGACAACTGCTCGACCAGGCGCACGCTGCGCTCCTCATGACCGATGTGGCGCGGCAGGATGTCCGCCGGCGTCAGCGCCTTGCCGAGGTCGTGGGTCAGTGCGGCGAAGCGCACCGGCAGCGCGTAGTGGCGGCGGGCCGACTGGCCGATGACCATCATCGTGTGGATGCCGGTATCGATTTCCGGGTGGTAATCGGCGCGTTGCGGCACACCAAACAGGGCCTCGACTTCCGGTAGCAGCCGGGCCAGGGCGCCACACTCACGGAGCACCTCGAACATGCGCGCCGGCTGGTCTTCCATTAGCCCTTTCGCCAGCTCCTGCCAGACACGTTCGGCGACCAAGTGATCGACCTCGCCGTCGGCAACCATGCTGCGCATCAGCGCCAGGGTTTCCGGGGCGATGGTGAAATCGGCAAAACGGGCGGCGAAGCGGGCGATACGCAGCAGACGCACGGGATCTTCGGCAAAGGCCGGGCCGACGTGGCGCAGCACCTTGGCGGCGAGATCGGCCTGACCGGCAAAGGGGTCGATCAAGCGGCCCATTTCGTCGCGAGCCATGGCATTGATGGTCAGGTCGCGGCGGGCGAGATCCTCTTCCAGGGTGACGTTCGGCGCGGCCTGGAAGGTAAAGCCGTGATAGCCACGACCGCTCTTGCGTTCGGTACGGGCCAGCGCGTATTCCTCGCCGCTCTGCGCATGGAGGAAGACCGGGAAGTCTTTGCCGACCGGGCGGAAGCCAAGGCTGAGCATGGCTTCCGGTGTGGCGCCGACGACGACGTAGTCGCGGTCGGCATGTGGCCGGCCGAGCAACTCGTCGCGGACAGCGCCGCCGACGACGTAGATTTGCATCGGCCGGTGGTGGGCTTAGCGCCCGGCGCGGTAGCGGAAGCTGTCGAGCTTGCCGCGCGGCGTCCGCATCGCGATGTAGGTCGGGGCGACGGCTTCCAGCGCCGTCGGGCGCCAGTTGGCCGGCGGCTGGCAGTCACCTTCGCAGACGCTGTCGACCTGCATCGAACGCAGGTTGTCCGGTGACATCATCGGGTTCGGCGCCAGCCACATCAGGCCGGCCTGCAGGTAGGCCCAGCCTTCGGAGAGGGCAATGATGCGGGCCTTGCTGTCGCACAGCGACGCGGTGTACTCGACCAGTTCGCGCAGCGTATAGACCTTGGGGCCGACCAGGTCGTAGGCCTGGCCGAAGGTGGCGGCATCGCCCAGGCAGTCGACGAAGGCATCGGCAACATCGGCCGCCCACACCGGCTGGAAGCGGGCATGGCCGAAGCCGAGCGGGAAGACGGGCGCCAGCTTGAGCACCTTGGCGAACATGTTGAGGAAGGAGTCGCCGAGCCCGAAGATGACCGAGGGGCGGAAGACGGTGACGTCCAGTTCACCCTGGGCGGCACGGACGATGGCTTCGCCGTCGCCCTTCGAGGCGAGGTATTCGGAAGGCGCCTTGGGGTCGGCCTTGAGCGCGCTCATGTGCACCAGGCGGCGGACGCCGGCAGCCTTGCAGGCGGCGACGATCTTCTTCGGCAGTTCGACGTGGGCTTCGGCGAAGTCGCGGCTGTAGGGGAACTTGACGTCGCGGCTGTGCAGGATGCCGACCAGGTTGATCACCGCGTCGTGGCCGCGCATCAGTTTGGTCAGGGTTTCAGGGCAATGGATGTTGGCTTCCGGCATTTCCACGCCCGGCTGCATGATCAGAGCCTTGGTCCGCTCGCGGCGGCGGGTCGGTACGGTCACTTCGATGCCGCGTTGCGACAGGCGATTGACGATGTAGGTACCGATAAAACCGCTACCCCCCAGCAGCAAGACCTTCTTGATGTCCATCTGGAACCCCGGAAACGTGTTTCGTAAAGCCCCGATTTTACGGCAAATGCAGTTGTGGCGGGCAGCCGTTCGGAGCTAGCGCCGGCTTTCGCGCAGGGCTTCGATGGCGGCCGTTTCAAACAGGCCGGGTTCGCCAAGCCGGCTGGCTTCGCCGGCACGCAACTGCAGCTCGAGCAATTGCGGGTGGATCGACAGTGCCAGCGCCAGTTCCGAGTTGAACAGGAGACTACGTCCGCTGTCGGGGCTCTGCCGGCACAGGCGCAACACCTGCCGTTCGCCGGCGACGGTCAATTCCAGCCAGTCGCCGGGCTGACAACTTGACTGACGTGCCGCGAGCTTGTGGGGCTGGGTGAAATCGAGGGTATGCAGGGTCAGCGTGCCGGATTTCAGGGTCCCCGTCGCCACCCGTTGTGAGGGCCGGCGGTTGGGCGCCACAGGCTCAGCCGCCCCGGGCGCTGGAGAGCGGCGCAGGGTGTCGCGTTGCCGGGCGAAGCAGAGGTCGAGCAGACGTGTTCTTTCTTCGGCCGGGAGTTTGGCGCGGTCCATGGTCGCATTGAGGGTCAGCAGGGCTTCCGCCAGGGGACCGGCCGGGGCCTTGCGTTCCTCCCCGTCGGCACCGCTCTGGAAGCCGCCGAGCAGGGTCCGGATGGCAGCGGCCTGGGTTTGCCAGGCGACGCTTTCCGGCCCTTCCTTCAGCCACGTTTGTTCGAGTATGGGACGCCAGTAGCGTTCGATGAACTGGAAGAGTTCCGCCGGCAGGCGCTCGATGGCCAGGCCCTGGAATAGCTGGTCGATGCTGACTAGTGCCTGGTCGCGGCGTTCCAGCCAGGTGAATAGCGGCAGGTAGGCGGCGGCTTCGCTGTCGATGCGGGCATGGCGCTCGGCGATGATGGCATCGAGTTGTCGCGCCGCTCCTTCGAAAGCGCTTCGGTCGCCGGCTGGTGCCGCGCGCAGTCGATTGGTGATGGTCGTCAGCCGGGCGCACAGCGGATGCTGCGCCGGGATGTCGAGCGGTGCGCCAAACAGCGCCCGTTCCAGGCGGTCGATGACGCGCCGGCAGGGATGGTTGGGGTCGGTGAACAGGCTGCGGTCCTTGACGGCTTGCTTGACGAGGGTGATCTGCAGGCTGGCGATCATTGTCTTGAGGGCGTCGGCAAGCTTCGGGTCGGCCTGGATGGCCTCATACAGCATGGCGACCGAATCGATGGCCAGTCCTTCCGGCGTCGCCGACGGTACGCCGAGTTCGCGGGCGGTGAGGGGGCGGGCCGTCGGCTGAGGCTTGGCCGAATGGTCCTCGAACAGGCCGGGCAGCAGGCTGGCGAGATCCGGTGAGCTGCTGGTCAGGAAATCGTCCTGGCTGCTGCTTGTCCGCTCAAGGTTGTCGAGCCTGAACATCAGGTTGTCGAGCGCCGCCTGGCTGAGCAGGGCAATGCCAATATCGGGATTGCTGCTGCCCAGGGCCGGGGCAAGGTCGGAGCTGCGGGCGAGCAGCCCTTCCTGCAGGGCGACGATGGCTTCCTGACCGGCATCGGTGCTCGCGCTCGCCTTCTGCGGGGAATCCGGAGTGCCGACGATGCTGGCCGGGGCCGCAGCGATGCTGGCATTTTCGAGAAAGTCGTTAAGGTCCCGGTAAATTTCAGGCAGCCCGCTGAGCAGCAACTCTTCCAGGCGGTCGACGAGATCGAGCTGTTCGTCCAGTGAGCGGGCGCCGAGCGCCTTGAACATTTCGCGCAGGCCGGCGCTGATACCGCGTGGGCCGACGGGGTTGTCGGCCTTCTGCAGATCCGGCCTGGCAAGCAGTGTGATGAAGCGCAGATAGGTGTGCCAGAGATCGGTAACGGCACCCTCGAACAGCCGGCCGGTAAGGTTGTCGAGGCGGATGCCCAGTTCGAGTTCGTCATCGCCGACGAGCGTGATGCGCGATGCGGTCAGGCCGTGGGCTTCCTCGCTGAAGCCGCCGCGCGAGGTGCGCTCGACCATCTGGTCGTAATGGCGGCCAACGCCGTCGAGAATGGCCCGGCTGGACATTTCGCCGAGCATCCCGGAGGAGCGCAGCAGCAGGCCGAGATCCTGCAGGTAACGATCCCGGCAGTTGCGGGCGACTTCAAAGCGGTCTGGGGCGATGGGCATGGCGATGGGCGATTTCAGGTTGACGGACCGTTGGCGGCCGCAGGACGTCCTGAAGTCTAGCCGCCGTACCGGGCGGCGACAAACACTATCGCCCCTTTACGGCAGATCGCGGTCCTTCATTGCTTGATCGCTGGCCGGGCCGATGGTTCCCAGACGGGCCTTCAACGAATCGGGGCGACCGTTGAACATGGCCGAGTAGTACATGGCGTTGCTCATCACTTTCTTGACGTAGTCGCGTGTCTCGCTGAAGGGGATGGTCTCCGCGTAGATCGCCCCTTCCAGCGGGCGGTCGGCGCGCCAGCGCTTGGCCCGGCCGGGGCCGGCGTTGTAGGCGGCCGAGGCGAGCACCGGGTGATTGTCGAGGTTTTCCATGACCAGGCGCATGTAGCTGGTGCCAAGCAGGACGTTGGTCTCGGTATCGTTGACCCGGCTGTGCTGGTAGTCGCGCAGGCCGATCTTGCGCGCCACCCATTTGGCCGTCGCCGGCATCAGCTGCATCAAGCCGGAGGCCCCGGCCGACGATCGGGCATTGGTGATGAAGCGGCTTTCCTGGCGCATCAGGCCATAGACCCAGGCATCGTCGAGTGACTGGTTGCGGGCGGCGGGACGGACATGTTCGTCGTAGGGGGCGAGGAAACGCAGGGCGTAGTCGTGCTCATCCTTGGTTCGCTCGGCGGTATTGATGGCGCGATCCCAGATTTGCTGGCGGCGGGCCAGTTCGGCGGCGGCCAGCAATTGGCGATCGCTCATGCCGCGCAGCGACCAGTTCCATTCGCGGACGCCTTCGGTGCGCATGTCGACGCGGAAGAAGGCCAGCGCCCGGCGCAGACCGGCGTTGTTGCCAGCCTCGCGCAGTTCCTCGGGGGCCGGCGGACGGGCTTGCGGCGGCGCGACAATGCTGCGCCCGAGTTCTTCATCGGCCAGGTTGCCGTAGAAATTGGCCTGGCCGGCAATGCGGGCGAACAGCGCATCCGCCTCGGCGAGGCGGCCGCCGGCCCGGTGCGCCCGGCCCAACCAGTAAATCCATTCTGGACGGGCGGCGAGTTCGGCCGGCATGGCCAGGATTGTCTCGCGCACCGTACCCCAGTCCTGGACGCGCAGGGCAGCGCGCACTTTCCATTGCGCGGCTTCGTCGGATAGCGGCGAGCGGTCGGCGCGGGCATACCAGTCGAGGGCTTCCGGCAGATGGCGGCGGGCCGCCTGGAGGGCGATCTGTCCCCAGGCCCATTGGCGTTGCGTGTCATCCAGGCGTTGCTGACGTTTTTCCAGTTCGCCGGCGGCCAGGCGCGGGTCGCTGACGGCCAGGCGCTGGATGACGATCGCCGTCAGTTCTCGCCCGGTCCGGCTGGCGTGCCAGTTCGCCGCTTGCGTGGCGAGTTGGCGTTGCGGGCCGGCGATGGTCAATTCGTAGCTCTTGCCCTCGGGCAACTGGCTGTCCGGCAGATAGTTCAGGGTGCTCCGTGCCTGTCCCTGGCGATTGGCTTCCAGCTGACGTCGGGCGCGTTCCCAGACGTCGTCGGCGCTTACCCGCTGGGCGATGACCAGGGCTTCGATCAGCGGCCGGCAGGCTTCCGGCGGTTCGAGCATGGTCAGCCACAGGCGGTCGGCCTCGTCGAGCACGCTGCGGTCGCCGCGGGCCAGCCGCGCCTGCTGGTTCCAGCAGGTGACATCGGTTTCCGGGGCGAGCAGCGCGGCGTACTCGCGTTCGATTACGTTCCACGTGGAACGCTTGCCGAGCCAGCGAATCCAGTCGGCGCGCAGGCGTTCAGCGACACTCGTGCCTTCGTGGCGGGCGAGGAAGGCGCGCAAGGCCTCGCTGTTGCCACTGTCCATCTCCATGCGCAGTCGGTAGTTTTCGACATAGGGTGCCAGCTCATGGTTGCCGATGCCGGCGGCGGCCTGCTCCAGACGATTGCGGTTGCCGCTGCGGAAGGCGTCGCGGGCGCTGAGGAAGGCTTCGTCACGGACTTCCTGGGCGGCGCCGGGCACGGCGAGAACGAGGCCGAGCAGGCCGGCGAGGACAAGCTGAAACTTCATGTTAGATTTGTTCTATGGGTGATGCGTTGGGGATGGCGAACGAGGATAGCACGGCCTGGCGACGGGCGTTGCGGCGTGAGATGACGGTCCGCCGGGCGGCGCTCGCCGATGCCGAGCATGCGGTCCTCTCGGCGCGCATCGTCGGCCATCTGCAGACGGCCTTTGCGCCGCCGCCGGTGCTGGCTTTCTGCTGGCCGATCAAGCATGAACCGGATGTGCGGGCGATCGTCGATCTCTGGCGGGCGGCAGGTTGCCGGGCGGCCTTGCCGGTGGTGGTGGCCGTGGATACGCCGCTGGCTTTCCGCGAATGGTGCCGCAATACGCCGCTGGAACCCGATCGCTATGGCATTCCGACGCCGGTGGCCGGCGACTGGCTGCAGCCGGAGATGATCCTGCTGCCGCTCAACGGTTTCGACGATGCCGGCTATCGCCTTGGCTACGGCGGTGGCTACTTCGACCGTACCCTGGCCACCCTCGCCCCGCGGCCGCTGGCAGTCGGCGTCGGTTTCGAGATCAACCGCCTGCCGAGTATCCGTCCCGAAGTCCACGATCAGCGGCTCGACTGGATCGTTACCGAGGCCGGTGCCTTCAGGATGGCTGACGCCTGAGTAATTGGCAGCCGATGGCGAAGGCGATGCCCGCCAGGCCGGCGAGCACCGCTTGGCGCATATCGTACAAACCGGTGCGCAGGGCGAGTTCCAGCGCGTAGCCGTGGAGCAAACCCAATAGCAGTGAGCTGCCGGCAAAGGTCAGCCAGATGCGTCGCCAGATCACCGGCTGGCCGCGCCCCAGATAGGCGTCGACGGCGATGCCGGCGGCGTAAACATGGCCGAACAGGCCGCCGGCCAGCGCCCAGAGGGTGATCTGGTAGCTGTTCATGCGGCCTGACAGGCGGCGCGGAAGCGGCGCAGCGCCTCGTCCAGGGTCGCCTGCGGACAGCCGAAATTGAGGCGCAGCCAGCCGGTGGCGCCGAAATCGCTGCCATCCGACAAACCCAGGCCGTGCGCCTCGAAGTGTGCGGCGGGATTCTGCAGACCGAGGCCGCGTACATCGATCCAGGCCAGGTAGGTGGCTTCGACCGGGCTCATCGCTACGCCGCGGCAGCCGGCGACCGTTGCCGCCACCCGGTCGCGGTTGCCGGCCAGATAGGCGAGCAGCTCGCGATGCCAGTCGGTGCAGTCGTGGTAGGCCGCTTCGCAGGCGGCCAGGCCAAGCACGTTCACATGCGGCACGATGCCGTCCATGGCGCGCAGGAAGAGGCGGCGCAGCGCCGCATCGGGGATCACCGCCAGGGCGCAGCCAAGGCCGGGAATGTTGAAGGTCTTCGACGGCGCCAGCAGCGTGATGCTGCGTTTGGCCGCGGCCGGCGACAGGCTGGCGAAAGGAATGTGGCGCTTGTCGGCGTCGAGAATCAGGCCGCAGTGGATTTCGTCGGAACAGACGATCAGGTCGCGTTGCTCGGCGAAGTCGGCCAGCGCCTGCAGTTCGTCGCGCTGCCAGCAGCGGCCGACCGGGTTGTGCGGATGGCAGAGCAGGAACAGCCGGGTCGCCGGCGTGCTTGCTGCCGCCATGGCCGCCATGTCCCACTGCCAGCGGTCATCGCGCTGCACCAGTTCAACCCGGTTCAGCGCCCGGCCGGAAAAACGCGGCGCCGAGAGGAAGGGCGGATAGACCGGTGTCGCCGTCAACACCTCGCCGTCAACCGCACGGCAGGCGATGTTCAGCCCGCTGACCAGGCCCGGCAGCCAGACGATCCACTCGCGTTCGATGGCCCAGTCGTACTCGCCGGCTAAGTGAGTAATCACTGACTGTTCCAGCGATGGCCACGGATGGCCGTAGCCGAAGACGCCCTCCTCCACCCGGCGATGCAGTGCGGCAAGCACCGCCGGCGGCGCGGCGAAATCCATGTCGGCTACCCACAGCGGCAGGATGTCGCGGCCGGCGTACTTGCCCCACTTGATCGAGTCAGTGCCGTGCCGCTCGACCGGCGTGTCAAACGGGCTCACACTTCCAAGTGCTGGTAGAGAGCGGTCGACAGGTAGCGTTCACCGAAGGACGGGATGATGACGACGATCAGCTTGCCGGCATTCTCCGGCCGTTGCGCCAGTTGCAGCGCCGCCCAGGTGGCGGCGCCGGAGGAAATGCCGACGAGCAGGCCTTCCTCGGTGGCCATGCGGCGGGCGGTGGTAAAGGCATCGTCGTTGCTGACGCGGATCACCTCGTCGTAAGCCGCCGTATTGAGCACGCCGGGCACGAAGCCGGCGCCGATACCCTGGATCGGGTGCGGGCCCTTGGCGCCGCCGGAGAGCACCGGCGAGGCGTCGGGTTCAACGGCGACGATGTGCACGCCGGGCTTCCTGGCCTTCAGCACTTCGCC
>DDWF01000181.1:8264-16063 GCA_002345845.1 Betaproteobacteria bacterium UBA2293 | reverse complement strand
TGTCGCGCCAGATTTCCTCGGCCGTCGTGCTGCGATGCACGGCCGGGTTGGCGGCGTTTTCGAATTGCTGCGGCACGAAGTAGCGGCTGTCGCTGGCCGCCAGTTCCTCGGCCCGCTTGATCGCCCCGCCCATGCCTTCGGGACCGGGGGTGAGGATCAGCTCGGCGCCGTAGGCCTTCAACAGCAGCTTGCGCTCGCGGCTCATGGTTTCCGGCATGACGAAGGCGGCCTTGATGCCACGCGCGGCGCAGACCATGGCCAGGCCGATGCCGGTATTGCCGGACGTCGGTTCGAGGACGACGGTGTCGGGACCGATCTGGCCGGCAGCAATGGCGGCGTCGAGCATGGCGACGGCGATGCGGTCCTTGACGCTGTGCCCGGGGTTGAAGAACTCCAGCTTGGCGACGACGGTGGCGGCGGCCCCGGCGGTGACGCGGTTGAGTTTGACCAGCGGCGTGTTGCCGACCAGTTCGGTGACGTTGTTGGCGATTCTCACGAGTGCTTCTCCGAAAAATGATAGCCGCAGTCTATGAGGCTTCCGTGGCGATACAAAGATGAAAAGCGCAGATGCTTATCAGCTTGCGTCATTAGCCCAGGAACAGCTTGTAGGCCGGATTTTCGCTCTCATCCCAGTGCGCGTAGCCGAGGTTCTTCAGGAAGTCGCGGAACTGCCCCATCTCATCCGCCGGCACCTGCATGCCGACCAGTACCCGGCCGTAGTCGGCGCCGTGGTTGCGGTAGTGGNNTGGAACAGGCTGATGTTCCAGCCGCTGCTCATCTGGGTCAGGAAGTTCATCAAGGCGCCCGGCCGCTCAGGGAATTCGAAGCGGTAGAGCAGTTCGCTCATGCCGTTCTGGCAGACCTGCGGCGCATGGCCGCCGACCATGTGACGGATGTGGTTCTTGGCCATCTCGTCGTCGGTCAGGTCGAGCGTCGGATAGCCGTGCTTCTGCAGGCTGTCGACCAGCTTCAACGACTCCTCGCGCTTGGCCACCTGGACGCCGACGAAGACATGCGCTTCGGCTTCGGTGTTGTAGCGGTAATTGAACTCGGTGATGTTGCGCTTGCCGATCAGGGCCAGGAACTTCTTGTAGGCACCGGGTTTCTCCGGCAGCGTGACGGCAAACACCGCCTCGCGCTGCTCGCCGAACTCGGCGCGCTCGGCGACGAAGCGCAGGCGGTCGAAATTCATGTTGGCGCCGGAGGTGACGGCGATCAGGTTCTTGTCCTTCAGCTTGTGCTGGCGGGCATATTCCTTGGCGCCGGCGACGGCCAGCGCGCCGGCCGGCTCGAGGATCGAGCGGGTGTCCTCGAAGACGTCCTTGATCGCGGCGCAGATGGCGTCGGTGTCGACCAGAATCACGTCGTCGAGATATTCCTTGCACAGGCGGAAGGTTTCCTCGCCGACCAGCTTGACCGCGGTGCCGTCGGCGAACAGACCGACCTGCTCGAGACGCACGCGCTTGCCGGCGGCGATCGATTGCTTCATCGCATCAGCGTCGAAGGTCTCGACCCCGATGACCTTGATTTCCGGGCGCAGGCGCTTGATGTAGGCAGCGACGCCGGCGGCCAGGCCGCCGCCGCCGATGGCGCAGAAGACGGCATGGATCGGCCCGTTGTGGCGCGAGTGCTGACGGAGGATTTCCATGGCCACCGTGCCCTGCCCGGCGATCACTTCCGGATCGTCGAAGGGATGGACGAAGGTCAGCTTCTCGGACTTTTCCAGTTCCAGGGCGTGCGTGTAGGCTTCGTCGAAGGAATCGCCGTGCAGCACGACTTCGCCACCGCGCCGCCTGACCGCCTCGATCTTGATGCCTGGCGTCGAGGTCGGCATGACAATGACTGCCCGGCAGCCAACCTGGGCGGCGGAGAGCGCCACGCCCTGGGCATGGTTGCCGGCCGAGGCGCAGATGACGCCGCGCTTCAGCTTCTCGGCCGAGAGGCTGGCGATCTTGTTGTAGGCGCCGCGCAGCTTGAAGGAAAACACCGGCTGCATGTCCTCGCGCTTCAGGCTGATCTTGTTGCCAACCCGGGCCGACAGATTGCCGGCCAATTCCAGCGGCGTTTCGACGGCAACGTCGTAAACCTGGGCGTTGAGGACTTTTTCGAGGTAATCCGGATGCATGGCGCGCTTCTTCGAGGCAAAAGGGGCATTCTACGGCCGCCCCGGGCAAACGTCACGGCGCGAGGCCGGGGAAAGCCCTTCAGCCGGGAATGTTGGGTAATGGCTCGGGCTTGTGGCGGACGAAGCCCTGGGCGTAGTCGATGCCGATGTCGCGCACCACCTGGTCGACCGCCTCGTTGCAGACATATTCGGCGATGGTGATCAGCCCGTGCACGCGGGCGAGCTGGACGATGGCCTCGACGACGGCGCGGTCGGAGGGATCCTGGTCGATGTTCTTGACGAACATGCCGTCGATCTTCAGGTAATCGACCTTGAAGCGCTTCAGGTAGCCGAAGGACGACAGCCCGCTGCCGAAATCGTCGAGGGCCATCGTGGCGCCCAGCGTGTGCATCTGATCGATGAAGTCGAGGGCTGGTTCAACATTGGCGACGGCGCAGCTTTCGGTGATCTCGAAACAGAGCAGGGCCGGATCGATGGCGTATTTTTCGATCTGCTGACGGACGAAAGTCGGGAAATCGCGCAGGCCGAGACTGGCGCCGGAGACATTGACCGCCAGGTGGCCGAACGGCAAGACCTGGCCGCTGGCCGCCCAGTCGCGCAGGTAGCGGCAGACGTTCTCGACCACCCAGCGGTCGATGTAGGGCATCAGGTTGTAGCGTTCGGCGGTGGCGATGAAACGGCTGGGTGAATTGATCTTGCCCAGCGGGTCGGACAGGCGCAGCAGGATTTCCGCCGTCGGCGGCAGGCCGGGTTTGAGCGGCGCCAGGCGCTGGTGGAAAAGCAGGAAGCGGCCTTCGGCCAGGGCTGCCGTGACCTGCGGCATGGTGCGGAAATCCTCGCTGCGCTGGCGGTACCACTCATCGTCCGGGGCATAGATGTCCACGCGATTGCGACCGTGCTCCTTGGCCGCGTAGCACGCGGTGTCGGCAGCGATCAGCAGTTCGGTGACGTTCATCATGCCCGGCCCGGAGCGGACGATGCCGATCGAGGCGCCGAGACGGAAGGCGCGACCTTCCCAGGAAAACGGGAAAGCGCAGATTTCCTCGATCAGCTGTGTGGCGCGGCGTTCGGCCTCGGCCAGCGTGGCATCGCGCATGACGATGCCGAACTCGTCGCCGCCGAGGCGGGCGATGAAACCATAGGCGAAGCGCTCCTCGATCATCCTTGTCAGGCGGATCAGCAGTTCGTCGCCGGCGGCGTGGCCGCAGGTGTCGTTGACCACCTTGAACTGGTCGAGGTCGAGGTAGAGCAGCGTCACCGGGTGTTCGTTGATATCCGGCGCCGCCAGCGCCTCGCCGAGATGGATTTCGAAGGCGCGCCGGTTGTGCAGGCCGGTCAGCGAATCGTGGCTGGCCTGGTGCGACAGGTCGGCAATTCGACTGCGCACGGCATCGGTCATCGTATTGAAGTTCTGCGCCAGCACGGCCACTTCGTCCTCGCCGGCGATATCCATGCGTTCCTCGTAGTGGCCGTGGGCGACACTGATGCTGGCTTCGGCCAGATTGACCAGATGCCGGGTCAGCAGATAGCCGATGATTGACAGCAGGACCAGTGACAGCAGGATTTCGGCAAAAGCGATCAGGCTGCTCTGCCAGAGCAGTTCGCGCGACGCTTTGGCCATGAAGGCGGTAGACATGCCGTAGTGCAGGTGGCCATAGACCTGACCGAGGTAGTCGACGGGAAAGCGCACATGGCGCATGTCACCATCGACGCGGTCCACCAGCGGCAGGGCCTGCTCGGGCGGCCAGCCGGAGGAGGCCAGCAGGCGGCCGTCGGGATCGCTGACCGCCATGTAGACAATGTCGCTGGCCTTGCGCCAGCCGTCGAGGATGTCGCGCAGCGTTGCATAGTCGCGGGCCGCCAGCGGTACGGCGACGGCCGTCTTGTAGGCCAGTTCGACGGCCTCGATGCGGGCTTCCAGTTGTTCGCCGAGATGATGCTCGATCAGGCGCACGCTGTTGCTGACCAGCAGCGCCAGCATCACCGCCTCGATGATGACGCTGGCGAGCAGTAGCTTGGCACGCAGTGAGCGGCGGACGCTGAACATCAGGAAGCGTGGCCGAGCAGTGTGCGCGTCAGCGCGACATAGGGTTCCAGGGCGGCGATGTCGCCGGCGCTGATCGGCGTATAGCCCTCGTAGCCGGTGGTGCGGAAGAACTCGCCGCCGGCTGGCGTGGCGGCGAAGCCGTTCAGCGACTGCTGCAGGCGGCCGATGGTGGCTTTGCCCAGGCGCTGGTGGGCGAGCGTCATCAGGTGCGGCACGTGTACCTCGATGGGCAGGATATCGACCTTGGCCCGTACATCCTCAGGCACCTGACGCAGTGGCGTATGCGTGGTCAGTGCCGCATCCAGTTCGCCAACGGCCACCGCCGCCACGGCGGCGCCATGCGTGGCGCGCTCGTACAGCTGGTAGTCGCGGCCCATCTGCAGGCCGTTGTCGAGCAGCCACTTGACGCCGCCGATGGAGGATATCGACAGCCGGCTGGAGAGGCCGATGCGCCGGCCGCGCAGGTCGTCGAGACGGTGGACGTCGCCACCCTTGCGGACAACGAAGACTGGCTGGAGAACGGCGCGATAGCGGACCAGCGGTTGATAACCGGCTTTCAGGCAGAGCACGCCGAAGTGCGGGCCGGTGATCAGCAGATCGTATTCGCCGGCCAGCGAGGCATTGAGGAAGGTGAAGTAGTCGGCAGCGGTGAACAACTCGAGCGGCCGTTGCAGATCCTTCTGCAAATGCTCGCGCAGCGGCTGATGGGTCTTGAACAGGGCCAGCGTCGAATTGAAGGGCATGATGCCCAGTCGTAATGCCGGAGCCTCGGCACTGACCTGCCTGGCCAGTGGCAGGAGGGGGAGTGAAGCGAGTGCCTGGAGCAGCTGTCTGCGGAGCATGATGACCCTATTACTTTTGTGGTAATGGTACTGCTTGCCGCCCTGTTTGGCGAACGAAGGCCGGATATTTGTGTCGAACCGCCCTCGGAAGCGCCGCCTGCCAGTCGGGTACGCTAAAATTTCCCCTTTGATGCCTTTGATTCTGGTCGCCTCATGACTGCCCGCCTGCGCGAAATCCCCTATAACTACACTTCGTTTTCTGATCGCGAGATCGTCATCCGCCTGCTCGGGGCCGACAACTGGGCGGTCCTCGACGAACTGCGCAGCGAGCGCGTCACCGGCCGTTCGGCGCGGATGCTCTACGAGGTGCTGGGCGACATCTGGGTGGTCCAGCGCAATCCCTACCTGGAAGACGACCTGCTCGACAACCGCGAGCGCCGCGATGCCTTGGTCAATGCCCTGCGCCACCGCCTGAAAGAGGTCGAGAAGCGCCGGGCCGAAAGTGAATCCGACGACCGCGAGCGTTCCGAGAAGGTGCGCCGGCTGGTCGTTGCCGCCCAGGAAGCCGTTGATCGCTTTGAAGCGCATTTCGGCAAGACCATCGACCTGCGGCGCAAGGTGCTGAAATATCTCGGCAAGCACACCCGTCGCGACAACATCGCCTTCGACGGCCTGGCCCGCGTCTCGCACGTCACCGATGCCACTGACTGGCGCGTCGAGTACCCCTTCGTCGTCCTCCATCCGGATACCGAGGAGGAAATCGGCCATCTCGTGCGCGGCTGCATCGAAGCCGGCCTGACCATCATCCCGCGTGGGGGCGGTACCGGCTACACCGGCGGCGCCGTGCCGCTGACGCCGTACTCGGCGGTGATCAATACGGAAAAACTGATCGACATCGGGCCGGTCGAGGAACTGGTGCTGGCTGGCCATGAAACGCCCTACGCAACGATTCGTACCGGTGCCGGCGTCGTCACTGATCGTGTTTCCGAGGCGGCGACGCTAGCCGGTCGCGTCTTCGCCGTCGATCCGACCTCGGCTTCCGCTTCCTGCATCGGCGGCAACATCGCCATGAATGCCGGCGGCAAGAAGGCCGTGCTCTGGGGCACCGCGCTCGACAACCTGGCCTGGTGGAAGATGGTCGATCCGGACGGCAACTGGCTGGAAGTCGAACGGGTCAATCACAACTACGGCAAGATCCACGAGCAGGAAAACGTCGAGTTCCGCGTCAAGCGCTTCGATCCCAGCGGCAAGAAGCTGCTCGGCGAGGAAGTCCTGACCATGCCCGGCGCCGCCTGTCGCAAGACCGGTCTGGGCAAGGACGTCACCGACAAGTNNTCGGCCACTTTCGAGATCCGCCGCTTTGCCGCCGACGGCAAGACCCTGAAAGGCTCACCGGAAATCCTCCTCATTCCGGGCAGCCGCTTCCGCAAGACCGGGCTCGGCAAGGACGTCACCGACAAGTTCCTCGGCGGCATCCCCGGTGTGCAGAAGGAAGGTACCGACGGCATCATCGTTGCGGCGCGCTGGGTGCTGCACAAGATGCCGCCCGTTTCGCGCACCGTCTGCCTTGAGTTCTTCGGTCAGGTACGCGAGGCCGTGCCGGCCATCGTCGAGATCACCGATTATTTCAAGCCGGGCGGTGCCGGTCATGCCGCCGGCGTTCTGTTGGCCGGCCTCGAACACCTCGACGAACGTTATGTGAAGGCCGTCGGTTACGCCACCAAGGCCAAGCGCCACGNNGGCCGAAGATGGTGCTGATCGGCGACCTCGTCGGCCACGACGAGAAGGCGGTGATGGCTGCCGCTTCCGAGGTTGTGCGCATGTGCAACCGGCGCGCTGCCGAAGGCTTCATCGCCGTCGATGCCGAGACGCGCAAGAAATTCTGGCTCGACCGTTCGCGCACTGCCGCCATCTCGCGCCACACCAACGCCTTCAAGGTCAATGAAGACGTCGTTATTCCGCTGCCGCGCATGGGCGACTACTGCGACGGCATTGAGCGCATCAATATCGAGCTGTCCACGCAGAACAAGCTGGCGCTGTGCGATGCCCTCTCCGAGTTCCTGCAGGGCGAACTGCCCTTGCATGCCGGCGATGCCAATCTCGACAAGGACGTGCTGATCGGCGACCGCCGGCAAGCGGCGCTCGACTACGTTGCTGCCGTCCGCCTGCGCTGGGAATGGCTGCTGGAAAACCTCGATCTGCCGCTAGCCGAAGCTGAATCGCGTTTTGCTTCCTACGGCGTCGTCGCTGGTGAACTGACCAACAAGGCGGCCAATGCGCGCCTCTTCCACCGGCTGCAGGACTATTCCGTGCGCACCTCCTGGAAGCAGGAGCTGAAGGCGCGCCTGACCAAGATTTTCGACGGTGCGATGTACCGGCCGATCATCGAGCGCATTGAGGCCATCCACAAGGAAGTGCTGCGCGGCCGCGTCTTCGTCGCCCTGCACATGCACGCCGGCGATGGCAACGTGCACACCAACATCCCGGTCAATTCCGACAACTACGACATGCTGCAGACGGCACACAAGGCCGTCGAGCGCATCATGCACCTGGCGCGCAGCCTGGATGGCGTGATTTCCGGTGAACACGGGATCGGCATCACCAAGCTGGAATTCCTCACCGAAGAGGAAATCGGCCCCTTCCGCGCCTACAAGCAGAAGGTCGATCCGCAAGGGCATTTCAACAAGGGCAAACTGATGCCCGGCGGCGACATGGGCAATGCCTACACGCCGTCGTTCAGCCTGCTCGGCACCGAGTCGCTGATCATGGAACAGTCGGAAATCGGCAAGATCTCCGACATGATCAAGGACTGTCTGCGCTGCGGCAAATGCAAGCCGGTCTGCTC
>DDWF01000181.1:1537-8158 GCA_002345845.1 Betaproteobacteria bacterium UBA2293 | reverse complement strand
CGCCGACCACTGCACGGTCTGCCACCGCTGCCTGAAGCCCTGTCCGGTCGACATCGATTTCGGCGACGTTTCGGTGGCGATGCGCAACTTCCTGCGCAAGCAGGAGAAGAAGCGCTTCAGTCCCGGCACCTTCGCGGCGATGACCTATCTGAACCTGAAGGATCCGGCGACCATCAAGCTGATGCGCTTCGGCATGATGGACTTCGGTTTCAAGGCCCAGCGCCTGGTGCACAAGGCGGCCAAGGCGCTGGGTCTGACCCAGGCCAGCCGTCAGCACCCGCCGGCGACACTCGGCGCGCCGAGCGTCAAGACGCAGGTCATCCACTTCCTCAATCGGCCGATGCCGGGCAACCTACCCAAGCGTACTTCGCGCGGCCTGCTCGACATCGAGGACGACAAGGTCATTCCGGTGATCCGCAATCCGCAAAAGAGCAGCGACGAGTCGGAGGCCGTCTTCTACTTCCCCGGCTGCGGCTCCGAGCGGCTGTTCTCGCAGGTCGGCCTGGCGACGCAGGCGATGCTCTACGAAGTCGGCACCACCACCGTGCTGCCGCCCGGCTACCTGTGCTGCGGCTACCCGCAGAACGCCTCCGGCGATGCCGACAAGGGCCAGAAGATCACTACCGACAACCGCGTGCTCTTCCACCGCGTCGCCAACACGCTGAACTATCTCGATATCAAGACCGTGATTGTCTCCTGCGGCACCTGCATGGATCAGCTGCAGAAATACCAGTTCGAGAAGATCTTCCCCGGCTGCCGCCTGCTCGACATTCACGAGTACCTGATGGAAAAGGGCGTCAAACTGGAAGGTGTCAGCGGTACCCGCTACATGTACCACGACCCCTGCCACACGCCGATGAAGGCCTATGCCCCGCTGGCCGTGACCAAGGCGCTGATGGGTCAGGAGGTGCCGCTGACCGACCGCTGCTGCGGCGATGCCGGCTCCTTCGCCTATTCGCGGCCGGATATCGCCACCCAGGTGAAGTTCCGCAAGCAGCAGGAAATCGAGAGCGGCGCGGCCAAGCTGCGCGCCGACGGCTTCCAGGGCGAGGTCAAGATACTCACCTCCTGCCCGGCCTGCCTGCAGGGCTTGTCCCGCTACGATGACGATGCCGATACGACGTCCGACTATATCGTTGTCGAGCTGGCCAAGCATCTGCTCGGTGATAACTGGATGGCGGATTACGTCGGCAAGGCGAACAACGGCGGTATTGAACGCGTGTTGCTTTAATTCGTGCACCGCCGTGAAATAGCTCCTTGAGGACGCTCCTGGGCTTGTGTTATCAATGTTTCCGGGTGATCCTGCCCAGCATGTCCGGAGCCTTGATGTGAGCCCAGCCGAAGCTGCCTGCGAGTTGTGCGCCGTTCCCGGGGGAAGCGTCCTCTGGCGATCGGCCGACTGTCGCGTCGTGCGCGTGGACGATCCGCATTACCCGGGTTTCTGCCGTGTCATCTGGAACACGCATGTGCGGGAAATGACTGATCTGCCACCGGCAGAAAGACAACAGTTGATGGCCATCGTGTTCGCCGTTGAAGAGGTGGTGCGCCAGCTGTTTGCACCGGACAAGATCAACCTGGCCAGTTTCGGCAACGTGGTTCCACACGTGCATTGGCACATCATTCCCCGCTGGCACGATGATCGGCATTTCCCGGAACCGGTCTGGGGCCAGGTTCGTCGTGATGGTGGCGGCGGTCGGCCGCTGGTTGCCGATGAGGAACTGGCTGAGGCGCTGGCGGCAGTCTTGGCAAAAGCGAATCGTTGAAAGGGAGATGAAGCGATGTCCGATAACTTTCTGCCAACATTCCGCGAATTGGCCGAAGGCGGCGATTATCTGTCCCGACTGGTGCTCGCCAATCCGCCTGTTGCCGAGCAGCAACTGATTCGCTTTCTCGACGCGTTGCTGGCCGATCCGCCGGCACCCGCCGTATTTCTCGGATTGCTGGAGCAGGCACGGGCGCCGTTGTGCTTCATCGAGGAGGAGATGGCGCGGCGCTACCACAGCAAGGCGGTGCCGCTGGCCGAGGAAGAGGAAGGCAATTTCCGTCAGGTCATTTCTGCCTGGAGCAAGGCGGCCAAAGCCTACGCCCTCTGTGCCCGCCTTGAGGAGCCGGATGCCGGCAATCCCGAGTACCGCGCGATGATGGCGACCATCCTGCATCGCTGCCTGTATTACACCGGGATGATACTGCTCGAGCATTTCCGCGCCCGGCGCGAACTGCCTGCCGGTATCTGGCTGGAACTGCACGGCTATTACGAATCGGCGGAAGAGTGGGGTATCGCCTATCTGCCGGTCCAGGACACGCTGGAGAACAGCCTGCAGGCGTCGCATTGTGCGGCGGCGTACACGACATTGATGCTGATCGACATCGCCAGTCCGTACAGCAACAGTGTCCGCAACCTCAATCTGTTACGTCGCTGGGCGGCCAACTGGGCGCCATTGATCTCAATTCATCGCCTTGACGATGACCTGGAGGTGCCGCCCTATGTCGTCGAGCTGATGAAGGACGCACCGCTGCATCCAAGCGCTGCCAGCGATCAACTGGGAAGCGATGCCCGGCGTTTCGATACCACCCGCCTGGGCTTCCAGATCAATCACATGCTCGCCCAGTTGCGGCAGCGGGTCACTCCTTCACAGCTCGGCCTGGGCGAGGAAACCAGCAGCCACGTCCTGCAGCTGCTCGAACATCTGCAACGCCCGTGGACGCAGCAAGCCTCGCCGCGCCGCTTCCGGCGCTTCGCCAGCGAAGGCGTCGCCCATGTGGCATGCGGTTTCGAGGCCATGCACTTCGCCGTCAGCGGAAAGGAGTTCGTTCAGCCCGATGCAGTGAGTACCTACTCCCGGGGAGAGTTCGAGGAGCTGTTCACCTTCCGCGAACAGGTTTCGCCCGGGCAGAAATTGAATATCCGGCCGAATATCGAGTTCCCGGTTGACGAGTGGGCGGTAATCAATCATTCGGCCAACGGCTTTCGTCTCGGACGCTCCTGTGCCGGACAGAAAATCACCCACGCTCAGCTTTTGGCTGTTTGCCCCCATGACGGGCAACACTTCCTGATCGCCCAGGTTACCTGGCTGATGCAGGAGCACAGCGGTGGACTGATTGCCGGGCTCGCCACCCTGCCCGGCATCCCAATCGCGGTCGCTGTGCGCCATCTGTCGACCAACGGCATTCACGAGCGTTACCTGCGTGCCTTCATGCTGCCCGCGTTGCCGGCAATCGGCGAGGAAGCATCGCTGGTTCTGCCGGCCGGCATGTACCAGGCCAGCCGGGTCCTGGAGATCGTCTGCGCTGACGAATGCTGGCAGGTACGCATGGCCCACGTACTCCAGCGTGGTACTGACTTCGAACGCCTAAGCTATCTGCCGCTTTGATATGGCTGGCAGCCGGCGCCGTTTGAGTGCGCTAAACTAGCGCCCTTCTTGTGGAGGACATCATGGCCGGCATCGAACGGGATACGCCAATACCCACCGAAATCACGCTGCATCAGAAATCGCGCCGCCTCGAGCTGGCGTACGACGATGGCCAGCGCTATCAGCTGGATTTCGAATACCTCCGGGTATTCACCCCCTCCGCCGAAGCCCGTGGCCACGGTCCCGGCCAGGAAACGCTGCAGACCGGCAAGCGCAACGTAGTGATCGAGCGGATCGAACCGGTCGGCACCTATGCCTTGCGCTTCGTCTACTCGGACGGTCACGACAGCGGTCTTTACTCCTGGGATCTGTTGCACAACCTGGCCGTGCATCACGATGAATTGTGGGCGGAATACCTGAAGCAGCTGGACAGCCAGGGTTTTTCACGCGATATCGACTTCACTTCCCGACCCGCTGGCGGTGCCTGCGGCCATCATCATTGAGATCATGAAGAACGACACCACCCACTTCGGCTACGAAACCGTTGCCGAAACCGAAAAAGCCCGCCGCGTCGCCGATGTCTTCGACTCCGTCGCCAGCCGCTACGACCTGATGAACGATCTCATGTCAGGCGGCATGCATCGCCTGTGGAAAGCCTTCACCATCCAGCGTTCCGGCGTCCGCGAAGGATCGCGTGTGCTCGACGTCGCTGGTGGTACCGGCGACCTGTCACTGGCCTTTGCCAAGAAAGTCGGCAAGAGCGGCCAGGTCTGGCTGACCGACATCAACAACGCGATGCTGGCACGTGGTCGTGACCGCCTGACCGATAAGGGTTACATGCTGCCGGTCGCGCAGTGCGATGCCGAGAAACTACCCTTCCCGGATGATTGGTTCGACTGCGTCACCGTCGCCTTCGGCCTGCGCAACATGACCCACAAGGATGCGGCGATCGCGGAAATGCGGCGCGTCCTGCGCCCCGGCGGCCGCTTGCTGGTGCTCGAGTTTTCGCAGATCTGGAAGCCGCTGGCGCCGCTCTACGACTTCTATTCGTTCAAGGTCATTCCGCGTGTTGGCCAGCTGATCACCCAGGACGCCGACAGTTATCGCTATCTTTCCGAATCCATTCGCGTCCATCCCGGGCAGGAAGAACTGAAGGCAATGATGGAAGGCGTTGGCCTGGAGAAGGTCGAGTATTTCAACCTGGCGCTCGGTGTCGTCGCCCTGCACCGCGGCTACAAGTTCTAGGCGCTCGGCGTGTCCGCTCCGCAGAAACTGATCGTCGCCGCTCTCGGCCATTTGCTGGCCCGCGAAAGCTGGGCTCGCGAACGCTTGCGGCCGCATGCCGGAGCCGTCGTGCGCATCGAGGGGGGGCCGCTGGCCATGGCGCTGCGTATCGACGAACACGGTTTGCTGCTGGCTAGCGAAGCGGCTGCCGACGCTGACGTGACGCTGACCCTGCCCGCGGATGCGCCCCTGCGCCTGCTGCTGGATAGACAGAGCCTATTTGCCGGTATCCGCCTGGCTGGATCGGCGGATATCGCCGAAGCACTGGCCTTCGTCTTTCGTAATCTGCGTTGGGACGTTGAGGAAGATCTGGCGCGCTTCGTCGGGGATATTCCGGCTCGCCGCTTGAGCATGCTGGGTGATCGTCTTGGCAGCGAGGTCGTTGAAGGGAGTCGCCGGCTGGCGGCCAATGTCGCCGAATTCGCCCGTGAGGAGGCCGGCATCCTGGTTTCGGCGCCGGAAGTCGGCAGCTTGGTCAGCGCCATCGATCGCCTGCGCGACGATCTGGCGCGCCTGGAAAAGCGGGTGCAGCGGCTGGCTTAGACGAAACTGGCCGAGGGCCGGTTTTTTTCGCCGACGGAAAAATAAAAAGGGCAGCCGAAGCTGCCCTTTTCCATTCCTGAGCGAAACTCAGTGCGTGTGCTTGCGCAGACGCTGAATTGCCTGGAGTTGCGCAATCGCCTGGGCCAGTTCGGCTTCGGCGGCAGCATAATCCATTTCGGCCTGCCGGTTGGCGAGAGCTTCCTCGGCATGCTTCTTGGCTTCCAGGGCCTTGGCTTCGTCCAGATCGTGAGCACGGATCGCCGTATCGGCGAGCACCGTGATCATGTCCGGTTGCACTTCCAACATGCCACCAGAAACATAGACCAGTTCGAACTCGCTCTGGCCCTGCACCTTCAGGCGAATGGTGCCGGGCTTGATACGCGTCAGCAGCGGGGTATGCCGCGGCAGGATACCGAGTTCCCCGGCCTCACCGGGAAACACGGCCAGCTCGACGAGTCCCGAGAAAATGGACTCTTCAGCGCTGACGACATCACAATGAACAGAAAGTGCCATGTTTGGCTCCTATGCTGACGACGCGTTATTGCAGCGTCTTGGCCTTTTCGATGACTTCCTCGATACCGCCGACCATGTAGAAGGCCTGTTCCGGCAGGTGATCGTATTCGCCAGCGCAAATGCCCTTGAAGCCCTTGATCGTTTCCTTGAGCGGAACGAACTTGCCCGGGGAGCCGGTGAAGACTTCGGCAACGTGGAAAGGCTGCGACAGGAAACGCTGGATCTTACGAGCGCGGGAAACGGCCAGTTTGTCTTCCGGAGACAGTTCGTCCATACCCAGAATGGCGATGATGTCGCGCAGTTCCTTGTAGCGCTGCAGATTCATCTGCACGGCACGGGCGACACCGTAGTGCTCTTCACCGACGATCTGCGGATCGAGCTGGCGGGAGGTGGAGTCGAGCGGATCGACGGCCGGGTAGATACCCAGCGAGGCGATGTCACGCGACAGCACGACCGTGGAGTCGAGGTGCAGGAAGGTGGTGGCAGGAGACGGGTCGGTCAAGTCATCGGCAGGGACGTAAACGGCCTGGATGGAGGTGATCGAGCCAACCTTGGTCGAGGTGATACGCTCTTGCAGACGGCCCATTTCTTCAGCCAGCGTCGGCTGGTAGCCCACGGCGGAAGGCATACGGCCGAGCAGTGCAGACACTTCGGTACCGGCCAGCGTGTAGCGATAGATGTTGTCGACGAAGAACAGAATGTCGCGGCCATCGTCACGGAAACGCTCGGCCATGGTCAGACCAGTCAGCGCGACGCGCAGACGGTTGCCCGGCGGCTCGTTCATCTGACCGAACACCATCGCCACCTTGTCGAGAACGTTGGAGTCCTTCATTTCGTGATAGAAGTCGTTACCTTCGCGGGTACGCTCACCAACACCGGCAAACACGGACAGACCCGCGTGTTGCTTGGCGATGTTGTTGATCAACTCCAT
>DDWF01000181.1:0-1497 GCA_002345845.1 Betaproteobacteria bacterium UBA2293 | reverse complement strand
GGTCGATAACCTTGATGCCGGTTTCGAGCAGGTCGACGGAGGATGACAGTTCGTCGAACTTCGGAGCCGATGCGTGAATTTCGCGCAGCTCGTTACTGTCGATCGGACCGGCTTCATCAATCGGACGGCCGAGCACGTCCATGATGCGACCTAGGGTGCCCATACCGACCGGCACGGAGATGCCGGCACCGGTGTTGTTGACCTTCATGCCGCGGCGCAGGCCGTCGGAGGAACCCATGGCGATGGTGCGAACGACGCCGTCACCCAATTGCTGCTGAACTTCGAACGTCAGGCCTTCTTCCGCCATGCCGTTTGCTTCGGAAGCATCCAGCTTGAGCGCGTCGTAGACCTTCGGCATTGCGTCGCGCGGGAAGTGGATGTCCACAACGGCGCCGATGCACTGAACGATTGAACCTTGACTCATATTCAAATCCCCAAAAATAAAAATCTACGCGTCACACCGCGGCGGCGCCGCTGACGATTTCCGAGAGTTCCTTGGTAATCGCAGCCTGACGGGCCTTGTTGTAAACCAGCTTCAAGTCACCGATGACGGTCTTGGCGTTGTCGGAAGCGGACTTCATGGCAACCATCCGGGCAGACTGCTCGGAAGCCATGTTTTCAGCCACGGCTTGATAGATCAGCGCTTCGACATAACGCAGCAGCAGCTCGTCAATCACTGCCTTGGCATCCGGCTCGTACACGTAGTCCCATTTGGTCCGGGTCGAGCCGACGGCATCGCCCGGCAACGGGAGCAGTTGTTCGAATACGGGCTCCTGCTTCATCGTGTTGATGAAGCGCGTGTAGCCGATGAACAGCGCGTCGATTTCACCACGCATGTAGGCGTCGAGCTGGATTTTCACCGGCCCGATGAGCTTTTCCAGATGCGGCGTATCGCCAAGCGCAGTCACGTGCGAAACGATCTTGGCGCCGGCGCGTTGCATGAAGCCGAGACCCTTGTTGCCGATACAGGTCGCCTGGAACTTCTTGCCTTCAGCCTCGAACCCCTTAACCTTGCTGACGGCAAGGCGCAGGATGTTCGAGTTCAGACCGCCACAAAGACCCTTGTCCGAGGTGATGAGAACCAGACCGACGGTCTTGACCTCACGATTCACCAGGAACGGGTGCTTGTATTCGGTCAGGGCATGCGACAGGTGAGCTGCAACGCGCCGGATCTTCTCGCCATAGGGACGGGCAGCCCGCATCCGGTCCTGCGCTTTGCGCATTTTGGATGCGGCCACCATTTCCATGGCCTTGGTGATCTTGCGCGTGTTTTCGACGCTCTTGATCTTGTTGCGAATTTCCTTGCCGCTAGGCATGGCGTTCTCCTAGATCAGGCCCAGCTGCTCTTGAAAGCGGCGATGCCGGCGGCAAGCTGCTTCTCGGAATCGGCACTCAGGTCCGCCGTCGACTCCATGGTGTTCATGAGGTCGGCACAGTTGGCCTTCAAGTAGCCGATCATGGCCTTCTCGCACTCCAGCGCGCGCTTGACTTCGACAT
>DDWF01000294.1:1613-3687 GCA_002345845.1 Betaproteobacteria bacterium UBA2293 | reverse complement strand
CGTTCTCCATCGCCAGTTCCAGCGGTGTATTGATGCTGCCTTTCTCCTTGTAGCCGCGCACATGCAGGTTGGCGTGGTTGGCGCGGCGATAGGCCATGCGGTGGATCAGCCACGGGTAGCCGTGGAAGTTGAAGATCACCGGCTTGTCGCGGGTGAACAGGCTGTCGAAGTCGCGGTCCGGCAGGCCGTGAGGATGGTCGCCCGGCGGCACCAGCTTGTACAGGTTCACCACGTTGATGAAGCGCACCTTGAGGTCGGGGAAGTGCTCGCGCAGCAGCACGGTCGCCGCCACATGCAATATCCTTTCATGTATCGAACTGACGGCTCATGCGGCGGGATCGGTCGGCCGCGCGAAGCGGATGTTTTCCGGCGCAGTCGTGCCGCCGGTCATGACGAAGCTCATCGCCTCCTCCACGCTCCAGTCGGTCTGCACCACCTCGTCGAGCGGCACAATCTCGATGTAGCCCGAGGTCGGATTCGGCGACGTAGGCACATAGACGGCGGCCAGTTCGCGGCCGGTATCGGTATCCCTCATCACCTTGGTGACGAAGCCGACCGCCCGCATTCCCGGCGTCGGAAAACTGATCAGCACCACGCGCTGCCCCGACACCGGCGGCTTGCGCAAGCTTTGCAGAAAACGCTTGGTGCCGCCGTAGATCGTCTGCACCAGCGGCATGCGCCCGAGCATCGCCTCGAAGGCCCCAAGCAGTTTCTTGCCCAGCACCAGCGAGGCGAAGACGCCGATGCCATAGAGCGCGCCGAGCGTGAGCAGCACCGCTACCAGTTTCTGGAAATCCGAATCGAGCAGCCAGACGGCCAACGTCTCGGAGAACGGCATGACGGCGCGGGCAGCGGTGCGCAGCAAGGGCGTGCCCATGCCGGCGAGGATACCCAGCAGGAAGTCGAAGACCAGCCACGTCACCCACAGCGGCGCGACGGTGAAAAAACCGATCAGGATGGTGCGGCCGATGCTGGCGACACGCCCGTGCTCTACGCGTTCTGCGTTCATGTTCTCATTGTCCGTCATCAGTTTCCTGTTTCTTGTGGGGCGCCGCCGCGGACAGCAGGTACCGAGCTTTGGTCGCCTGTTCCACGGCGCGGCGCAAGGCGCTGGCAGCGCGCAATTGTGCATCCATCGTTACTACGCCGAGCCGTCCTTGCGCTCCCGCTTCGAGCAATTCGGCCTTGTGCCGCTGATAGGCTGCTTCGAAAGGATCGAGGTCGACCGTGCCGTCGGAGGCGCCGGGATCGAGCTGCGCCAGCAGCGCTTCGGCCGCGTCGCGAAAGGCCGCGACGGCCGGGGTTTCGTAAGTTTCCGTCTCGCGCAGGGCGGCGGCGGCCTCGGTGGCCAGATCGGCGGCGGTTTCGTAGTAGCGCGCCACGCGCAGCAGTTGCGGCAGGCGCTGCGCGCTTTCCTGAGCCATGCCGCCGCGGTTCAACTGGGCGATGAAGTCGGCGATGGCGGTGGTCAGCCGGTCGGCAATCTGCCGGTTCCTTTCGAGCTGCGGGGGCGCGGCTGTGAAGGCGGCGCGCACCGTGACGAGCGCGATGCCGCCGAGACGATGCAGTTCCCGCGCCAGCGCGTCGAGCGCCAGGGCCGGCACGGCCAGCACGGTCTTGTCGAGGTAACGCGGCCGCGCCTCGTCCTCCTCGGCGCTGCGGAAGCGCGCGAGCAGGAAAATCGTGAGCCGGTCGGCAAGCGGCCAGATCAGCAGCACACCGAGGATGTTGAAGGCGGTATGGAACAGCGCGAGCTTGGCGGCCGGCGCCGCATCGAGTTCAAGCAATTCGCGCACGAAGCCGAGGAAACCCAGCAGCCAGGGCAGCAGCAGCAGGGCGACGACGCCGGTCAGTACGTTGAACAGGATGTGCGCCGCAGCGGCGCGCTTGGCGTTCGATGTGGCGCCAATGGCGGCGAGCACCGCGGTCACGGTCGTGCCCACGTTGGCGCCGATCACCACGGCGGCGGCAGCCTCCAGGCTCACCAGTCCACTCTGTGCGGCGGAAAAGGCGATCACCAGAGCGGCGGCCGAGGCCTGCATCAGCACCGTCATCAGGATGCCGATCAGCACCA
>DDWF01000294.1:664-1569 GCA_002345845.1 Betaproteobacteria bacterium UBA2293 | reverse complement strand
CCGAGGAACAGCACGCCGAAGCCGGCCAGCGCCATGCCCAGCGCGCCGCGCCGGCTGCCATCGCCGGTCAGGCGCAGCAACATGCCGATGCCGATCAGCGGCAGGGCGAAAGCGTCGATCTTGAACTTCATGCCGACCAGCGCGACCAGCCAGCCGGTCATCGTCGTGCCGACGTTGGCGCCGAACAGCACCCACAGCGCCTGGCCGAGCGAGAGCAGGCCGGCATTGACGAAACCGATCGCCGCCACCGTGACGGCGCTCGACGACTGCACCGCGACGGTGACCAGCGCGCCGGAGGCGAGTCCGCGCAACCGCGTCTTCGTCGAACGGGCGAGGATGCGTTCCAGGGCGGGGCCGGCAGCCAGCCGCAGGCCGTCGGTCATCAGCCCCATGCCGAGCAGGAAGAGGCCGACACCGCCAGCCAGGCCGCCGATCAATGCAAACGTGTTCATATCCGCCATTCTTGCATGTCATTCGTCCCGGCGCCGTCCCGCCAGCGCCGACTTTCTATGGCGCCGGACGGCGGCGCCAGTACAGCTTCTCGATTTCGATGGCGGCAAACACCAGCACTCCCGCCGCCACCACGCGCAGCCAGGTTGCCGCATCGAGGTGAGCGGTGCCGAACAGCGCCTGCTTGAACGGCAGGTGGGTCATCGCCAGTTGCAAAACCACCAGCACCGCGACCGCCTTCAGGGCAATGGTGTTGCCGAACAGTCCCTCCTTCGACAGCACCGAGCCGGTCAGGCGGCGGCAATTGAAGAGGTAGAAGACCTGTCCCATGACCAGCGTATTCACGGCGGCGGTGCGCGCATACTCCAGTTCCATGCCACGCCCGGTCTCCCACAGGAACAGGCCGAACGAGGTGGCGACCAGCAGCACGGTGACGAAGCCGATGCGCCAGAGCA
>DDWF01000294.1:0-585 GCA_002345845.1 Betaproteobacteria bacterium UBA2293 | reverse complement strand
GGATCTGCACCGGGGTGATCGGCAGCGTCATGCCGAACAGCACGGCGATCAGCACCATGGCGGCCTGGCCGACGCTGGTCGGCAGCACATAGACGACCGCCTTGCGCAGGTTGTCGTAGACCGTGCGGCCCTCCTCGACGGCGGCGGCGATGGAGGCAAAATTGTCGTCGGCCAGAACCATCTCGGCGGCTTCCTTGGCCGCCTCGGTGCCCTTGTGACCCATCGCCACGCCGACGTCGGCGCGCTTCAGCGCCGGTGCGTCGTTGACGCCATCGCCGGTCATCGCCACCACCTCGCCGTTGGCCTGCATGGCTTCGACCAGGCGCAGCTTGTGCTCGGGGCTGGCGCGGGCGAAGACATCGACGTCCTGCACCGTCCGGCGCAGCGTCGAGTCATCCATCGCCTCGATCTCGGCGCCGGTCAAGGCTTTGCTGTTGTCGCCAGACAATCCCATCGCACGGGCGATGGCCGCGGCCGTGACGGCATGGTCGCCGGTGATCATCTTGACCTTGACCCCGGCGCGGTGGAACGTCTGCACGGCCTCTATGGCTTCGGGTCGAGGCGGATCGATCATGGCCGTGAGGC
>DDWF01000162.1:37486-39797 GCA_002345845.1 Betaproteobacteria bacterium UBA2293 | reverse complement strand
GCGCGCGCGGCCTCGATGGCGGCATTGAGCGCCAGCAGGTTGGTCTGATCGGCAATGTCCTTGATCAGCCCGGCAATCTGCCGAATGCTGTCGGAGCGTTCGGCAAGATGACCGACCGTATCGTTGAACTGATTCAGCTTGTCGCTGACCAGCTGCACCTTGCTGACGATATCCTGCATTTCGCCCAGTGAATTGCGGGCGGTTGCCAGATTGGCATCGGTCGACTGGGTGATCCGCTCGGCCGAGCCGGAGACTTCCTGAATCGCCTGCGTCGCCTCGTTGCTGGCGCCAAATACGGCACTGGCGATTTCGCCCTGTTGCGTCGCACGTTCGGCCGTCGAAGACACACTTTTCTTGACCATTACCGCTTCGCGCGCAATGTTGACACTCATCTTGCGCACTTCGCTGATGATCTCGCGCATCTTGTCGGCGAAGCGGTTGTAGGCTTCGGCCAGGGTACGCAATTCATCGTGCGTGACCGTTGGCAAATTGCGCGAGAAATCGCCCTCGCCGCGCCCGATTTCGTCGAAGATGGTGGCGATCATGCGCACCGGGCGCAGGATCAAGTAACGGATATAGAGAATCTGCAGCAGGTTCCAGGCGAGGGCAAAACCAGTCAGGACGATCATCAGCACCAGGCCATGATCCATGCTTGCCGAAATGCGCTGCATGACCTCGGGGGCGGTGCCGGATCGGCTCATTTCCTCGGCGACCATCGTCTTCTGGTTGATGTAGATAGCCAGATAGACGATATCGATGAAGAACAGCAACAGGAAGCTCATCAGCTTCTTGGTCAGCGAGTTCCAGAAGGTTCGCTCTGTCCAGTCGTACAAGCTGCGCAGAAGTTCCATAGATACCGCCCAAATTTGAAAAATGTGCTGAATTCAACCGCCGTTCCGGATGCGCGTCAACCAGCGAAATCAAATTGCCCAGACGGCATCCACCCCCGGCAGGAGGGTGATCATGCTGCACCGCATTTCACAAAACCGAATGCCGTTTCATATCGTGAAATTAGGCCAATAACAATTTGAATAAAAAAGAAAAAATAATGTCTTATGTCTTATATAAGAGTATTGCTGCTATGCAAGATAGTCTCTATACTTCAGCCATCGCTCGGGCAGGATAGCTCCAGCGCAACAAAGTCGTAATCCCAACCTAAACCTTGAGGAATTCACATGAGCACTCGCGAACAGCAAATCGCCGCCCTGGAAAAAGACTGGGCAGAAAATCCCCGCTGGAAGGGCATCAAGCGCGGTTACTCCGCTGCTGACGTCGTCCGTCTGCGCGGCTCTTTCCAGGTCGAACACACTCTCGCCCGCCGTGGCGCCGAGAAGCTCTGGGATCTGGTCAACAACACCCCATACGTCAACTGCCTGGGCGCCCTGACCGGCGGCCAAGCCGTGCAGCAAGCCAAGGCCGGCATCAAGGCCATCTACCTGTCCGGCTGGCAAGTTGCTGCCGACAACAACGAATACGCCGCCATGTACCCGGACCAGTCCCTGTACCCGGTTGATTCCGTGCCGAAGGTTGTCGAGCGCATCAACAATGCCTTCAACCGTGCCGATGAAATCCAGTGGTCGAAGAACATCAACGCTGGCGATGCTGGCCACGTTGAATACCACCTGCCGATCGTGGCTGATGCTGAAGCCGGTTTCGGCGGCGTGCTCAACGCCTACGAACTGATGAAGGCGATGATCCGCGCTGGCGCTGCCGGCGTGCATTGGGAAGACCAGCTGGCTTCCGTCAAGAAGTGCGGCCACATGGGTGGCAAGGTTCTGGTGCCGACCGCTGAAGCCGTGCAGAAGCTGATCGCTGCCCGTATGGCGGCCGACGTCTACGGCGTGCCGACCCTGGTCATCGCTCGTACCGATGCCGAAGCAGCCGATTTGCTGACCTCCGATTACGACGAGAACGACAAGCCGTTCCTGACCGGCGAGCGCACCGCCGAAGGCTTCTACAAGACCAAGAAGGGTCTGGAGCAAGCCATCTCCCGCGCCGTCGCCTACGCCGAGTACGCCGACCTGGTGTGGTGCGAAACCGGCACGCCGGATCTGGAATTTGCCCGCAAGTTCGCCGAAGCCGTGCATGCCAAGCACCCGGGCAAGATGCTGGCCTACAACTGCTCGCCGTCCTTCAACTGGAAGAAGAACCTGGACGATGCCACCATCGCCAAGTTCCAGAAGGAACTGGGCGCCATGGGCTACAAGTACCAGTTCATCACCCTCGCTGGCATCCACTCCATGTGGTACAACATGTTCGATCTGGCCCAGGACTACGCCGCCCGCGGCATGTCGGCCTACGTCGAGAAGGT
>DDWF01000162.1:0-37461 GCA_002345845.1 Betaproteobacteria bacterium UBA2293 | reverse complement strand
AAGTTGGCACCGGCTACTTCGACGATGTCACCACCGTCATCCAGGGTGGTAAGTCCAGCGTCACCGCGCTGACCGGCTCGACCGAAGAAGAACAGTTCCACTAAGCAAGCACCGCTTTATCTTGCTGCCTCATCGGGCAGCAACGGAGGCCGGCACTCACGAGGTGCCGGCCTTTTTGTTTCATGTAACAAACGCGCTACACTATTTCTGCATCATCGCTGCCGCACCTCCTTGTGCCAGGCAGCGTCGCCGAAAGCCAATATTGATTTCTCCGTTTCAGAGCAGCGTCCGCGCGCTGTGCCTATTTGCCCTCGTTCTCGTCACCCTGCTGGCGATTCCCCTGCCGACCCGGGCCACGGCATTGGAGCCATTGCGTATCGGCGTCCTCGCCTTCCGCGATCCGGCCAGCACCACCCGCCAGTGGACGCCGCTGGGCAACTATCTGAGCGAGCGCTTGGGCGGCCGTCGTGTCATCGTCCACAGCTTGGCGCTCGATGATCTCAGTCAGGCGGTGGAACGCGGCGAATTCGATTTCGTGCTCACCCAGCCCGAGCACTATGTTCACATCCGCGCCCTGCATCAAGGGCTGTCGCCGATCGCCACCCTGGCAGTTCGCGCTGGCGACAAGGGAATTTCGCAGATGGGCGGGGTCATCGTCAGTCGCGCCGACCGCCACGACATAGCGCGCCTGGAAGACCTCCCTGGCAAGCGGCTGGCCGCCGCCCACCCACACTCGCTGGGCAGTTTCCGCCTGCAGCAATGGACCCTGCTCAAGGCCGGCCTGAGCCTGGGCGATGATGCTTCGCGCATCACCTTCACCGGCCAGCCGCAGGACCTGGTGATTGATCTCGTGCTGCAAGGCAAGGTCGATGCCGGTTTCGTGCGTACCGGCCTGATCGAGGCCCTGATCGGCGAGGGCAAGCTGGCCCCGGACGCCCTGCAGGTGGTCAACCCGCGCCAGGAGCCTGGATTCCCGCTGCTGCTGTCGACACCGCTTTTTCCCGAGTGGCCCTTCCTGGTTGCCCGCCGGGTCCCGGAGCCGATAGCCAAGGCAACCGCCATCGCCCTGCTTCAATTGACTGCCGATCACCCGGCAGCGCAGTCCGGTCAATTCCACGCCTTCTCGCCACCAGCCGATTACAGCAGCCTGGAAACCATGATGCTGGAACTGCGTGCCCACCCAAACCGGCTGCAGCGCTTCGATCTGCAGGACATCGTCGAAAAATATCCCTATCAGGTCGCCTCGATACTCAGCCTTCTGCTGTTAGTCGCCCTCTCCGGCCTGACCTTCCTGATCCGTTCGCGGCTACAGATCAGTGCCACCCTGCGCCAACGCGCCAGTCTGCTCGACAGCCTGGGCGAAGGTGTCTATGGCCTCGACAACGCCGGGCGTTGCACCTTCATCAACCCCAAGGCGCTGGAGATTCTCGGCTGGCAGCATGGCGACGTCATCGGCCGCAACGCGCACGCCCTGTTCCACTCGCGCCATCCCGACGGCAGCGATTATCCCGGCGACGAATGCCCGATCCATCAGACCCTGGTTGATGGCCAGCGACGGCAGGGCGAGGAGTGGTTCATCCGGCGCAATGGCGAAGCCTTCCCGGCCACCTTCCTGGCCAGCCCCATCGACCGCCAGGCGCGTCGTGAAGGTGCCGTCGTCACCTTCCGCGACATTTCCGCCCAGCGCCACGCCGACGAAATGATGCGCATCGCCGCCATCGCCTTCGAGACGCAGGAGGGCATGGTGGTGACCGATGCCAGCAGCCGTATCCTCCGGGTCAACCAGGCCTTCAGCCGGGTCACCGGCTATTCTGCCGAGGAGGCGGTCGGCCAGACGCCGGCCATGCTCAAGTCCGGGCGCCATGACGACGCCTTCTATCAACAGATGTGGACTATCCTGCAACAGACCGGACGCTGGCAGGGAGAGATCTGGAATCGCCGCAAGAATGGCGAAATCTACCCGGAATGGTTGAGCATCTCGGCAGTGCACGACATCCAGGGCAAGACCACCCATTTCGTTTCTTCCTTCCTCGACATCACCCAGCGCAAGGAAGCCGAGGAACAGATCCAGTTCCTCGCCTATTTCGACCCGCTGACGCAATTACCAAACCGCCGCCTGCTCAACGAACGCCTGCAGAAACTGCTGGCCGCCAGCGGTCGCCACCGGCGCTACGGCGCACTGCTGTTCATCGATCTCGACAATTTCAAGACACTCAACGACACCATGGGCCATGCCGTCGGCGACTCCCTGCTGATCCAGGTCGCCCAGCGCCTGCGCCAATCGGTGCGCGCCGGCGATTCGGTCGCCCGCCTGGGTGGCGACGAGTTCGTCGTTCTCCTCGAAGAGCTCAGCCCCGACATCCACGATGCAATAGCCCAGATTCGCCGGGCCGCCGAGCACATGCTGGAATCCCTCGGCCAGCCCTATGCCTTGGGCGAAATCACGCACCACTGCACGGCCAGTATCGGCGCCGTTCCTTTCCGCGACACCGGCGAAAGCATCGAGGGCCTGCTCAAGGCTGCTGACATGGCCATGTACAAGGCCAAGGAAGCTGGCCGCAATGCCTTGCGCTTCTTCGATCCGGCCATGCAGACGGAGATCGAGCAACGCGCCGCCCTCGAGCGCGACTTGCGCCAGGCTCTGGCCGACGGACAGTTCCAATTGCATCTGCAGGCCCAAGCTGACCGCGACGGCAACACCTTCGGCGCCGAGGCGTTGATCCGCTGGCAGCATCCGCAACGCGGCATGATCCTGCCCGGCGAATTCATTCCCCTGGCCGAGGAAACCCGGCTCATCCTGCCGATCGGCCAGTGGGTGCTGACCGAGGCCTGTCACCAGCTGGCCCGCTGGCAGCAGAACCCGGCCACCGCCGGACTCAGCCTGGCAGTCAATGTCAGCGCCGTACAGTTCCGCGACAGTGCCTTTGTGGACAATGTGGCCCATGCCCTCGCCGAAAGCGCCATCCGGCCGGAGCTGCTGAAACTGGAAATCACCGAGTCGGTTCTGCTCGAAAACACCGGCGAGGCGATCACCCGCATGCGGGCGCTCAAGGATCAACTGGGGGTTGGCCTGTCGCTCGACGATTTCGGCACCGGCTACTCGTCGCTCAGCTACCTCAAGCAATTGCCGCTCGACCAGGTGAAGATCGACCGCAGCTTCGTCCGCGACATCGACAGCAATGCCAACGATGCCGCCATCGCCGACGCGGTGATCGCCCTCGGCCGCGCCTTCAACCTCAAAGTGATCGCCGAGGGCGTCGAAACCAGCAGCCAGCGCGATGCCCTGCTTGCCCGCGGTTGCGATGCCTTCCAGGGCTACCTGTACGGCCGGCCGGTGAGCATCGACAATTTCGTCCCGGTACGCGGCAGCCCCCCGCCAGCCGGGTCAAATCAGCGCGACGGGCGCGACCACATCCAGGCCAGGACAACGATGCCAATGACCGACGGCAGATAGCGCCAGGCATCGTCGAGCAACCACCAGCCAGTGACGCCGCTGATCGTCAGCATCACCGTCGCCGCCTGCTTGGCGACCAGGGGAATGGCGCCGTGGTCGCGCCAGGCCAGGATGGCCGGGCCTGCCCAGGGGTGCGCCAGCAAGCGGGCCTCCCATTCCGGATGCGAACGGGCAAAGAAATAGGCGGCGAGCAACAGGAACGGCGTCGTCGGTAGCAGCGGCAGCACAGCCCCGGCCGCGCCGAGGGCCAGTGCCAGCAGGCCGAACAGACGGTAAAGGGGGCGTTTCACCGTAATTCCCAGTAGCTGGCGCGGCCGTAGGTATCACGCAGCAGGTCGATGAACAGACGCACCCGCAACGGCAGGTGACGGCGTTGCGGAAATACCGCATAGATGCCCATCGGCGGCGCCTGCCAGGCGTCGAGCACCGAGGTCAGGCGGCCTTCCTTGAGATCGCGGCCGACCTCCCACAGCGAACGCCAGGCCAGCCCGCGGCCGGCCAGCGCCCATTCATGCAGGACAGCGCCGTCGTTGCATTCGAAACTGCCACTGACCTTGAGCGTCTCCGCCTCACCACTGTCCGGATGGCGAAAGACCCAGCCGCGCTGCTGCCCAAGCGACAGGCAATTGTGCTTCGCCAGGTCTTCGGGCGTCCGTGGCACCCCATGCTCGACCAGATAGGCCGGACTGGCGACGACCATCCGCCGCATCTCGCCCAGGCGCACGCTGACCAGGCTGGAATCGGTCAGTTCGCCGATGCGGATGGCGCAGTCGATGTTCTCGTTGATCAGGTCGACCAGGCGGTCGCTCAAATTGAGATTGACCCGCACCTCCGGATTGGCCTGCATGAAGTCGCCGACCAGCGGCGCCACGTGCTGCCGCCCGAAGCCGGCCGGTGCCGAGACCTTCAGGTAGCCGCTGGCCTTGAGGCCACCGAGCGACACCGCCGCCTCGGCATTGGCCAGATCGTTGAGCAGCTTCTGGCAATCCTCGAGAAAAGCCTGGCCTTCGAAAGTCAGCGTCAGCTTGCGTGTCGTGCGCAGCAGCAGACGCACGCCCAAACGCGCTTCGAGAGCATCGATGCGGCGGCCGATGATGGCCGGCGTCACCCCCTCGACGCGCGCCGCCGCCGACAAACTGCCGCGAGTTGCGACGCTGGCAAAGGCTTCTATCTGCTTTAAGCGGTCCATTTGATACTCAAAGTAAAAGATGAATTGATTCTAGCCGCCTTTCAAGTCTTATAGAAGACACCTAGAATGCATTGCATTGCAGCATTTCATTCACTCTTTATCAGGAGATCCACATGGCCCTCAACCTGCCCGCCGGCGTGCAAATCACTGCCCCGATCAAGCCCGAATGGGAACCCATCCTCAGCACCGGGGCCCTGGAACTCGTCGCCAAGCTGCACCGCGCTTGCGAAGCCCGCCGCCAGGAACTGCTCAAGGCCCGCATCGAGCGCCAGGCGCGCATCGATGCCGGCGAAATGCCCGACTTCTTGCCGGAAACCAAGCACATCCGCGAAGGCGACTGGAAGATCGCCCCGGTGCCCAAGGCCCTGGAATGCCGCCGCGTCGAAATCACCGGCCCGGTCGAAGCCAAGATGATCATCAACGCCTTCAATTCGGGCGCTGACTCCTACATGACCGACTTCGAGGATTCCAACTCGCCGAACTGGGAAAACCAGATCCAGGGCCAGCTGAACCTGTACAAGGCCATCCGCCGCGAACTGTCGTTCAAGAACGAGAACGGCAAGGAATACAAGCTCAACGACAAGATCGCCACCCTGCAGATCCGTCCGCGCGGCTGGCACCTCGACGAGAAGCATGTCACCGTCGATGGCCAGCGCGTTTCGGGCGGCATCTTCGACTTTGCCCTCGTCTTCTTCCACAACGCCAAGGAACAGAGTTGCGCGGGGCGCCGGCCCCTTCTTCTACCTGCCGAAGATGGAAAGCCATCTGGAAGCCCGCCTGTGGAACGACATCTTCGTCATGGCCCAGGATCACTGCGGCATCCCGCAAGGCACCATCAAGGCGACGGTGCTGGTCGAAACCATCCTCGCCACCTTCGAGATGGAAGAAATCCTCTACGAACTGCGCAACCACTCCGCCGGCCTCAACGCCGGCCGCTGGGACTACATCTTCTCCTGCATCAAGAAGTTCAAGAAGAACAAGGACTTCTGTCTGGCCCAGCGCAGCGCCATCACCATGGAAGTGCCGTTCATGCGTGGCTACGCCCTGGCCCTCGTCCAGGCCTGCCACAAGCGCGGCGCCCCGGCGATGGGCGGCATGTCGGCACTGATCCCGATCAAGAACGACCCGGTGGCCAACGAAAAGGCCCTGGCCGGCATCCGCCACGACAAGACCCGCGATGCCAACGACGGCTTCGACGGCGGCTGGGTGGCCCACCCGGGTCTGGTGCCGATCGCCATGGAAGAGTTCGTCAAGGTGCTCGGCAACAAGCCGAACCAGTTCGAGAAGCAGGTCGAAGGCAAGTTCGGCCCGGAGCAGTGGCTGGACTTCCGTCCGACCACGCCGATCACCGAAACCGGCCTGCGCAACAACATCAACGTCGGCATCCACTACCTCGGCTCCTGGCTGGCCGGCAACGGCTGCGTGCCCATCCACAACCTGATGGAAGATGCCGCCACCGCCGAAATCAGCCGCTCGCAAGTCTGGCAGTGGGTGGTTTCGCCCAAGGGCATCCTCGACGACGGCCGCAAGGTCACCGTCGACATGGTCCGCCCGATGATCGCCGAGGAACTGGCCAAGGTGAAGGCCACCGTCACCGCCCAGGGCGAGGACACCGCCTCCTACGACCAGGCCGCCGAGATCTTCGACCGCATGTCGCTGACCCCGGACTATCCGGAGTTCCTGACCCTGCCGCTGTACGAGGCAATGGCCTAAGTCGCATCAAGACAAGGCGCACAGACGCCCCGACCCCGACAGAGAAGGGTCTGACGCCCCGCCCACCCGGCGGGGCGTTTTCTTTGGCTTGGGAGAAATCAGCCCCACTCTGCCAACGTGTTAACATCCGCCGCCATGAATCCCCCCCGCCTTCCCCCTGCCATCCTGCTCATGGGCCCGACTGCCTCGGGCAAGACGGCGGTCGCCATGGCGCTGGCCGAGCGCTTTCCGGTCGAGCTGATCAGTGTCGATTCCGCCCAGGTGTTCCGCGACATGAACATCGGCACGGCCAAGCCCGATGCGGCAACGCTGGCCGGCTATCCGCACCGTCTGATCGACTTGATCTCGCCGGAGGAAAGCTATTCGGCCGCCCGCTTCCGCGCCGACGCGCTGGCGGCGATGGCGGAGATCACGGCGGCCGGCAAGGTGCCGCTGCTGGTCGGCGGCACCATGCTCTATTTCCGCGCCCTGCTGCACGGCCTGGCCGAACTGCCGCAGGCCGATGCCGCATTGCGCGCCGAAATCGATGCCGAAGCCGCCCGCAAAGGCTGGCCGGCCATGCACGCCCGGCTGGCAACGCTCGACCCAAGCACTGCCGCCCGCCTGCACCCGGGCGACAGTCAGCGCCTGCAGCGGGCGCTGGAGATCTGCCTGCTCAGCGGCCGCCCGATGTCGGAACTGCTGGCGGCAAGCGAAAAGCAACTCCCGACTTACGATTTCCTGTCGCTCGCCCTCCTGCCCGCCGAGCGTAGCGTGTTGCACGAGCGCATCGCCCGCCGCTTCGACGAAATGCTGCTGGCCGGGCTGGATGAGGAGGTCCGGCAGTTGCGGGCGAAGTACGCGCTGAGTCTGAACCTGCCGTCGATGCGCTGCGTTGGCTACCGCCAGGTCTGGGAAGCGCAGGATGGCCTGATGCCGCGCATCGAGATGCGCGACCGCGGCATTTACGCCACCCGCCAGCTGGCCAAGCGCCAGATCACCTGGCTGGGCAACTCCTTCGCCGCCGAGACCTTCGACTGCCTCGACCAGCAGCTCGCCGCCCGGATCGCCGGACGGGTCGGCGCCTTTCTCGGCGCCTAAGCTGCTGCCGGCACTTCTTCCGGCAGCGCTTCCTTGCGCGCCGCCAGCAGCGTGTAGACCGTCGGCACCACGAACAGCGTAAAGAAGGTGCCGAGCAGCAGGCCGCCGACGATGACCCAGCCGATCTGCTGCCGAGATTCGGCGCCGGCGCCGCTGGCCATGGCCAGCGGCAGGGCACCCAGCACCATGGCCCCGGTGGTCATCAGGATGGGACGCAGGCGCAGCGTCGCCGACTCGATGACCGCCTCCTTCAGTTCGCGCCCCTTCTCCTGTAGCTGATTGGCGAATTCGACGATCAGGATGCCGTGCTTGGTGATCAGACCGACCAGCGTGACCAGGCCGATCTGGCTATAGACGTTGAGCGTGCCGCCAGTCAGCCACAGGGCCAGCAGCGCGCCGGCCATCGACAGGGGCACCGTCAGCATGATGATGAACGGGTCGCGGAAGCTCTCGAACTGCGCCGCCAGCACCAGGTAGATGAAGGCCAGGGCAAGGACGAAGGTGATCGCCAGCGAAGACGACGACTGGCGGAATTCGCGCGACTGGCCGTTGTAGTCGGCGGCATAGCCGGGCTTCAGCATCTGGATGGCGAGGTTGTCGAGGTAGGTGAGCGCCTCGCCCATCGTGTAATTGGGTGCCAGGTTGGCGCTGATGGTCACCGCCCGGCGCTGGCCGAAGTGGTTCAGTTCCCGCGGCGCCACCGTCTCGTCGAGATCGACCAGATTGTCGAGGGCGATCATGCCGCCGTCGCGGCCACGGACGTAGATGTCGCGGATGTCGTCCGGATTGCTGCGCTCGACGTCGGCGACCTGGACGATCACGTCGTACTGCTCGCCGTCGCGCTTGAAACGGGTGACCTGGCGGCCGCCGAGCAGGGTTTCCAGCGTCCGCCCGATGGTTTCCACCGGCACCCCGATGTCGGCCGCCTTGTCGCGGCGGACGACGACCGACAGCTCCGGCTTGTTTAGCTTGAGATCGGTATCGACGTTGGTCAGGCCGGGATTCTTGCGCAATTCGGCGAGAAACTGGTTGGTCACCTCGTCCAGTTCGGCGTAGGAGGCCGAGGTGGCGATGACGAAATTGATCGGCCGCTCGCGCGGGCTCTGGCCCAGCGACGGCGGCGTCACCGGGAAGGCTAGGACGCCGGGAATGGCGGCGAATTTGGGGAACAGTTCCTTGGCGATCTCCGGCGAGCGGCGGTCGCGCGCCGCCCAGTCGGTCAGGCCGACGAAGGAGATGCCCTGGCTGACGGTCGGATTGCCAGCGACGACGAAGAAGCGTTCGACATCCTGGGTCTGGCTGTAGATGCCCTCCAGCTGGCGGGCGTACTTCTCGGTGTAGTCGAGCGTCGCGCCATCCGGACCGGTGAACACACCGAGAATGACGCCACGGTCCTCGATCGGCGCCAACTCGGATTTCAGCGCCTTGAGCAGCAGGCCGCAGGAAGCAGCGACAACAAAGAAGCCGACCATGACCAGCCAGCGGCGTTGCAGCGACCTGGTCAGCACGTGGCGGTAACCGTTGTTCAGCCAGTTGAGGAAGCTCTCGATGGCGAGGAATGCCTTGCCATGTTTCTCTTCGTGCTTGAGCAGCACCGAGCACATCATCGGCGACAGGGTCAGGGCAACGAAGCCGGAGACCAGCACGGCGCCGGCCAGGGTCAAGGCGAACTCGATGAACAGCTTGCCGGTGCGCCCGGTCATGAAGGCCACCGGTGCATAGACAGCGGCTAGCGTCAGGGTCATGGCGACGACGGCAAAACCGATTTCCTTCGCCCCTTGCAAGGCCGCCTGGACGCGCGGCACACCTTCCTCGATGTGGCGGTAGATGTTTTCCAGCATGACGATGGCGTCATCGACGACGAGACCAATGGCGAGCACCAGGGCGAGCAGGGTCAGCGTATTGATCGAAAAACCGAGCACGAACATGATGGCGAAAGCGCCGACCAGCGAGACCGGGATGGTGACCAGCGGAATCAGCGTCGCCCGCAGGTTGCGCAGGAAGAAGAAGATGATCGCCAGAACGAGCAGTATGGCTTCGCCAATGGTCTTGAACACCGACTCGATCGAACGGTCGATGAAGATCGAGGAGTCGTAGGAAATGTCGGCGCGCATGCCTTCCGGCAGTTGCTTGATCAGGTGCGGCAGTTCGGCACGCAGTGCCTTCGACAGTTCCAGCGGATTGGCCGTCGCCTGCTTGATCAGGCCCATGCCGACCGCCGAGCGGCCCTTGAAGCGCACGGTGCTGCGTTCGGCCGCCGGGCCGATCTCGACCCGGCCGAGATCGCCGATGGTCACCGGATAGCCGCTGGCCGTCTTGACGATGACGGCGGCGAACTCCTCGGGCGTCTTCAGGTCGGTCGTCGCCACCACGGAAAACTCGCGCTGGCGGCTTTCGATACGGCCGGCCGGCACTTCGACGTTCTGCCGGCGCAAGGCATCCTCAACATCCGCCGGGGTCAGCTGGTAAGCCGCCAGGCGCTGCTTGTCGAGCCAGATGCGCATGGCGAACTTGCGCTCACCGAAGATGCGCACGTCGGCAGCGCCGGGCAGCGTCTGCAGGCGCGGCTTGACGATGCGGTTGGCGACATCGGTGACTTCCAGCGGCGAATGCTTGTCGGAGGAAAAAGCCAGCCAGATGACCGGATTGGCATCGGCCTCGACCTTGGCGATGACCGGCTCGTCCACCTCGTCGGGCAGCCGGTTGCGTACCCGTGAAACGCGATCGCGGACGTCGGAAGCCGCCGAATCGGGGTCGCGCTCGAGCTTGAAGCGAATCGAAATCTGGCTGCGCTCGGCCCGCGAAATGGAAGTGATGACCTCGACGCCCTCGATGCCGGCCAGCGAATCCTCGAGCGGCTTGGTCACCTGCGATTCGATGATGTCGGCCGAGGCGCCACGGTAGTCCGTCTGCACAGTGACCACCGGTTCGTCGATTTTCGGATACTCGCGTACCGACAACCGGTCGTAGGAGACGATACCGAGCAGCATGACGATCAGCGACAGCACGGTGGCAAACACCGGCCGGCGGATGCAGACTTCGGAGATTTTCATTTGGCGTCTGCCAATGGCACGCTGCTCGCCGGAGCCCCTTCGCCGACTGCCCGTACCTCCATCCCATCGCGCAGCTTCAACTGGCCAGCGGTGACCACCACGTCGCCGGCGGCCAGGCCGTCGACGATCTCCACCTGCGCCGCCCGCCGGACACCAAGACGCACCGGCACCCGGGTTGCCTTACCGTCGACGATGCGGAAAACGGCCGGCTGGGCACCGGGAATGATCGCCTGCTCGGGCACCATCAGTGCCGCCTGGCGCTCGCCGAAAAGCAGGCGAACGCGGACGAACATACCGGGGCGCAACTTGCCATTACGGTTATCCAGGCGGGCGCGGGCCGACAACGAACGACCGCCCTGATCAACCAAGGGATCGACCGCTTCGAGCACCGCCGGAAAACGTTCGCCGGGCAGCGCGTCGCTGGTCACTTCCAGCGTCAGCCCCTTGCTCAGGCGCCCGATGTAGCTTTCCGGTAACTTGAAATCGGCACGCAGGGTGGTGATTTCCTCGATATTGACCAGATCCTGACCATCCTTGACGTAATCGCCGACGCTCACGTTGCGCAGGCCGACGACGCCAGCAAACGGAGCGCGGATGCGCATCTTTGCCAGCTTGGCAGCTGCCAGGCTGACCGCCGCCTCCTGAATTTTCAGCGTGGCGGCCGAACTCTCCAGCGCCTGCTGACTGAGGAATTTTTTCTCCAGCAACTCCAAGTTGCGCCGGTGCGTGCTCTCGGCCAGCGCCAGATTGGCCTTCGCCTGCTGCAGTTCGGCCTCCTGGACACTGGCGTCGAAGCTGATCAGCACCGTCCCTTTGGCGACCACTGCACCATCACCGAAATTGATCGTCGCCACGCGCCCCGCGGTTTCCGGACGCAACACCACCGATTCGGCCGATTTCAGGGAACCGACGGCCAGCGCATCGTCGGCAAAGTCGACTGCCTTGACCGTCGCCACCTCAACCGCCAAGGCAAAGCCGCCATTCGCCTGGGCACTGCCCGCCGCACCGGCGGCCGGGGCCGGTGCCCGATTGGCGCTGTAGGCGAGATAGCCGACGGCCACCAGGCCGAGCAAGGCCAGGGCGACGACAGCGGATGGCATTTTTTTCTTCATGACGGGAACCAGTGCAGGGGCCGGTTAGTCCGGCGACAGGGAAGGACGATTGTAGCGAAGGGACGGCAAGCGCCCCAAGCAATTCCGTGGCTCCGACGCCACTCAGTCGGGCACATCGTCCTGCGGACAATCCGCACAATCGCCGGCTTCGGCAAACGCAGCACGGCAGGCACCTTCGCCCTGTCCCGACCAGGCATCCGGCAGCGGCATCACACGCACCGTGACGACACCGGCACGCAGCATGCCGAGATGTTCGGCCACGCCGCGCGCGACATCGATGATGCGGCGGCGGTGCTTGCTGTGCATGCGATCGTTGACCCGAACCACGGCACAACGACCAGTATCCGGACGCAGCACGGCAAGCCGTGTGCCGAGCGGAAAGCGATTGCTGGCGGCGGTGAAGCGGCGGGGATCGAAACGCTCGCCGGAAGCCGTGCGCCGACCGGTGAAGCCGTGGCCGTAGAAACTGGCGTCGCCACGCAGTCCGGGAAAATCGGCATCGAGCACGGCGGCCGTACCGAAGCTGGCCGCCGTCGGCTCCGTGGCGCCGCCTTCGGCCGCTGTCGGCAGCGGCCAATGCAGCAGGAGCAGGCCGCCGCCGATGGCGACGACCGGCAGCAAACGATCAGACCACCAGGGTCTGCGCTTCGTCACCCGAACGGGCCCGGATCTGACCGATGCGATAGACCGCTTCGCCCTGCGCCTTGAGTTCAGCCATCGCCACCTCGGCATCGGCCGCGGCAACGACGATGACCAGGCCGATACCGCAATTGAAGACGCGGTGCATTTCGTTTTCCGCGACATTGCCTTCGGCCTGCATCCAGTCGAACAGCTTCGGCCGCGGCCAGGCAGCCTTGGTCAGCTCGGCAACGACGTTTTCCGGCAGCACGCGCGGCACGTTCTCGAGCAGGCCGCCACCGGTGATGTGGGCCATACCCTTGATGTTTACCTTTTCCATGGTCGCCAGCACCTGCTTGACGTAGATGCGGGTCGGCGCCATGACGACATCGGCCAGCGTCCGCTCGCCATCAAACTTGGCGTTCATGTCCGGCTGCGAACGCTCGATGATCTTGCGCACCAGCGAGTAGCCATTGGAGTGGGCGCCGGAGGAAGCCAGGCCGAGCACCACGTCGCCCGGAGCGATGGACTTGCCATCAATGGCCTTGGATTTTTCAACAACGCCGACGGCGAAGCCAGCCAGGTCGTATTCGCCGGCCGGGTACATGCCCGGCATTTCGGCGGTTTCGCCACCGATCAGCGCGCAGCCAGCCAGTTCGCAGCCTTTGGCAATGCCACCGACGACCGAAGCCGCGGTATCGACATCGAGCTTGCCGCAGGCGAAGTAGTCGAGGAAGAACAGCGACTCGGCGCCGAGCACCAGAATGTCATTGACGCTCATGGCGACCAGATCCTGGCCGACGGTATCGTGGCGATTCAGGTCGAAAGCCAGGCGCAGCTTGGTGCCAACGCCGTCGGTACCGGACACCAGGACCGGCTCTTTGTAGCGCTTGGGCACTTCGAACAGGGCACCGAAACCGCCGATGCCACCGAGCACGCCTTCGCGCAGGGTCTTCTTGGCCAGCGGCTTGATGCGCTCGACGAGGGCATCGCCGGCATCGATATCAACGCCGGCATCACGGTAGGAAAGGGAAGTATTCTGGGTCATGACAAATCCGATGCGTGGGCGGATGGTAAAATCCGTCGCCTTGAAAAAACCAAGATTTTAACTGATGCGCCAGCTGATTCTCGATTTGCTGCCGGAAAGCCCACCGTCGCTCGACAATTTTGTCGCCGGCGGCAATGTCGAGACGCTCGCCGCCCTGACCGGCTGGCTGGCCGGCAACGCCAGCGATACCTCGTTCTGCCTGATCGGCCCGGCCGGCAGCGGCCGCAGCCACCTGCTGCGGGCCAGCGGCTTTGCCTATGCCGACGCAGCCGCCGATGGCTCGCTGGCGCATCTGCCGGCCGCGGACCTGCTGGCTGTCGACAACGTCGAGCAGCTCGATGACGCGGGCCAGATCGCCCTCTTCAATCATTTCAACCGGCTGAAAATGCACGGTGGCCGACTGCTCACCACCGCCCCGCAACCGCCGGTGCATCTGACCGTGCGCGAGGACCTGCGCACCCGCCTCGGCTCCGGCCTGATCTATCGCCTGCAACCGCTCTCCGATGCCGAGAAGGCCGCCGCCCTCGCCGCCCAGGCCCGCGAGCGGGCGCTGAAACTGCCGCCGGACGCCATCGACTACCTGATGCGCCATGCGCCGCGCGACATGCGCACCCTCTCCGCCTTCATCGTCGCCCTCGACCACTACACCCTGGAAAACAAGCGCGCCGTCACCCTGCCGCTGCTGCGCGAACTGCTGACACTGGAAGCCGCCTCATGAACCTTGCTCTCTTCGATCTCGACAACACCCTGCTCGCCGGCGACTCCGACTTCGAGTGGGCGCAGTTCCTGATTTCCCGCGGCGTCGTCGACCGCGAAATCCAGGAAGCGAAGAACATCGAGTTCTACGAGCATTACAAGGCCGGCACGCTCGACATCCAGGCCTTCCTCGCCTTCCAGCTGCAACCGCTGGCCCGCCACGCCCGGCCGGAACTCGATGCCTGGCATCGCGAGTACATGACTCGCCACATCCAGCCGATCATTTCGCCGGCCGCCCGCCAGCTGGTCGCCGAGCACCTGGCCAACGGCGACCTCTGTGCCATCGTCACCGCCACCAACAGCTTTGTCACTGGTCCGATCGTCCGCGAATTCGGCATTCCGCACCTGATCGGCACCATTCCGGCCGCAAACATGAACAGCGGCGCCTTTTCCGGCGCACCAACCGGCACGCCTTCCTTCCAGAGCGGCAAGATCGTCCGCGTCGAACAGTGGCTGGAAAGCCTCGGCCTGTGGTGGGGCAGCTTCGCCGAGAGCTGGTTCTACAGCGATTCGCACAACGACCTGCCGCTGATGGGCAAGGTCAGCCAGCCGGTCGCCGTCGACCCGGACGAAAAACTGCGCGCCCATGCAACGCAAATGAACTGGAAAATCATCACATTGCGGTAGAATCCGCGTTTTCCGCAGGATCGGGAAAGCGCCCGCGGCGCCGCGGACAAGCGCACTCCCCCCTCCACAGCTAACGGCAATTCGTGATCCGAAAATTCATTTCCCGCGTCTTCAGCGGCAAAAAAGCCCGACCCGGCCAGCATGAGCCGGCCGTCATCCCCGTCTCCACCCACGGCATCACCCGCGACCGCATCAGTTCCGGCAGCCGGCGCGTCTGCGAAACCCTGCAGGAAAACGGCCACAAGGCCTACGTCGTCGGCGGCGCCGTCCGTGATCTGCTGATCGGCGCCGAACCGAAGGACTTCGACGTCGCCACCGACGCCACGCCCGAGGAAGTGCGCCGCGCCTTCCGCCGCTCGCGCATCATCGGCCGCCGCTTCCAGATCGTCCATGTGATGATGGGCCAGGAGCAGATCGAGGTCACCACCTTCCGCGGCCAGCTCGGCGAAGACACCAAGAAGGACGAGCACGGCCGGGTGCTGCACGACAATGTCTTCGGCAGCCAGCTGGAAGACGCGGCGCGCCGCGATTTCACCGCCAATGCGCTGTACTACGACCCGACCACCGAGGCCATCGTCGACTACCACCACGGCGTCGGCGACCTCAAGGCACGCACCCTGCGCATGATCGGCGAGCCGCGCGCCCGCTACCGCGAAGACCCGGTACGCCTGCTGCGTGCCGTGCGCCTGGCGGCCAAGCTCGGCCTGTCTATTGATCCCGAAGCCAAGCGGCCGATTCGCGAAATGGCTGTGTTGCTGGAAAACGTGCCGGCTGCCCGCCTGTTCGACGAGATGTTGAAGCTGCTGACCTCCGGCCACTCGGTCAAGTGCATCACGCAACTGCGCGACGAAGGCCTGCACCACGGCCTGCTGCCGATGCTCGACGTCATCCTCGAGCAGCCGATGGGCGAGAAGTTCGTCATGCTGGCCCTGGCCAACACCGACGAGCGTATCCGCCGCGGCAAGGGCACTTCGCCCGGCTTCCTGTTCGCCTGCCTGCTCTGGCATGAAGTGCTGGCGCACTGGGAAAAGCTCAAGGCAGAAGGCGAAGCGAAGATCCCGGCGCTGTTCCAGGCGATGGACACGGTGCTCGACGTGCAGGGCGAGAAACTCGCCATCACGCGGCGCATCGCCGGCGACATCAAGGACATCTGGCTGCTGCAGCCGCGTTTCGAACAGCGCGCCGGCAAACGTCCGTACTCGCTGCTCGAACAACCACGTTTCCGCGCCGGTTATGACTTCCTGCTGCTACGCGCCGAATCCGGCGAAGTGGATATGGAACTGGGCGAGTGGTGGACCCGCTTCCAGGCCGTCGACGGCGAGGAACGGGCGCAGATGCTGCTGCCCGAGCAGGCCGGCGACAAAAAGCGCCGCCGCCGGCGCAAGAAGCCATCAAACGCCGGCAGCGCGCCGGCCGCTGAATGAGCGTTGCCTACATAGCCCTCGGCGCCAATCTCGGCGATCCGGCGAGCACCATCCGCGCTGCCTTCGGCGCCCTGGCCAATCTGCCGGACAGCAAGGTGCTCCGCTGTTCGTCCCTGTACCGCACGGCCCCGGTCGGCATCATCGACCAGCCGGAGTTCGTCAATGCCGTCGCCCTGCTGGAAACGACGCTGATGCCGCAGGCCCTGCTCGGCGAGCTGCTCGACATCGAGCGCCGCTTCGGCCGCCAGCGGGCCGAGAAGAACGGTCCGCGCACCCTCGATCTCGATCTGCTGCTCTACGACGATCAGTTTCTCGACCTGCCCGAATTGACCCTGCCGCACCCCCGCCTGCACCTGCGCGCCTTCGTCCTGCTGCCATTGGCCGAACTCGCCCCCGATCTGCGCCTGCCCGGCCGTGGCCACATCAACGCCTGGCTGCCAGCTGTCGCCAACCAGGGCATCGTCCGTCTGTGACCCTGTTCGGCCTGCACGTTCCCGTCATCTGGCAGACGGTGGTGCTGCTGGCGCTGTCGAATGTATTCATGACATTCGCCTGGTATTCACACCTCAAGCACCTGAACGAGAAGCCCTGGTGGATCGCCGCCCTCGTCTCCTGGGGCATCGCCCTGTTCGAATACCTGCTCCAGGTGCCGGCCAACCGCATCGGCCACACTGAAATGAGCCTGGCGCAGCTGAAGATCCTGCAGGAAGTGATCACCCTGACGGTGTTCGTGCCCTTCGTCGTCTTTTACATGAACCAGCCGCTGAAGCTTGACTATCTGTGGGCTGCCCTGTGTATCCTTGGCGCCGTCTATTTCGTCTTCCGGAACTGAGCCCCCATGTCTGCGCAAGTCACCACCCGCCGCCTGACCCAGGCCGATCTCGCCAAGCTGTACGCCGCCGGCGACAAGGTCGTCATGTTCACCTGCTACGACGCCAGCTTCGCCCGTCTGCTCGACGGCGCCGGCGTCGAGGTGCTGCTGATCGGCGACTCGCTGGGCAACGTCATCCAGGGTCACGACACGACACTGCCGGTCACCGTCGCCGACATTGCCTACCACACCGCCGCCGTCAAGCGCGGTAGCGACCGCCCGTTCATCATCGCCGACATGCCCTTCGGCAGCTTCCAGGAATCGCCGGAACAGGCCTTCCGCAACGCCGTCACGTTGATGGCGGCCGGCGCCCAGATGGTCAAGCTGGAAGGCGGCCGCGAGATGGCCGCCACCGTCGAATTCCTCGTCCATCGCGGCATCCCGGTCTGCGGCCACGTCGGCCTGACGCCACAGTCGGTGCATGCGCTCGGTGGCTACAAGGTGCAGGGCAAGGGCGAAGCCGCCGCCCAGCGTCTGAAGGACGACGCACTGGCATTGCAGGAAGCCGGCGCGACGATGCTCGTGCTTGAAGCCATTCCCGCCGTGCTGGCCGCCGAAGTCACCGCTAGCCTGCAGATCATCACCATCGGCATCGGCGCCGGCAAGGACTGCTCCGGCCAGGTCATGGTGCTGCACGACGCCTTCGACATCCCGCCAGGCAAGAAGGCCAAGTTCGTCCGCAACTTCATGGCCGACGGCGGCAGCATCGCCGACGCCGCCACTCGCGCCGTCACCGCTGTCAAGGACGGCAGCTACCCCGGCCCCGAGCACACCTACGCCGCTTAGGAACACCATGCAAATCCATTCCGCCATCGCTGCCCTGCGCGCGGCGCTGACCAACCGCGGCCGCGTCGTCTTCGTGCCGACCATGGGCAACCTGCACGCCGGCCACATCAGCCTGATGCAACAGGCGCGGGCGCACGGCAACACCGTGGTCGCCAGCATCTTCGTCAATCGCTTGCAATTCGGCCCGAACGAGGACTTCGACAAGTACCCGCGCACCTTCCAGGCGGATTGCGACAAGTTGCAGGCGGCCGGCGTCGATGTGCTGTTCGCGCCGACCGAGGCCGACCTCTACCCCGAGCCGCAGGAATATTTCATCGAACCGCCGGCGATCCAGAACGTGCTCGACGGCGAATTCCGGCCCGGCCATTTCCGCGGCGTCGCCACCGTCGTCGCCAAGCTGTTCAACTGCGTCCAGCCCAACGTCGCGCTGTTCGGCAAGAAGGACTACCAGCAGCTGATGGTGATCCGCAACATGACCCGCCAGCTGGCCATGCCGATCGACATCATCGGCGGCGAGACAGTGCGTGCCGAGGACGGCCTGGCGCTGTCCTCACGCAATGGTTATCTGTCGGCGGCCGAACGCACCGAAGCACCGCGCCTCTATCGCCTGCTCAACAACATCCGCGCTGCCATCCGCGGCGGGGCCAATGACCTCGCGGAACTGGAAGCGCAGGCCATCGGCGAACTCGCGGCCGCCGGCTGGAAGACCGATTATGTTGCAGTGCGACAACAGGCCGACCTGGCCGTGCCGAAAGGCGTAGACGTCCCACTGGTGGTCCTTGCCGCCAGCCGCCTGGGAGCAACGCGGCTGATCGATAACATTGAGGTCTGAAACCCTCCCGCCGGCCATAATTATGGTCGTTGACAGAGGGGCCATTGTCGCTACAATGCGCTTCCCCCAACTTTCTGGATGAGTGAAACCATGCAGAGAACGATGTTGAAATCCAAGCTGCATCGCGTGACCACCACCCACGCCGACCTGCACTACGAGGGTTCCTGCGCCATCGACGAAGATCTGCTCGAGGCCGCCAATATCCGCGAGTACGAACAGATCGACATCTGGAACGTCAACAACGGCGAGCGCTTCACTACCTACGCCATTCGCGCCGAACGCGGTTCGGGCGTCATCTCGGTCAACGGTTCGGCCGCCCGCCGCGCCGCCCCCGGCGATATCCTGATCATCGCCACCTTCGCCGCCTACAACGAAGTCGAACTGGCCAAGCACGAGCCCGACCTGATCTACGTCGATTCGCAGAACCGCATCGTCCGTCGCGGGCACAAGATTCCGGTGCAGGCCGCCGCCTGATCCCGCCCATCACCCGCTCATGAAAAACCCGCCGTTGGCGGGTTTTTCTTTTTGGGTACAATGCTCCGCAAAGTTTTACACAAATACAACGGAGACAAACATGGGCGTCATATTCGCCAAGACCGCCAAGGGGCAGGAGGAGGTCGCGACCAAGTCCGGCGGCCTGACTCCCCGTCAGCGACGGGTACTGATCATGGTCGATGGTAAACGCACTGTCGACGAACTGCGCGACATGCTGCAGGCCGATGACTTGCTGCACACCCTGGGCCTGCTTGAAGAAGAAGGCCACATCGCCATGGACAGCATCAAGGAAGAGGCGACTGGCCAGTTGCAGCCGCCGCCCCCGGAAGGCTTGCCATCGATCACCGCCTTCCGCCCGGAACCGGATCCGCCGAACATCAAGGATATGGAAATGGCGCGCAATTTCATGCAGAACACGCTGAAGACCTTCTGCGGCCCATTTGCCCACCTCGACATCGTCGAACGCGCCTTCGCCGCCAAGACCCACTATGAACTGCGCCTGCAGTTTGATCCGTGGTTCCATGCCATCGTCCAGACGCGTGAAGGCAAACGCCGCGCCGAAGAGTTGCGCGGCATGCTGCTCAAGGTAATCTGAGCCGCCTGCCGGTAATCACCGGCAGGCCGATCCTCCAAAAACTACTCGGCGGTTGCCTTCGGCCTGCGGCTGCGTGACGAACGCTGCTTGCGCGCAGCCGGCTTCGCTTCACTGACCACCGGAGCGATGTCCACCACTGCCTCGCTCGTCGCCTCGGCCACGGCTGTCGTCTTGCGTGGCCGACGCGTCGTGCGCTTGGCACCGGGGTTCGGGGGGGCTTCCGTCGCCACCGCCGGTTCCGCCACAACCGCCACTTCGCTGACGCTTGCCGCCACCTCGGGCTGCGCGACGCTGTCCGGGCGACCACGCCGGCGACCGCCGCGCGAGCGGCTGCTGACCGGTGGCGTAGCCTCGCTCGGGATTTCCGGTGGCGGCTCCGCCGCCACTTCGACGATGGGAGCGGCCGATGCGACTTCACCAACCGGCGATTCTTCCTTACGCTCGCCATCCTTGCGCGTCCGGCTGCGTCCGCCACGTCGGCGGGCGGCTGGTGTCTCGGCCGCCGGCGCCGGCTCCGTCTCACCTTCGCTGGTCGTTTCCAGGGTTGGCGGCAGTTCGGCGCCAGCCGGCACCTCAGTTTCCGCCGCGGCAACACGCCCGGCCACGCGGGTCACATAAGCGCCCTTGTCGTCCCGGCCGAAACCGAGCAGACCGCGACTGGCCGCTTCCTCGAGCAGATTGCCGAAGCTGCGGAAGCCGTAGTAGCTCTCGTTGAAGCCCGGATTACGGCGCTTGACCACTTCCTTGAGTACCGACGCCCAGATGCGGTCGCTTTCGCCACGGTCGGCCATCAGATCGGCGAAGGTGGCGGCGACCAGATCGACGGCCTTGCTCTTGCGCTCCTCGGCCTTGGCCTTGCCGGTCTCGTCTTCCGGCGAGCGCTTGCCCGGTTCGCGTTCGCGCCGCTGAGTCGGGCGACGGGCTTCGCGATCACGCACCAGATCATCGTAATAGATGAATTCGTCACAATTGGTGACCAGCAGGTCGGAACACGACTGTTTGACGCCGACGCCGATGACGCGCTTGGCGTTTTCGCGCAGCTTGGAGACCAGCGGCGAGAAGTCGGAGTCGCCGGAAATGATGACGAAGGTGTCTACATGGGTCTTGGTATAGCAGAGGTCGAGCGCATCGACGACCATGCGGATGTCGGCCGAGTTCTTGCCGGACTGGCGGACATGCGGAATCTCGATCAGTTCGAAATTGGCCTCATGCATGGCGGCCTTGAAGCCCTTGTAGCGATCCCAGTCGCAGTAGGCTTTCTTGACGACGATGCTGCCCTTGGCCAGCAGTCGTTCCAGCACTGGCCGGATATCGAATTTTTCGTACTGTGCGTCGCGTACGCCGAGGGCGATGTTTTCGAAGTCACAGAAGAGCGCCATGCTGGCGATGTCGGCATTGGTGGCCATGTCGTGCTTTCAACTTGAGGAAGGCGAAGTATACCGCCGGCCGTCGTCGCCTCCGCTGGCGACGCGCCATCTATTTCCAGCCACTGGCCGATTTTTAGCAGGCATCAAAGCCCGACCCCAGTACTCGGAAATACCATCGCCTCGCCAAACAATTTCCGAAAGGGGGAAAACAATGAGCGGCGCGTTTACCAAATCGATGGCGCGGAACATTTTCTACGGGGGGACGGTTTTCTTCTTCCTGTTGTTCCTGGCGTTGTCATTCGATACCCATTCGCAACTTCCCAAACGAGACATGCGGCAGAACATCACGCCACAAGTCGCCGAGGGCAAGAAGCTGTGGGAAGTCAATAACTGCATCGGCTGTCACACGCTGATGGGCGAAGGTGCGTACTTTGCGCCGGAGCTGGCCAACGTTGTCGTCCGCTACGGCGACGAAGGCGTCAAGGCCTTTATCCAGAGCCGTCCGAAGGAGGGGATCCCGGGCCGCCGCAGCATGCCGCAGTTCAACTTCACCGACGAGCAACTGGACGCCATCGTGGCTTTCCTGAAGCACGTCAATTCGATCAACGATGCCAACTGGCCGCCCAACGACCAAGGCTGATCGAGAGGAGATTACGACATGCAATATCAATCGCAAGCGGTTGCAAAACCCTACTTCATCGCGGCCATCGGGCTTTTCCTCGGACAGATCCTGTTCGGTCTGATCCTTGGCCTGCAGTATGTAATCGGTGACTTCCTGTTCCCCGAGATTCCCTTCAACGTGGCCCGCATGGTCCACACCAACCTGCTTATCGTGTGGCTGCTGTTCGGCTTCATGGGTGCGACGCATTACCTCATACCTGAGGAGGCCGAAACCGAACTGTTCAGTCCTAAGCTGGGTCTGATCACGTTCTGGGTCTTCCTGGTGGCGGGTGCGCTGACCATCGTGGGCTATCTGATGGTGCCTTACGCCACGCTGGCCGCAATGACCGGAAACGATCTCCTGCCGACCATGTNNTGGCTGCTGTTCGGCTTCATGGGCGGCGCGTACTACATGATCCCGGAAGAAGCGGAAACTGAACTGCACAGCCCGAAGCTGGCGCTGGCCATGTTCTGGATCTTCCTGGTCGCGGGTGCCGCCACCATCGTCGGCTATCTGGCCGTGCCGTACGCCACGCTGGCTGAATTCACCGGCAACAACATCCTTGAAACGATGGGCCGCGAGTTCCTCGAACAGCCGCTGCCAACCAAGCTCGGTATCGTCGTCGTCGCCCTCGTCTTCCTGTTCAACATCACCATGACGGTGCTGAAGGGCAAGAAGACAGCGGTGGCCACGGTGCTGCTGATCGGTCTGTGGGGTCTGGCGATTTTCTTCCTGTTCGCCTTCTACAATCCGGTAAACGTCGTTCTCGACAAGTTCTTCTGGTGGTGGACGGTGCACCTCTGGGTGGAAGGCGTCTGGGAACTCATCCTCGGTTCTTTCCTGGCCTTCGTGCTGATCAAGACCACCGGCGTTGACCGCGAAGTCATCGAGAAGTGGCTGTACGTCATCGTCACCCTGACGCTGATCACCGGCATCATCGGTACCGGTCACCACTACTACTGGATCGGCACGCCGGAATACTGGCAGTGGTGGGGTTCCATCTTCTCCGCTCTGGAACCGATTCCGTTCTTCGCCATGACCGTCTTCGCCTTCAACATGGTCAACCGTCGTCGTCGCGACCACCCGAACAAGGCCGCCGTGCTGTGGGCCCTGGGTTGTGGCGTGATGGCCTTCCTCGGTGCCGGCGTGTGGGGCTTCCTGCATACCCTGGCGCCGGTGAACTACTACACGCACGGCACGCAGATCACCGCTGCCCACGGTCACATGGCGTTCTACGGCGCCTACGTGATGGTGGTGCTGATGATGATCTCCTACGCCATGCCGATCCTGCGCGGCCGGGCTGCCAACAGCAACAAGTCGCAAGTCATCGAAATGTGGGCGTTCTGGCTGATGACCATCGCCATGGTCTTCATCACGCTGTTCCTGACCGCCGCCGGCATCCTGCAAGTCTGGCTGCAACGCGTCTCCGACGCCCCGCTGCCGTTCATGGTCGGACAGGACAAGATTGCGCTGTTCTACTGGATGCGTGAATGGAGCGGTGTGGTCTTCCTGATCGGCCTCATCCTCTACATCGCCAGTTTCTTCATCGGCGGCAAGGAAGAGAAAGCCGCTTAAGAAGATTCATCCAGGTAGCATTTTCAGCGCGGATCGAAAGATCCGCGCTTTTTTTTGCTTCATCGCATCTTGCCGGGGAAGTGCTGCTAACCGAGCCATGACCCGCACAGCGATAGACACCTCGCAGATAACATCGACAATAGGTGTAATTCAACCCCTAGAAAGCAAAAACTATAGATTATCGGCTTAAAATCGCCGCTAATTGCAATGACAAACTAAACCAATATTTTTATAATCAGCTCAAAAAGGGCGCTAATTAGCCATTTACTTGATTTAAGGCGTAAAACGGGCGCTTAATGGAACCTGTAATTAGAGGTGATCATGACAACTGTCAATTTGACACCGGCTGAGATGGAAGCGAGTCTGGGCGAGAAGCTCAGGGCCCTGCGGCTATCGCGAAACCTCGACCAGAAAACCCTGGCCGAGCGCGCAGGGGTCAGCGTTCGCGCCTTGCGCAGCCTGGAAGCCGGTCAGGGCTCGACGATCAAAACGCTGGTCTGCGTGCTGCGGGCGCTCGGGCGGCAGGAATGGCTTAACACCGTCGCCCCGGTGGCCACCATCAACCCTTTGGCATTGACCCGCGAGGCGCGGCCGCGCCAGCGCGCCTCCCGCCCACGCCGCGCCGGCAACACCGACACGCCCGTTTGAGCCCCGATGACCAGTACCAGGAAAACCCGGCCCTACAAGCACGTCCCTGCCGTTGAAGTCCATCTCTGGGGCATGCACATCGGTTCCGTGGCGCTGGATCCGACCTACGGCTACTACGTCTTTGCCTACACCCGCGAGTTTGCCGCGCAAGGGATTGAGCCAGCCCCCTTGCACATGCCTGTCACGACGGCGGAACCCTACCTGTTCACCGACTTGCCAGAGGCCACTTACAAACGTTTGCCGGCGATGCTGAGCGATGCCCTGCCTGACGATTTCGGCAACGCCCTGATCAACCGCTACATGGCCGACCAGGGCATTGCCGCCCGGGAGGTCACACCACTGGACCGGCTGGCCTACATGAACAGCCGGGCCATGGGAGCGCTGACCTTCAAGCCGGCACGCGGCCCGGTCAGGCACAAGCCGACGGCCATCGAACTGAGCTCCCTGGTCGACCAGGCGCGGCGGGCAGTCACCGGCGACATGGCCGATGACGACCATACGAATGCCGCATTGCGCAGCATCATCGACGTCGGCACCAGCGCCGGCGGTGCCCGGGCCAAGGCGGTGATTGCCGTGCACCCGGAGACCGGCGAACTCCGTTCCGGCCAGCTGGATGCCCCGGAGGGCTTCGAGCATTGGCTGCTCAAGTTCGACGGCATGGGCAAGGACCAGGAACTGGGCACCAGCCAGAACTACGGCCGCATCGAGTACGCCTACCACTTGATGGCACGCGCCGCCGGCATCCACATGACCGACTGCCGGCTGCTCAAGGAGCATGGCCGGGCGCACTTCATGACCCAGCGCTTCGACCGCGCCGGGCAAAACGCCCGCCATCACCAGCAGACGCTCTGCGCGATGGCCCATGTCGATTACAAAAAGAAAGGCACCAACTCCTATGCCCAGCTGTTCAACACCATCGGCCAGTTGGCCTTGCCTTACGAAGACATGGAAGAGGCTTTCCGGCGCATGGTGTTCAACGTCATGGGCCGCAACTGCGATGACCACACCAAGAACTTCTCCTTCCTGCTGCGCCAGGGTAGCGCCACCTGGGAACTGGCACCTGCGTACGACATCACCTTCGCCCACAATCCAAGCGGGGAATGGACGCACCAGCACCTGATGTCGGTGAACGGCAAGTTCAAGGAATTTACTGTGCTCGACCTGCTCGCCGAAGCAGAGCGCTTTGGTGTCGGCACGGCCAAGCGGGTGATCGAGGCAGTGCGCGCAGCCATCCTGTCCTGGCCGCAGTTTGCCCGACAAGCCGAGGTCCCGGAAGAACAGATGGCTGACATCCAGGCCCAGCTGCTGCCCTTGCGCTGAGGACGCTCAGCGCGCCTCTTCCAGTACCTGGCGCAAACGCCCCTCCAACTCCTCCGTCAGCGGCAACGCCGCCGCCAGTGGTGACAAGGCCGGCAAAACAATCGACGGGCGCAGAAAGCCGAGACGCGTTACCCCATCCTCGGTGAACACGCTCAGGCGCCAGGGCAGCGCCAGCCCGAGCCGCATATCGACAACCAGCAGCGCCTCCGTCAGGCGTGGAATGGCCACCGAGAACACTTTCAGTTCCTCATCGCACTCCAGCCCCTTGTTGCGCAGGAATTCCCCCTGGTCATCGGCCTGCAGCACGACAAAACCCAGGCGCAGCAATACCTCACCCAGATCGACCGAGGCCTCGTAGAACGACTTGTCGCTTTCGACAGAGAAAATCATCAAACACCCTTGCTGGTGAAATTTGGCAGGCGCAAGAGTAACGCAGGCGCCGGCTCAGGGGCTGGGCATCAGCCGCAAACCCAGCCAGGCAACGACAATGATCGCAATCACCGACATCGCCAGCGAAACCAGCACGAAGAAAGGGATGCTGACCCAGTGTCCCTGAAAGGCCTGCGAACTGAGGTATCCGGCAGCGAAGGCCAGGCCATCGACAACCAGCCAGCGCCTCAGGTAAGTCAGCAACCAGTGAGCATGCGCCTGGTTGTAGCGCCAGGCGGCGCTACGCTCCAGCAGGTTGCCGCGACCAACATCACGGTACAACCAGGTGAAGAAAAAATAGCGATAAAGGAGCGAAGAACAGAAATCCGGCTTCATGGGATGCTCCCCAAAGTAGGCGCAGATAAAGGCTGACGCGCAATACCTCCCCACCCGCAGCGGGAAGGCATGCAGCGCCCACGACTAGCGGATCACGCCGCAAGCAACGCGGGGCCCGGAATTACCCGCGGGTTGCGACTTGTAGTCATCCGGGTCACGATGAACGACAACCGAACGCCCGACCACGCCGTAGGCCCCGCCCAAGGCCAGTCCCGTCACGCGCGCCTCATAGACCGCCCGCCCCTCGCCATCCGCCTTGATATTGGGCAGATCGCCAGCGTGACGGCTGCCTGACGCATGATGACCATGCGCTGTACCGCCCGGGTTGAAATGGCCGCCAGCGCTGCTGGCATCCGGCGCCGAGCAATCACCCTTGTCATGCACATGGAAGCCATGCTCGGCATTCGGCTGCAACCCGCTCAGCCGCGCGCGGACCAGCAGGCCATCTCCGGCCGTCGAGAACATGACCTCACCGGCCACCGTTGATCCCGATCGCGCCTCCAGCTTCGCCGTCGCTCCGGAACTGTCGGGCATGCTCTGGCAGGCGGCCAGCGAAGTCAGCAGACCAAGCAGCACAAAACTTTGAAATACACGCATCTCTCGTCTCCTCTCGGTTTATTGTCGAACCTCCCGGCAGATGCCGTGCGAATTTGACCGGCATGGAGCAAATAGATTCATGCCCATGGCGTGCACGGAGCAGTCAGCCGCAAGCGTAAAATTCTTCAGGTACTCAAGTCGCGGAAAAATTCATGTCTGATACCTTGATCCTGCGCCCACTGGAGCGCGAAGACCTGCGCTTCGTCCATGAACTGGACAATAACGAGTCGGTCATGCACTACTGGTTCGAAGAGCCTTACGAGGCCTTTGTCGAGCTTGCCGATCTCTACGACCGGCACATCCACGACCAGAGCGAGCGCCGCTTCATCGCCGAGGTCGGCGGCGAGCCGGTTGGCCTGGTAGAACTGGTCGAGATCAACCACATCCACCGCCGTGCCGAGTTCCAGATCATCATTGCCCCGGCCCATCAGGGCAAGGGGCATGCGACCGCCGGCACGCGACTGGCGATGGATTACGCCTTCACCGTGCTCAATCTGTACAAGCTCTACCTGATTGTCGATTGTGACAATGCCCGCGCGGTGAGTGTCTACACCAAGCTTGGCTTCATCGAGGAAGGGCGGTTGCGCGACGAATTCTTTGTTGATGGCGAATATCGCGACGTGTTGCGCATGGCGATTTTCCAGCCGGAATATCTGCGCCGGCGCAAGGGAATAAAGACAGTCTGATGGCCGCAGCGGCTTGCTACGGCAGCGTGAGTTTCCCGCTACCCAAGCTTGCCGGCCCGTCTGGGCCGAAAAACAAAAAAAACCGAACGGCAGAGCCGTCCGGCAAAAAGGAGGGGGAGAGCGAATCTCCCCACTTCTCAGGGGTTAGTTAGCCGACAGTGTTGGACCATACTTGCGGTCCACCTGCGGAATATGCTGCTTGAGCCAATCACGCAGGAAGGCAGTGGTTTCCTCGGTGATTTCGGCCTGACCGGCACGGAATTGCTGCTGCAGATTGACGCAGGTCTTCACCAGCTTTTCATGCTCCTGGCGATGCTGATCCAGGGCCGCATAGTTGGCCTTGCGCATGTTTTCCTCCTCAGACGAGAAATGCTCGGCCACGAATGCGATCAGCCCATCCAGGGCTTTGCCGATGGTTCCACGCTCGCCTTTAGCAACCGAGGCATGCAGACTGTTGAGCAGCCCGAACAGGTGCTTGTGCTCCTCATCGTGCTGGGAAACGCTGGTGCCGAATTCCTCTGGGGTCCAATTGATCAAAGACATGGTTTGCTTCCTTCTGAAATCAGGTTATCGATAACGCCTGTGCGATGGCCACTCCCTGCCCAAAGAGGTTGACGCATCGGGAGCGGCGAAGGCACAAAGCGAAAGCAAGCCTAAGCAATTCGAATTGCCCGCACAATAACGCGTTGGTCATACAACAAACGTCAGAAAAAACCAAATTTCCATTTAAATTCAACGTAATGGACAAGCGCCACCAACTAACTTGTCGGGCAATAGCGACAGTTATTTGCAGCCTGGTGCCCCGGCCACGGACAACGACTCCATCAGTCGGCCAAGCTCGAAGTGAAAGACGGAAGGCCCCGGGACGCCGGAGAAAAGGCCAAACCAGCCGTAACTTGAGGAGTGCAGAACACTCCCCACCGGCCGATGCTGAAGGAAATTTCGCGGGGCGGCGAACCTGGCAACGGTGTGCCGATTTTTCGCGAGCCGATGTTCCTGGAGCTAAGGTGGAGGAGCCGGACGATGCACTGCTTTATCGCACGGCCCCATGCTCTCTATCCTTTTTCCCCTGCCCATTACTCCGGCTAAGAATTGGCAAGATCAACCTTGGACATTGGAATGGCGCTTTCCATAACTATTCTGAGCGCAAGCGCGGGATCAATTGCACTCTTGCCAGCGTCAATTGCCTCCTGCACCGCAAGGCCATAAAGAATTGGCCAGTCGACAGGATTGGGACAAAACAGCTTCACCGTCGGGAAAAGCCTCGGCCAGATTGCTTTGAGGTAGTTGATTGGGGTGTCACTCGCCCTATGGTTCTCTGGAACCCGAGGAATGCCGAACTGATCGCCCCCAATGACCGTCGAGGTGTATTGAAAAATTTCATTGAGGTCGGGAAGCTCCTTGGCACCTGCATGCTGCGCAGCGCCGCCAGCCAAACCCCAAACGGAATGTTGGGAACCTGCCAGGGCTTCGTTCAACGGGTCACCGAAGAAATACTGCTTGCCGTCCTTGGTGCCCACGGTTTGAAACGCCGCCGTCTCGGGCATGCCTTTCGCTAACGCCTGCGCACGCAGGTTGGCCTGACACGAATAGCCAGCCAAGGCACCCAAGGCGCACAAGAGCGACTCAAGGTGAACACCCTTTTCGCTTTTCATACCGTCAATGAGGCGATCAAATACTTCCTTTGCCCCTAGTTTTGCTCCTATCAACGGGTCTTCTTCGCTTCGCTCCCGAACCGCGCGAATCAACGCCGCCGTCTTTGGATCAAGCTGAGATTCCTTTTGCTCGGCTGGCTGCGAGCCCGACAGCTTCTCAAAAATTTTCTTGAACATGGTTGTATCCCCAATCGAAAAAATTGAAACCTTGCTCGGTGTGGAAAAAACGACAGTGCGGCCTACGGCGCTGTTTGGCTGATATGCCGCCTAGCCGAAATCGGAGATTACTCAGCACACCAAATCATGTCGAGTGGGTAATCCGGGAGCAATCCCGGCCGGCAAGGCATGCGAACCCGGGTCGGCCAGGCTTTGCCCGCGCTTCTTAGGGCATATCAAGTTACCGGCGAAGCGGGATGGCTATCATCGGCGGCATGAATACTGCCGTTGCCCCTGTTCCCGAACCCGCTTCGCCTCGCCTGCCCGGCGACCTGGCGATCTGGTTCTTCATCCTGGCGGAGATGCTGGCGTTTGCCGTGTTCTTCGCCTCCTACGCGTTCGCCCGGGCGGGCGATCCGGAGTTGTTCAACCTGCACCAGCAGACACTGGATCGCAATGCCGGGGCGTTGAATACGCTGTTGCTGGTGACCGGCTCGTGGTTCGTCGTGCTCGCCGTGCAGGCGGCGCATCGCAATGATCAGGCGGCGGTGCCGCGCCATATTGCACTCGGCATGCTGTGCGGGGCCGGTTTCCTGGTGGTCAAGGTGTTCGAATACGCAGAGAAGTTCGGCGCCGGCATTTCGCTGTCGACCAACACCTTCTACATGTTCTACATCTCGCTGACCTTCTTCCACTTCATGCACGTGATTCTCGGCATGGTGATCCTGGCGGTGATCTGGAGGCAGTCGCGCCAGGGGGCTTACCGGCCCGGTGAATGTAACGGTCTGGAAAGTGGTGCCGCCTACTGGCACATGGTCGATCTGCTGTGGATCATCCTCTTTCCCCTCGTCTATGTGATGCGCTGATGATCAATGCCCTGAAGAACCCCGCCCACCGTGCCTGGCTGGTGCTGGTCATTGCCACCGGCATCACCTGGTATCTCGGCGAAGTCGGTGCCGCCGGCACCGCCGCCATCGTCACCATGCTGGTCATCGCCTTCATCAAGGGCCGGCTGGTGGTGCTCGATTTCATGGAACTGCGCGGCGCGCCGCGGCTGTGGCGTACCCTGCTCGAAGGCTGGCTGATTGTCGTCGGCAGCCTGATTCTGCTGGCTTACTGGATATCTCTCAAATGAACGACCTGCCCTTCTACGAACCGTCCGGCAACGAAATCGCCCTGTTCGAGCACGCCTATCGCCAGCGCCTGCCGCTGCTGATCAAGGGGCCGACCGGTTGCGGCAAGACGCGTTTCGTCTCGCACATGGCGGCACGCCTGAAGCTGCCGCTGTACACGGTGGCCTGCCACGACGACCTGACCGCCGCCGATCTGGTCGGCCGTCACCTGATTTCGGACCAGGGTACCTACTGGTGCGACGGCCCGCTGACCCGCGCCGTGCGCGAAGGCGGCATCTGCTACCTCGACGAAGTGGTCGAGGCACGCAAGGACACCACCGTGGTGCTGCACCCGCTGGCCGACGACCGCCGCATCCTGCCGATCGACCGCACCGGCGAAACGCTGGAGGCACCGGACAACTTCATGCTGGTGATTTCCTACAACCCCGGCTACCAGAACCTGATGAAGGGTCTGAAGCCCTCAACCCGCCAGCGTTTCGTCGCCATGCGCTTCGATTTCCCCGGGGCCGAGCGCGAAATCTCCATCCTGATCGGCGAAACCGGCTGCGACGCCGATCTGGCCAAGCGCCTGGTCGGCATCGCCAAGGCTTTCCGGGCGCTCAAGGACCGCGATCTGGAAGAAGTCGCCAGCACCCGCCTGCTGGTCTATGCGGCGACGCTGATCAAGTCCGGCTTCGATGTCTCGGCCGCCTGCCGCGCCGCCCTGGTCGAAGGACTGACCGACGACGAGGAAACGGTCGAAGCGCTGATGGAAATCGTCAATGCCACGTTCGGACGATAACTTCGGTGTCGTCGAGGAAAAGGCCGGCCAGGCACTGGCCGTCCTCGCCGAGTCGTTGTTCCTGATCAACCTGATGCTGCTGCCCGGGATCGCCTTTGCCATCCTCGCCGGACTGTGGCTGAAGCACCGCGACAGCGCCCCGCCGCTGGCCCGCCAGCACCTGCGCCAGGCAACTCTGGTCAGCCTGTGGGGCGGCGCGCTGATCGTCGTCCTCGGTGCCATCATCATCCTCGCCGGCGGTCTCGCCGCAGCATGGACCTGGGTGGTGCTGATCCTCTATTTCACCTGCATCCACTCGACCCTGATCCTGCTCGGCATGTATGCGCTGATCAAGGCGATGGCCGGCCAACGCTGGCGCTTCCCGCTGATCGGCCCGCGCTTCGAATGAAAAAGCCACCGTTGCAACGCTGGCGCGCGCTGACCCAGATCGGCTTCTTCGCGCTGTTCACGCTGACCCCGATCTTCGATCTGCTGCGCTACGACCTGGTCGCCGGCCATGCCTATTTCCTCACCCTGCAATGGCATCTCGGCATCGACGCGCTGATCGCCGGCGAGGTCAGCGCCGGCACCGCCGCCGGCAATCTGCTGCTCTACCTGTTCCTGCCGCTGCTCGGCGCCCTCGGCCTGGTCATCGGCGTCGCCTGGAAATGGGGTCGCCTGTACTGCGGCTGGTTGTGTCCGCACTTTTCCGTGGTCGAGACAATCAACCGGCTGATGCTGATCGCCACCGGCAAGCATTCGCTGTGGGATCGCCAGCAGACGCCGCCGTGGCAACCGGACAGCAGCCCGACGCCGCGCGATCCCCGCTACTGGTTGCTGGTGGTGCCCGCTGCGGTGGCCTTCGCCTTCGCCTGGGCGGTCGTTTTCCTGACCTACCTGATGCCGCCGATGGGCGTCTATCACGGCCTGTTCACCGCCACGCTGAGCCGCAACGAAGTGATCTTCCTGGCAGCGACGACGACGGTGTTCAGCATGGAATTCCTTTTCGCCCGCCACCTGTTCTGTCGCTACGCATGCGCCGTGGGACTGTTCCAGAGTCTCGCGTGGATGAGCAATCGCAATGCGATGGTGGTGGGNNTCGCCCGCCACCTGTTCTGCCGCTATGCCTGCGCCGTCGGCATCTTCCAGAGCTTCGCCTGGATCGCCAACAAGAAGGCGATGGTCGTCGGCTTCGACCGCGGCCGCTTGCCGGAATGCGCCGACTGCCTGCACGGCCAGGGCTCGGCCTGCGATGCGGCCTGCCCGATGCGCCTGAAACCGCGCAACGTCAAACGCTGGATGTTCCCGTGCACGCAATGCGGCCAGTGCGTTTCGGCCTGCGCCACGGTCAATCGCGACAAGCCGGAGGGGCAGTTGCTGCGCTGGGTGAAGAACGACGAAGCGCAACGCAATGAGGCGCGTTTTTCAGCCTTGTCAAAGACCGACGAAGACGCCGGCGGGAAAATCTGAGTCATGGAAGAATTCGTCGGCAAACTCTGGCACAACTGGGTCACCAAGGCCGCGGCCGGGCATTACCCGGCGGCGGCGGTCAAGCTGGCCGACGTCGAAAAGACTGCCGGCATCCTGTTCCGTGCCTTCGGCGGCGACCCCGGCCTGAAGATCGGCTCCGCCGCAGCCGAGACACACGGCGCCCGCCGACGCTGGCTGGAACGCCTGGCCGGCAGTGGCGAAAAACAGGCGCTGGCCCGGCGCGACGCGGAAACCCTGCGCCTGCCACCGGAAATCGCCGCCTTCCCCGAGGCCGCGCTGAACCGCGACCTCTACCTGTGGCTGGCTGCCCAGGCGGCCTGCGACGTGGCGCCCCGGCAACCGTGGTTCATTCGCAACCAGCGCGCCAGCGCCGCCGCCCTCGCCCGCTTCCCCGGCCTGGCGCCGCGCTACCAACGCCTGGTCGCCGCCCATCTGGCCGCCCGCATCGCCCCGGAACAGCTGCAGCCGGACGAGGCGGCGCAGGAAAATGCCATCCGTCAGGCGCTGCTCCAGCCCGGTTCGGCCGACGGCCTGCCGCCGCTGCATGCGCGCAAATCGCGGCCGCCGCAGCCGGTACTGTTGTGGCTGATCGCCGCCGAAGAAAACCTGGCCGCCGGCCAGGTTGCCGATCCGGATGCCGACCTGCCGCCGGAAGGCGGCGCCCGGGCCGAGGCGACGCCGGAGGCGCACAAGGCCGAGCAGGTCGCGCCGCCGGATAACAAGAATCCGATGCTGGCGATGTTCCGCGCCGAAAGCGTGCCAACCTGGGCCGAGTACGTGCGCGTCAATCGCGCTTACGACGACGATGACGACCCGAATGCCAAGAACACCGCCCGCGATCTCGACAAGCTGTCGCTGACCCGCGATGGCGAAGCGGCTGTTTCGCGTGTGCGCTTCGACCTCGACCTGCCGTCGGCAGCCGAGGACGACACACCGATCGGTCCCGGCATCGCGCTGCCGGAATGGGACTATCGCAAGGGTTTGCTGCTGGAACGGCATTGTCTGGTGATTCCGATGATCGCCCGCGACGCCGGCCAGTTGCCGCTACCGGCGGAACTGGCGGCGACCGCCAAGAAACTGCGCGGCCAGTTTGCCGCGCTGGCGCCGCAACGGCGCTGGCTGAAGGCGCAGCCGGATGGCGCCGAACTCGATGTCGATGCCTGCGTGCGTAACCATGCCGACCGCGCTTCCGGGCACACGCCCGAGACCGGTGGCTATCTCGCCCAGGCGCGCTGCGAGCGCGATCTAGCCTGCCTGCTGCTGGCTGACCTGTCGATGTCCACCGACGCCTGGATTTCCGACAGCCACCGCATCGTCGATGTGATCCGCGATTCGCTGCTGCTGTTCGCCGAAGCGCTGACCGCCACCGGCGACCGCTTTGGCATCTACGGCTTTTCTTCGCTGCGCCGGCAGAACATCCGCTTCCATCTGCTCAAGGATTTCACTGGTGCCTACGACGCCGCCGCCCGCGCCCGCATCGTCGCCATCAAACCCGGCTTCTACACGCGCATGGGCGCCGCCATCCGCCAGTCGGCCAGCATCCTCGCCGAGCAACCGGCCGGACGCCGCCTGCTGCTGATCATCACCGACGGCAAGCCGAACGATCTCGATCTCTACGATTCGCGCTACGGCATCGAGGACACCCGGATGGCCGTGCATGAAGCACGGCGCATGGGCCTGACGCCCTTCTGTGTGACCATCGACCGCGAAGCCGGCAGCTACCTGCCCTGGCTGTTCGGCCCGGCCGGTTTCTGCGTCATCCGTAAGCCGGAAGAACTGCCACGCCGCCTGCCAATGCTCTACGCCCAATTGACGAGGGACTAGTTCCTATGACGTATTGCTAGTGAACTACACCGATGGGAGCATCAACCGGGTTCCATCGAAGTGAGACCCCAATGCAATCACATCCCCCCATCAATATTGAAGCACTGCTCACCCACGTGCCGTTGTTCAACGGCCTGGCGCCCGAAGAAATCGCCCGCATCGCCCGGGCCACGCGGGAAATCCACGCCAGCAAGGGCGACATCCTGTTCCACAAGGGCGACCAGTGCAACGGCTTCCATCTGATCGTCTATGGCCAGGTAAAGCTGGCTTTCACCTCGGCCCAGGGCACCGAAAAGGTGGTCGAGATACTCACCCAGGGGCAAAGCTTTGGCGAAGCGCTGATGTTCATGGAGAAGCCCTACATCGTCTTCGCCCAGGCGCTGACCGATTCGCTGCTACTGCACGTTTCCAAGACGGCGATCTTTGAGGAACTGCAGCGCGACCACAATCTGTGCCGCAAGATGCTGGCCGGCATGGCCATGCGCCTGCACCAGCTGATGAACGACGTCGAATCCTACTCGCTGCATTCGGGCAAGCAGCGCATCATCGGCTACCTGCTGCGCGAACTGCCGGACGATGAGCCGGACAGCATTAACGGCATCAACGTCACCATCACGCTACCGACCAACAAGGGCGTCATCGCCTCGCGCCTGAACCTGACCCAGGAACATTTCTCGCGCATCCTGCACGAGCTGATCGACCTCGGCCTGATCCTTGTCGAAGGCCGCAAGATCCATATCCCCAGCGTCGCCAAACTGCGCATGCACGAAGGCTGAGCGGTAGCGGCTTCAGACGTGAAAAGGGCGGGGAATTCCCCGCCCTTTTTTGCTGTCGGCGAACGCGCTTAATCGGTGATCAGCTTGCCGCTGTTGAGCAGGTTCTGGATGATTGCCTGATCCATCGACTGGCCGTCAACCGGCGTCACACCGAAGCTTAGATCGACGCCCTGCAGGACGATCTGCTGGGTCACGCCGCCAGCAGCATCAGGACGCACGTTGATGACGGTATCGCCGCCCGACGTTTCGAAATCCAGATACTGGTCAATGGCCATTGCCGTCGTTGCCGTCCCGGAGAGCAGGTCGCGCAAATCGAGAACATCGCCACCGGCTGCCGCCGTGGCCGTATCGAATTGCTGGATGACATCGACTGCCGGCATAAGGGTCGTCCCCTGATCGCTGAGCGACCAACTGAAGACATCGGCACCACTACCCCCGATCAGCGTGTCGTTGCCCGCGCCACCGATCAGTGTGTCGCTGCCGGCGCCGCCGTTGAGGTAGTCGTCACCCGAACCGCCCGTCAGCACATTGTTGTTGCTGCCGCCGAGAATCGAATAGGACTGGCTGCCATTCGCCTCTTCCGTAACGACGGTCAGGGTCGGGGCAAAGCCGGCGGGCAAACGGGTCGTCGCCGTCGTGATCCAGATCTGATCGGCAAAGCTGCCGCTGTCATAGGCATTGCTGAGGAATGCCGGGTCGATGCTGTAGATCGCGCTGCCATCCGAGGCGGTACCGATCGAAGCAAGCGGAGAAAGGGTGCCGGTAGCCGTATCAAGAATCGACAGCGTGGCTCCTGTCGGCAGGCCGCTCATGGTTACCGAACTGAAGGCCTCGCTCAGGTCGAGGTCTTGCATGGCAGCAAAGATTTCGACCGGATAGCTGTTACCCAGCAGCCCGCCGGGCGCGAAGGAGAGGTAGTTAACCTGATAGCCATCGTTATTGCCATAGCGTGTGCCATCGGTGATCACCATGCTCGAGATTTCACGATTGACCGTGAAGCTGAGCAGATCGCCACCATTGCTGAAGGCATCGCCGTCGATGGCGGTCGTAAGCGTGGCTTGGGTAATGGTGCCGACGCTGCTGGCATTGAAGGCGGAAATGGACCAGGTGCCATTGGCGTTGATGGTCGCCGTCGTCGAGATGGTACCCGTGGTGCCCTGCAGGGTCAGAAGCACCTCGGCAGTTGTGCCATTGATCGTGGTTTTGTTTACGACCTGGAGGACCCCAGCCAGCGAAATCGACGCGGCATCCATACCCGTGATGTCGAGGGCACTATCGAGCGTGACCGTTTCGCCATCCGAATTCTTGATGCCCATCGCCAGGCTGGTGACACCGCTGCCATCAGGGAAGGTAAAGGTCAACGACTCGCCCGGATTGATGCGGTTGTCGCCGTTGCCGCCCGACTGCACACCAATCCCCAGACCGCCGTTCGACACCAGCGTGCCGCCGGACGAGGTCACCGAAATCCCGTTGCTGTTGGTATAAGTCGTACCGCCCGAACTCGGTATGGAGAAGGTGTAGGAAGGTCCGACTGTCACCTCGATACTGCCAACGGCGTCGGCCACCGCGATGATATCGAGCGTTGCCGAAGCGTTGACCGTCTGCGGATCGGCGACTTCATTGGTTACGCCGTTATCGACGATGTCGTAGCTGAACGTGACGCTGCTGTCGTCGTTCAGGGCTGGCGTGAAACTCCAGGTGCCGTTGCCGTTATCGACCAACGTGCCGCTGCTCGCCGTCAGGTTGGCCACAGACAAGGCATCACCTTCGATATCTGCCGCATTGCCCAGCAATTCGGCGGCGGTGATGATCCGCGTTCCGTCCTCAAGCATGGCCGCCAGCGTCACCGGCGTGGTCGTCGGGGCGTCGTTGACCGGGGTGATGTCCAGCGTCGCGCTGCCCACCACCGATTGCGGATCGCCGACCGCGTTGTCGGCAATGGTGTAGCTGAAGCTGACTGAACTATCGTCGTTGAGCTCCGGCGTATAGGTCCAGGTGCCGTCGCCGTTATCGACCAGCGATCCATTGCCGCTGCTGATGGCCACGTTGCTGACCGTCAGCGTGTCGCCATCGACGTCCTGGGCGTTGCCCAGCAGTTCGGCGGCGGTGATGATCCGCGTTCCGTCTTCGGCCATGGCAGCCAGCGTCACCGGCGACGTGGTCGGGGCGTCGTTGACGTCGATGGTCAGCGGAACCGCGACGCTGCCATTAACCGGGATCGTGCCATCGGTGACGGTGACTTCCACCAGCGGCAGGTCGCCACCGCCATTGACCAGGTCAGCACCGGCTTGCGTCAGGGTGACCGCACCGGTGTCCGGGTCGATGGCGTAAACGCCGCCCGGGTTGTTGGTCAGGCTGAAGGTCAGTGTGTCGCCATCCTCATCCGTGGCCGAG